>NC_014410.1:845000-1190000 GCF_000145615.1 Thermoanaerobacterium thermosaccharolyticum DSM 571
GTGAATAACAGTAGGCAACGGTCTATGAAGTAGGAAGCTTCATCCTCTATAGGATGGAGTAGGTTCACCAATACAAAATTGCCTGGTCGTGACCTCAACATCTATTCAACATCTCAGTGTGCCGTATATGCAATAGATAAGTATTATTTTTATATTTTAAGTCAACAAATCTGCAGCTTGAAAAAGAAATAAAAATTGATCAAATGAGAACAAAATTTCATTGCGAATGCTTCACATGAGCTTAAAACACGATAAGCCTCTTATAAGTGGATATGTAGAAGCAATAGAAGATAAAATTGCAGAAGGTGAAAAGGCTAACAGAAATCTTGATATCATTTTGGATGAAACTAAACAAATGAGCAGTCTTGTATATTCAATGCTCGATTTACCGGTTCTTGACCAAGGGAATCATCAAACAGACTATGTGTGGTAAATTTATTAAATATTAGAGGCTGTAAAAATAAAAACGTAATTATTTCACATCCAGTCTATTAATGTGAAATGTTTCATCTAGAAAATCAAAGCCTTGTTCTTTGAAAAAGTTCCATATCCACTGATTCATTCCTATCATTTCTATAGGATTGTAATGAAGACCGAATAATTTTTGAGCTGGATTTATGTAGCCATTTTTTTCAACATTTGCTTTCACTTTGTCTGCAAAGTCTTTTCCTCCAACCATTGAAGCGATATTGTAAAGTTCATCTATCAAATAGCTATTTTTGTCATTGATGTATGTGTTGTTATTTTGGTATTTTTCTTCATAATATCTTTCAATTTTGTCATCGTTTAATTTCTTGTACTTCTCGTCAAAAATGACTGCATCTTTTTGAAGCTTTTTTCTGGAATTTAGCGTACCTTTTACATTTCCAAGGCACATAGCGAGAACAGGGATTGTAAGCTCTGGCAACTCTAAAAGCTCTTTTATTTCCTCATAGCGTAGATTCGGCGTACCTAAGTAAACACTGCCTATACCTTTTAAAGTGCATGCACATTCAATGCTTTGTGCAACACACATTACATCCTCTAAAGAGATGATAAATTCCAAAAAAGATCTGTTCCGCCCGTAAGGCGCCTTATTTATTTCGCACCATCTTTTCTGCTTATAAAAATCCAAAAGAAATACTAAAACAGTATCAGACTTTTCAATAAAATTTTGTCCGAGCAAATCTTTAAGCTTTGATTTTCTATCTTTGTCCCTTATTTTAATTATAGTGCATGGCTGAGTATTGCCTCCACTGGCGGCATTTAAACCAACTTCTAATATGTCATTTAAAACATCATCGTCGATGGGGATATCAGAAAAATTTCTGCAGCTTCTCCTATTCTTCAATAAGTCAATTGCATCCATCTGCCAATCCTCCTATTATCCTTTAAAACAAATTGTTGCGTAGCACTATACTATTTATAGTACTATATTAACGCTAAAGTCAAGTATTTTCTTTAATAAGTTTTTATAAACTAATGATTGATGAGAAAGATAACTATTTAAAGACTGACTTATTACATGGATTTCATGATTTGAGAAGATATTTTAAATTGACAAAGGCTATAATGAAAAGTATAATTCTTTTACAAGGTAAAAACACAGATTTGAGTAGCAGTTTGTATGCAATATGTTGGAAATTATAAGAAGTATGTAATTTGTTATCACAGCGGTCTTTATAAAAAGGAAGGTTAATGTATGATAATAAGTGCAAGCAGAAGGACGGATATACCTGCGTTTTACAGCGATTGGTTTTACAATAGAATTAAAGAAGGCTATGTTTTGGTTAGGAATCCTTTTAATTTACATTATGTAAGCAAGGTACCTTTATCTTTGGAATTAGTTGATTGCTTTGTGTTTTGGAGTAAAAATCCGGCGAATATGATTGATAATCTTCAAATTATTGATAGATATCCATATTATTTTCAGTTTACGTTGAATCCTTATGATGATAAAGTTGAGAAAAATGTCCCGAAGAAATCGGAAATAATAGATACATTTAGGAGATTATCAGATAAAATAGGACCCAATAGGGTTATCTGGAGATACGATCCTATCATTATAACTGAAGCTATTAGCGAGGAATATCACTATAAATATTTTGAAGTATTGGCATCGAAGCTTCAAGATTATACATCAAAGTGTATCATAAGCTTTGTGGATTTTTACCCTAAAGCAAAGAAAGGCCTTGGGACGATAGGCGCTTTTGACATTAGCGATGAAGATAAAATAAGGATAGCCAAAAGGATTGGAGAAATTGCAGAAGCGTATTCTCTCAAAATTGAAACATGCGCAGAAGAAATAGATTTGTCTCAATTTGGAATAGAGCATGGAAAATGCATCGATCCTAATCTGATTAAGGAAATTTCTGGACGTAATATTAAGGATGGAAAAGACAAAAATCAAAGAAAAGCATGTGGTTGTGCCTCTAGTGTGGATATAGGAGCTTATAATACGTGTATGCATAGGTGTATCTATTGCTATGCAAATTACAGTAGCAATGTTGTCAATGACAATATGACTAGGTATGATGTCAATTCTCCATTATTGTGCAGCAGTATAACAGATGAGGATGTAATAGCGGAAAAAAACAGTTAGTTATTTTACATCAAGCTTGTTTACATGAAATGAGTTGTCGTGAAAGTGAAATCACTGCTCTTTGAAAAAATTCCAATCCACTGATTCATTTCTGAAAGTTGATATTTTTACATAAAAAGAATATAATATTAGTAAGGAAAGTAAGGAATGGGTGTGGAAGATGGAAATTGCAAAAGTTACTAGTAAAGGCCAAATTACGATTCCTATTGATATTCGCAAGAAGCTTAATCTTAAAGACGGTGATAAAGTAATTTTTATTGAAGAAGGTGATAAAATTATTTTTGCTAATGCTGCAAAGGTAGCTTTTATGAACATTCAAAAAGCTTTTGAAGGTGAGGCCGAACGACTTGGTTTGAAAAATGAGCAGGATGTAGTGGATATGGTAAATGAAATAAGAGAAGAAATGTGGAAAGAACGTTATGAGAATAATGATTGATACAAATGTTCTTATTTTAATTTTTCTTTTTCCTACATCCAGAATGAAAAAATTAGTCGACATTATTACAGATCAACATACTATTGTATTGCCATCATATGTTATTGATGAGCTTAAGATGGTAATCAGACGAAAATTTCCTGCAAAATACCAAGACTTAGACACATTTCTTTCAGAATTGCCTTTTGAGTATACTTATACAATTGAAAAAATATATATACACAAATATCCAGATATTCGCGATAAAAAAGATTTGCCTGTTCTGGTGTCGGCTATCACAGAAGATGTAGATGTTTTAATTACAGGTGATAAAGATTTTTATGATTTGAAGATTGAAAAGCCGGAGATACTTACACCAGCAAAATTTGTCGAGAAATACAACTGAGAAGAGCTATTAAAGTTTATTGGCAACATGCGTTTTTTCATTCAAAAGCAGAACCCCATCTCATATTTCTGGCTTTCTTATAAATATCTCCATGGCTTTTTGTGACCGTGACTTTCTTGATGCTATCCTTTGTGCACAAATCCAATATTATGTGGCCTTTTCTTATCTGCGGATGTCTTATGATTCTGCTTTTTATTGTTTTGCAAGGCTTTTTTGACACACAAATGTACGAAAATTTTTCATCCTCGTATGGAAGTTCGCCATTTTTAACCTTTCTGTGCAAGCTTGTTCGCTGTATGCGCGAGGAAAAGTGGCACCAATCATTATCTTTTATGGGACATTTTTTATCATGCGGACAGGGTGCGATTACATGCGCACCAAGCGATATCAGAGCTTCCCGGGCTCTTTTTATCCTAGAAAAGCCGATTTTAGTTCCTGGCTCTATAATGATCAGTATATCATTAGCACTTTCCCACAGTTTTTTTATTATTTTACTCTGTACATCTTCATTTAGCTCACCAATGGAATACGATGCAATGACGATATCGTGTCTGTGAGCGTCAAATGATCTATTTAAATCTATTTTTAGCCACTTTGCGTTTTTGATAGAATCATAATGTGAATTAGAAGATAACTTTTTGCCGATATTTATCATGTTTTCGTCTTTTTCCAGAAGCGTTATTTGATCAATATCATGCCATATAGCAGTTGCCGCCCACATGGCTGTTCCAGGGCCTGCCCCTACATCTAAAAGAGATTTTGGGCGAAAATCATTATATACTTCTTTTACATGATTTAAAACAGTGTATATTGCGCCGTACGTAGCAGGCATCCTGTATACGACATAAGCGATTGTTTCATCATATCCGTTTAAAAATTTATCAGAATAGTTTTTATCACGGTATCGCTTAGAAATATCCGAAACTAAAGCTGCTAATTTATTTGTAGGTATAGCTTCTGTTTCGTTTTCTATGGCAGTGATAAGTTCTAATGGTAGTTCCATTTACATAAACAATCCTTTCTATTAGTGTTCAATTTATATTATACCATCAAACATAATTTTATGTTATAATTCAACTCAAGAACCGTCCTTGGTTGGATGGACTTTATGAAAGGCTGGATGTAATGATTAAAGAGAAGATAAAAGTTTCAGTTAGAGACTTGGTAGAGTTTATATTGCGCAGTGGTGATTTAAACAGTGAGTTTGTCGGAAACGGCAATAGAAGAGCGCTAGAAGGGGCAAGGATTCATAGAAAGATACAGAAATCTAAAAATGAAAATTATACGAAAGAAGTCTCATTAAAGTACGAAGCAGAGTACGATGATTTTATCCTTGCTGTTGAAGGCCGTGCGGATGGCATCATTATTGAAAACGGCAATGTTACGATAGACGAAATAAAAACTACAAATGCTCAACTAAATGACATTGATGATAATTACAATCCGCTACATTTGGCACAGGCAAAATGCTATGCTTATATATACTCTATTCAGAACGATTTGGTTGCGATAAATATTCAACTAACGTATTATCAGATTGATAATGATGAGATTAAATATTTGAGATACACGTATTCTATAGATGAGCTAAAAGCATTTTTTGAAGATCTTTTAAAAAAGTTTTACAACTGGGCAATGATATCATACAGTTGGATAAATGAAAGAAACAGCTCCATAGAGAAGATAGATTTTCCTTATAAAAATTACAGGAAAGGTCAGAGAAAGCTAGCCGTAACTGTCTACAGGACGATTGAAAGAGAGAAAAAACTCTTTGTACAAGCGCCTACCGGAATAGGTAAAACAATATCTACAATTTTTCCATCGATAAAGGCTATGAGGGAAGGGATGACGTCAAAGATATTTTATCTGACGGCTAAAACAATTGCTGGTACTGTTGCAGATGAGACGTTTAAGATGCTAAGGGATAAGGGGCTAAGAATTAAGACGCTTGATATCACTGCAAAAGAGAAGATATGTTTAAATGAAAGGACTGAATGCACCCCTGAGTCATGCCCATACGCAAAAGGCCATTATGATAGGATAAACGATGCTATAATGGATATGATTTTAAATGAAGATGATTTTAGCAGGGCAAAAATTGAGGAGTATGCAAAAAAACATACGGTATGTCCATTTGAGTTTTCACTAGACTTATCTTTATGGTCTGATGTTGTAATCTGCGATTACAATTATGTTTTTGACCCAAATGTCGGGATAAAAAGATTTTTTCAAGATAAGAGCGATTTTACTCTACTTGTGGATGAAGCCCACAACCTTGTAGACAGGTCAAGGGAGATGTTTTCTGCAGAGCTTTTTAAAAAAGAGTTTTTATCATTAAAAAAGTCGATGCAAGGGAAAAGCAGTAAAATAGAGAAGGTATTATCGAAGATTAATTCTATTTTTCTTCAAATGAAAAAACAGTGCGGTGAAAATAATTTTTTTGTGGCGAAAGAAAAACAAGTTGCTTTGGATGGCTATTTAAGGCAGTTTATAGGTGAAGCTGAATTGTACCTTGTAAATAATAAAAAATCATCCAAATGCGATGAGCTTATAGATTTGTATTTTAAATCATTATCTTATTTGAAAATTTCTGATATGTATGATTCGTCATATATGACGTACGTAGAAAAAGATGGTGATGATGTAAAAATTAAGCTATTCTGCTTGGATCCGTCTAAATTATTAAGTCAAACGCTTCAGAAAGTCAGAGGGACAATATTTTTTTCTGCCACACTTCTTCCGATTACATACTATAAGTCGCTTTTAGGAGGGAGCCATGAAGATTACGCAATTTGCTTAGATTCACCTTTTGATACTAAAAACAGAATGATTCTTATAGCAGATGATGTATCTACAAAGTACAAAGATAGAGAAAATACGCGAGAAAAAGTAGCGGAGTATATTGATGCAGTTGTGTGGAAAAAGCCAGGGAATTATATTGTGTATTTTCCATCATATGAGTATATGAACATGATATATGAGATTTATAAAGATCGAGGAACGAACATGATAATCAAGCAGGAGAGCAGTATGAGTGAGGATGACAAAGAGAGTTTTTTAAAGATGTTTGAAGATGAGAAAAAGGGAATCATAGCCTTTTGCGTGCTAGGAGGTATCTTTTCGGAAGGCATTGATTTGAAGAATGATAGATTAATCGGCGTTATAATTGTAGGTGTCGGTCTTCCTCAAATATGTCTTGAAAGAGATATAATAAAAGACTACTTCGAAGAAAAGTATGGGCTTGGATATGAGTTTGCTTACCTTTATCCTGGCTTTAATAAAGTGATGCAATCAGCAGGTCGTGTTATTAGAACTGAGACTGATAGAGGTGTTATTTTGCTTATAGATGAAAGATTTTTGCATAAGAACTATATAAAATTATTTCCTAAGGAATGGTTTCCGTATATTAAAGTCAATAAAAATAATATAGAAGCATATCTTGACGGCTTTTGGAGGAATTTATAATGGTGGAAGTGTACGCTACAAAAATCACGAGAAATGTAGACGAAGAAGAATATAGTAAATTATTAGAGGCAGTGTCAGAAGAAAAGAGATGGAGAGTTAAAAAGATTAAGAAATTTGATGATGCACTGAGGACTCTTTTGGCAGAGGCAATGCTTCGAGTGACATTAGTAAAAGAATTTGGACTAAAAAACAGCGATATCGTATTTTATAAGAATGAGTTTGGGAAACCTTTTTTAAAAGGCAAAAATATATTTTTTAGTATATCCCATTCAGGAGAGTGGGCATCTATAGCTGTAGATTGTGATAATTTAGGCGTTGACATAGAGAAGGTAAGAGATATCAATTTAAATGTGGCAAAGCGTTTCTTTTCGATGGAAGAGTGTAATGATATGATGAAAAAGGATGATAAAATAGACTACTTTTTTACTCTTTGGACACTAAAAGAAAGCTATGTCAAGGCACTAGGCAAGGGACTTTATGTTCCATTAAAATCATTTACTGTAAAATTAGAAAAAGAAATTAAGCTTTATGGAGAAAATAAAAATAAGTTTTATTTTAAGCAGTTTAATATAGATGTTGGATATAAATTGGCAGTCTGTGCTCAGAATAATATGTTTCAAAATAATGTTAATGTCATAAAACAAGATGATTTATTAAATAATATTTTTAATTTTTTATGAAATATGGTATAATTTAGAAAAATGGGTGGAGGTGATATTATGCAAAAGTCTGTTGAACTGACATATGGATCTAGGACATTGAGGGGTATGATGCATATGCCAGACGGTACACATGGCAAAGCTCCTATGGTGGTTATGTTTCATGGGTTTACAGGCAATAAAGTTGAGTCACACTTTATTTTTGTAAAGTTGTCAAGAGAGTTGGAGAAGGTAGGCATAGGCAGTTTCCGCTTTGACTTCTACGGCTCAGGTGAAAGCGATGGAGACTTTATTGACATGACATTTAGCGGTGAAGTAGAAGATGCAAGACATATAGTAGAATTTGTAAAGAACGATCCTCTGACAGATGTCAATAATATCGGAATACTGGGTTTCAGCATGGGTGGTGCCATTGCTGCCATTATAGCAAAGGAATACAAAGACGTCGTAAAATCATTGGTACTCTGGGCTCCTGCTTTTAATATGAGAGATGCAATAATGCTTCAATCTCAGAGTGAAGCAGGAAATTTGCTTAATGAACATGGCTTTGTTGATATTGGTGGGTTCGCACTTGGGAAAGGATTTGTGCTTGACATAGCTGATATTGATATATTTGAGTCAGCGAAAGGGTATGACAAAGACGTGCTAATAGTTCACGGCACAAAAGATGAAGCTGTTCCGTATACTGTGTCTGAGGAGATTTTAAAGACAGTTTACAAAGAAAATGGACGTAGAATATCGATAGATGGATCAGATCATACATTTAGCAGGCTTGACTGGCAAAGGAAGGCTATCGATGAATCTGCTGCTTTTTTGAAAGAAAAGCTTAAATGAAATAGAGGGCCCAATAGTGAGCCCTTTTTAGATTTACTTTTCTGTCACAAGCTTTACTATATTCAATATAACTTCAACAGCTTTTTCCATCGCAAAAATAGGTATGTATTCATATTTGCCGTGAAAATTATGGCCTCCTGTAAATATATTAGGCGTTGGAAGCCCCATGTACGATAACCTTGCTCCATCAGTGCCGCCGCGGATAGGAGACACATCTGGTTTTACGCCTGCTTTCTCTATAGCTTTTAGTGCAATTTCAACTATACTCATGTCTTTTTCAATGATTTCTCTCATATTGTAATATTGGTCTTTTAAATCTATTTCTACTGTGCCTTCGCCGTATTTTTCATTTAATTTGTTTATCAAATTTAACAAGTAATTTTTGCGATTTTCAAAGTTTTCTTTGTCAAAATCCCTTATTATGTAGTACAAGTGTGTTTCTTCTACATTACCATTAAAATTATTTATGTGATAAAATCCCTCATATCCCTCTGTATTTTCCGGTGTTTCTTCCAGCGGCAGCATTGAAGCAAGCTCTACTCCTATTAAAACAGAGTTTTTCATTTTGCCTTTTGCTGTTCCCGGATGTACATTTCGGCCGTGTATTATTATTTTTGCAGATGCTGCATTGAAGTTTTCATATTCCAATTCACCCAATTTTCCACCATCGATTGTATAAGCAAAATCAGCCCCGAATTTTTTTACGTCAAATTTGTCTGCACCGCGTCCGATTTCTTCGTCTGGCGTTATACATACTTTTATAGTCCCGTGTTTTATTTCAGGATGTGATATGAGGTATTCATAGGCGGTTACTATTTCAGCAATTCCAGCCTTATCATCGGCACCAAGCAGTGTTGTACCATCTGTCGTGATCAGTGTTTTTCCTATGTAGTCTTTTAATTCTGGAAAATCACTTGGCGACAAAACGATATTCTTATCCTTGTTTAATATTATGTCTTTGCCATCGTAGTTTTCGATTATCTGCGGATTTACATTTTTTCCAGACATATCAGGGCTTGTGTCCATGTGTGATATAAAGCCTACTACTGGTATTTTCCTATCAATATTAGATGGTACAGTTCCCATTACATATCCATTTTCATCGACGGATACGTCTGTAAGCCCGATAGCTTTTAATTCAGCAGCCAAGTCTTTGGCAAAAACCATTTGCCCATCTGTACTAGGGCATTTTGAAGAGTTTTCATCTGATGTTGTTTCATACTTTACGTATTTTAAAAATCGATGAGCGACGTTTTGCAATATACCCCTTCTTTCTTAAAATTTTCTAAAATTATTTTATCACTTATAAGAAAAATTTAAAAGAAATAAAGCCTGGGTTACCGTTACCAGGCTTTAGTAAAATTCTACTAATAAATGGTCGTCAATTTCTACAGGAATTTCGCTTCTTCTTGGCAATTTAATTAATTTGCCTTCCATTTTATCCACATCGACATTGATATATGGTGGAATATCATTTGTGCCGATGCTTTGTTTTATAAGGGGCATATTTTTACTTTTTTCTTTAACGGAGACGACGTCTCCGACATTTACCTCATAAGATGGGATATTTACTTTTTTGCCATTTACTAAAATATGGCCATGCGAAACGAGCTGACGTGCAGAGTATATTGTAGGAGCAAAGCCCATCCTGTATACAATATTGTCAAGGCGCCTTTCAAGAAGTGAAAGAAGTTTTTCGCTTGTCGGTTCCTTGCTTTTTAGTGCTTTTTCAAAATACCTTCTATACTGTCTTTCCTTAACGTTGTAGATTGATTTGAGCTTTTGTTTTTCAAGAAGTCTTCTACCGTATTCAGAAAGCTTTTTGCCTCTAGCTAGCCCATGCTGTCCAGGAGCGTACGGCCGCTTTAACGAAGGACATTTTGGACTACCGCATAGGGGATGTCCTACAATTCTGCACATTCTATGCTTTGGTACTATTGTTCTTGCCAACTGCTCACCTCCATTTTATAATGATAATCATTATCAATTAATCACATTCAATTATATAGTCTGAAATAAAATTTATCAAGTATTTTTCTTAAGTATATTTTTATCAAAGAACAAAAAAATATACAAAAACCCGGCATTAAGCCGAGTTTTTTAAAATTTTTCCCAGTGCAGTACGTCGCTTAAAGATTTTTTATTTCTTGGAGACGGATTTTGCGTACTGTAGCCTAAAGCAATAATTGAGATCATTCTAAGGTTTGATGGAACATTTAAATATTCATTTATGTCTTTTTCATATGTCCGATCATACCCTGCTACCCAGCATGAAGAGATGCCGTATGCTTTTGCTGCAAGTATGATATTTTCAGTTGCTGCTGCACCATCTTCTAGATGGTGGATGTTTTCTTTTTCACAGTATACAACTACACATGCTGCAGCATCTTTAATAAATTTGCCGTATGTAGCCTTTTCAGAAATATACTTAAGAGTTTCCTTGTCAGTTACAACGACGAAATGCCAAGGTTGAACATTGTTTGCAGATGGAGCAAGTCTTCCGCAGTCAATAATATCTTCCAGTATGTTTTTTGGAATTGGTTTATCTTCAAAAGATCTTACAGCTCTTCTTTGCTTTAATACTTCTAATGCATCCATATAAAACACCTCCATTTAATATTATAACCACTAAAAAAACAATTTCAAAATTTGGTTAAATATTTATTGACGGTAAAATATGAATATGTAAAAATATTGTTATAATGAGAGGGGGAGATATGGAATGGGTAGTATTGAAGGTAGGATAGGTGGCGTCTTTGCGGGATATGACATATATGCACTCGTAGAAGACGGAAAAATTGACGGAAGAATCGGAGGTTCAGTGATTGGAGACGATATAGACATAAAGTATTCTATGACAGATGGCAACATCAATGGAAGATTTGGAGGAGCTATTTTTGGTAAAGATATAACAGGTAGCATTGGAAATGATTTTGTTAATGCGAGAATTGGCGGCAGCATCGATGGACATGACTTGAACCTTCACTATGATGGAAATACAGTTTACGGCAGGTGTGGAGGCGCTGTTGGTGGATTTGATGTCATTATAAATTTCCAAGGGTCTACCGCAACAGGAAGGCTAGGTGGTACAATTGACGGCTTTGACGTTGAGTGCCAATGTGTAGATGTAGAGCCAATAGTGTCAGCCGTGGTAATTGCATCAGCATATTATCTTTACAAGAAAAAACAGAATCACAGTTCTTCAGGTGGAGGCACTAATTAATTGAATTTAACTAAACTTATAGGAGATGATATTATGTCGAGATTAAAATATATTATGGAACTTAAAGATTATTACGGCATTGACTTAAAAAGAATAAACCATGCATTAAAAGTGCTTAGCTTTGCTGACAGAATAGTGGATGGCGAAAATATTACTGATGAAAAAATCAAGAAGATCGTGTATATTACCGCAATTTTGCATGATATCGGCATCAAAAAAGCTGAAGAAAAATATGGTAGCTCATCCGGAAGATATCAGGAAATAGAGGGACCGGCCATTGCAAGAGAGATTATGCGGAAAAACAATGAGGACGAGGGTATAATAGAAAGAGTATGTTATATTATAGGTGGTCATCATACGGCATCTAAAAATGATGGACTTGATTTTCAGATAATATGGGAATCTGATCTTCTGGTAAATATAGAAGAGGATGAATTGTATAAAGATAGAGAAAAGGTCAGCAATATTGTAGAAAAGAATTTTAAGACAAAGACAGGCAAAAACATTGCAGGTGACTTGTTTCTAAGTTAAAGCTTGATAATATAATTTATATAGTATAAAATATGAGATGTAAAATAAGATTGGAGGTTTACATATGACAAATGTATTAAACTTTGACTATTCCAATGCGTTGAATTTTGTAAATGAGCATGAAATATCATATCTAGAGAAACAGGCGCAATTATCACTTGATATGGTGCTAAATAAGACTGCGCAGGGAAGCGATTTCCTTGGTTGGGTTGATTTGCCGAGGGATTACGACAAGGAAGAATTTGCTCGAATCAAAAAAGCTGCAGAGAAAATAAGATCTGATTCAGATGCACTTGTCGTAATCGGAATTGGTGGTTCGTACTTAGGCGCAAGGGCAGCTATTGAGATGCTTACACATTCATTTTACAATATTTTGCCACAATCAGTTAGAAAGGCGCCAGAAATATATTTTGCAGGAAACAGCATAAGCTCTACATACCTTCAAGATTTATTAGAAGTTCTGGATGGCAAAGATGTATCTATAAACGTCATATCAAAGTCTGGTACTACTACAGAACCTGCTATTGCATTTCGAGTCTTCAGGGATTTTCTAGAAAAGAAATATGGAAAAGAAGAAGCTAAATCTAGGATATATGTCACAACAGATAGAAAAAAGGGTGCTCTTAAAAAACTGGCGGATGAAGAAGGCTATGAGACATTTGTGATTCCTGATGATGTAGGTGGCAGATATTCCGTTCTGACGGCAGTAGGACTCCTTCCTATAGCAGCTTCAGGCATTGACATTGATGAAATGATGAAAGGTGCATATGACGCATCATTAATTTTCAAAAAACCTGATATAAAAGACAATTTAAGCATGCAGTATGCTGTACTTAGAAATGCGCTTTATAGGAAGGGCAAATCTGTTGAAATTTTAGTAAACTATGAGCCGAGGCTTCACTATTTTTCCGAATGGTGGAAACAGCTTTTTGGAGAAAGTGAAGGCAAGGACCACAAAGGAATATATCCTGCATCAGTAGATTTTTCGACGGATCTTCATTCCATGGGGCAATTTATACAAGATGGAAGCAGGATAATGTTTGAGACGGTTATAAATGTAGAAAAACCGCTAAAAGAAATAACGATAGACGAAGACAAGGACAATGTAGATGGACTTAATTTCCTGGCTGGAAATACGATAGATTTTGTCAATAAGAAAGCTTTTCAAGGCACGGTACTTGCTCACAATGATGGCGGCGTGCCAAATCTAATAGTGAATGTTCCAGAGATATCTGCATACAACTTTGGATATCTGGTTTACTTCTTTGAGATGGCTTGCGGCATAAGCGGATACTTAAATGGAGTAAATCCGTTTGACCAACCTGGAGTAGAAGCATATAAGAAAAATATGTTTGCGCTTTTAGGCAAACCTGGTTATGAGAAAGAAAAAGAAGAATTGGAAAAAAGGCTTAAAAGGTGACAAAAAGGATATGTCTATAAGGCATATCCTTTAAATTTATGTTTTTCTGAAAAAAATTTCTAGTATAATATTAAGTAGTTATTGTTAAGATTTTAGGATGGTGATCAAATGGAAGTTGGCATATCGACTGCTTGCTTTTACCCGGATTATCTTACAGAAGAAACTATTCCGATCATTGGAAATATGGGTATTAAAAAAGTTGAAGTTTTTTTAGAATCTTACAGTGAGTATGATGAAGATTTTTGCAAAGAGATGAAAGATAACCTTGATAAATATGAAATCGAGGTTAATTCTATACATGCCATAGGGACACAGTTTGAACCGCAGCTTTTCTCAGCAACATCGAGGCAAAGGAAGGATGCATCAAAGATGCTTCTAAAAGTGTTAAAAGCTGCCAAGATACTCGGCTCAAAGATCTATGTTTTTCATGGGCCGGCACTTAAAAAAGATACACTTCCTAATATAGATTTTGAGAAAATCGCAAAATATACAGATTATATAGCTGATACTTCCGGAGAATATGGAGTTAAATTTTCTTGGGAAAATGTTTATTGGTGCTGGTTTTCGTATCCTGAATTTGCAACATCCATAAAACAAGTCACAAACAGCAAAAATATATATTTTACCTTAGACATAAAACAGGCAATGAAAAGCAAAAAGGATCCCTTTGACTATCTTAAAACCATGGAAAAGCAGCTTACAAATGTCCATTTGTGTGATTACGATTTAAGTGGTGAATTGCATCTGCCTGGTAAAGGAAATTTTGATTTTAGGAGACTGTATAAAGAGTTAAAGAATATCGATTACAGAGGATCGCTTATAATGGAGGTGTACAGAAACAATTATAAAGATCGGAAAGAAGTGGTTGAAAGCATTGAGTATCTCAAAAGTATCTTTGAAAAATATAAATAATACCAGAGGCAAAAATCTTAATGAAGCAATTTAATTATTTTAAAAAGAGGTGTAAACATTGAAAACAAGGGAATATACATTTTTCGGTGGAATACATCCGAGATCTTATAAAGAATTATCTAATAAATATCCAATCGAAGAACATTTACCAAAATCACAAGTTATCATACCTTTGCAACAGCATATAGGTGCTCCATGCACACCATTGGTTAAAGTAAATGACTACGTTAAAGTCGGGCAAAAAATCGGTGAAGCGAATGGATTTGTTTCTGCTCCAGTACATTCTAGTGTATCGGGAAAGGTAGTTGCCATAGAAGATAGACCATCATCAAGCGGTAAGCTGGTAAAATCTATTGTTATTGAGTCAGATGGCGAATTTAATTATGATGACAATATTAAGCCAAATGAAGATATAGATAATTTAAAACCAGAAGAAATAAGGCAAATTGTCAGGGACGCTGGCATAGTAGGTATGGGTGGCGCTATGTTTCCAACTGCTGTTAAACTTAATCCACCTCCAGACAAAAAAATAGACATCGTCATTTTAAATGGTGCTGAATGTGAACCCTATTTGACGGCTGATCACCGTCTTATGCTGGAGAAACCTGTTGATATTGTACATGGGCTTTTAGCAATAATGAAAGCATTAGGGGCATCAAAAGGATATGTTGGGATAGAAGATAACAAACAAGATGCCATAAAGGAAATAAGAAAGGCCTGCAAAGAATATGCGGGTGTGGAGGTCGCCGTATTAAAAACAAAATATCCACAAGGTTCTGAAAAACATATTATAAAAGCGATAACTGGTAGAGAAATTCCTTCGGGTAAATTGCCTGCCGATATTGGCGTTGTTGTTGACAATGTAGGAACAGCTTTTGCTATTGCAGAGGCTATAAAATTTGGGAAACCACTTATAGAACGTGTTGTCACTGTAACTGGCGAAGGAATCATGACACCAAAAAATCTTCGTGTCAAGATTGGTACACCATTTAGGGAGCTAATAGAATGTTGTGGTGGATTCAAAGGCATTCCAGGAAAAGTGATATCTGGCGGACCAATGATGGGGATTGCACAGTATTCTATTGATGTGCCAGTTATTAAAGGTACGTCAGGAATTTTAGTATTACCGGAAGACAGGATAGCTTTAAAAGATCCCAAACCGTGTATTAAATGCGCAAGGTGTGTAGATGCATGTCCTATGAACTTATTACCACTTTTTATAAGCGCGTACTCCTTGAAAAATGATTTCAATAAATGTGAGGAATATCATGCACTTGATTGCATAGAATGTGGAAGCTGTTCTTATGTTTGCCCATCTAAAAGACCGCTTGTTGAATCAATCAGATTGGCAAAGCGTGAAATCTTAAGAAAACGAAAAAAGTAAGTTTTGGAGGTTGGTAATAATATATTAACTTGCAGGAGGTCATAAAAGACAATGGAAAATAAATTATATGTCACGTCATCACCTCATTTCAGGTCAGAAGATAGTATTGAAAGGATAATGCTTGATGTTGTAATAGCTTTAATGCCAGCACTTATAGCAGGCATCATAATTTTTGGTATCCGTGCGTTATTTATAACGGTATTATGTATTGTTTTTTCGATTGCGACAGAAGCGGTAATACAAATTTTGACACATAAAGATGTAACGATAAACGATTTTAGTGCGGTTGTCACGGGAATACTACTGGCATTTAATCTTCCTGTATCAATACCATGGTGGATAGCGGCTATTGGGTCTATATTTGCAATAGCAATAGTTAAGCAAGTATTTGGCGGATTGGGATATAATTTCATGAATCCAGCATTAGCAGCAAGAGCTTTTTTACTTGCATCATGGCCAGTACCTATGAGCCGCTTTACTGTGGATGGGATAGCCAGTGCTACACCCCTTGCCATAATCAAAGGTACTGAATCATCATGTGAGCTACCTTCACTTTTTAATATGTTTATAGGTCTAAGAGGTGGTACAATTGGAGAAGTATCAATTTTAGCTTTGTTGATTGGTGCGGCATATCTCCTTAAAAGAAAGGTAATAACTCTGAGAATACCTTTAAGTTATATTTTAACAGTTGCAATATTAACATGGGTGCTTGGCAAGAATGGTCTATTTACTGGTGATCCATTATACCATATCATGTCAGGAGGACTTATTCTCGGTGCATTCTTTATGGCAACAGATTATACTACATCACCTGTTACTCCTAAAGGCCAGATAATCTTTGGAATTGGATGTGGCGTTTTTACTTCAATTATAAGGCTTTATGGCGGATATCCTGAAGGTGTATCTTATTCTATACTTCTAATGAATATAGCTACACCTCTCATAGATAGATACACAACACCGAAAGTATTCGGGGAGGTAAAAACTAATGAGTAGTAAAAATGATATCTTAAAGACGGGTATTACTCTTTTAATTATTACAGGTATAGCTGCAATAGTGTTAGGCTTTTTTAATTTCATTACTGAAAAACCTATCGCAAAACAGCTTGAAAATACAAATATGGAAGCAATGAAAGCTGTACTTCCAGCGGAGCAATATACAAAACTTGATTTAAGTAAGTACAAATTTAATTTTGATACATCTGGTGATCCGAAACTGACGCCAGATTCAAGACTTATAGAAGAAATAAATGAGGCAAAATCAAATGGCAATGTCGTTGGATATGTAATAAAAGTTGCACCAAAAGGATTTAGTGGCCCTGTTGATGAAATGATAGGAATAAATAAAGATGGCAAAATAACAGGCATAACAATAGTAAATCAATCGGAGACACCTGGACTTGGTGCAAAATCGGAAGATCCAAACTGGAATAAACAGTATAAAGGTAAAAATGCAGATAAAGATTTGGTAGTTGTAAAGACTGTTCCAAGCCAGGACAATCAGATTCAAGCAATAACCGGTGCTACAATAACATCTAGAGCAGTAACAAAAGGTGTAAATACGGCCATAGAAGCATACAGGGTTATTGCTGGATCAAATAAGTGAGGTGTTTTTTATGAGTATATTTAACACATTTAAAAACGGTATATGGAAAGAAAATCCTACATTTATCCAAGTCATTGGCATGTGTCCTACGCTTGCAGTGACAACTGCAGCTTTAAATGGTATAGCTATGGGAATAGCAGCTACATTTGTTCTATTTTTTTCAAATATATTAATATCCTCATTGAGAAAATTTACACCTGATAAGATTAGAATACCTATTTTTATCGTAGTAATAGCCACTTTTACAACCATAATAGGAATGCTTATTAAGGCATTTTCTCCAGCTCTTGACAAAGCCCTTGGAATATATATACCCCTTATCGTTGTAAACTGCATAATAATGGCAAGAGCTGAAGCATTTGCTTATAAAAATACTGTTTTGCAGTCTGCTGCAGATGGACTTGGTATGGGTTTAGGATTTACATTAGCGTTGTTTATATTGGGGTCCATAAGAGAGATAATAGGGAATGGTTCGATATTTGGAATATCACTGTTTGGACCAAATTATCAACCTGCTTTGATATTCATCATGCCTCCAGGAGCATTTATAACATTAGGTCTTCTTCTTGGATTCTTTAGATTAATGGAAGGCGTTCAAAAAAAGAGAAGAGAGAAGGCAATAAAAAAGAAGGCATTGTTGGGAGGTGCATCACATGCTGACAGAGCTTATACTTATACTGATTAGTTCTATACTTGTAAATAACTTCGTATTAGTAAGATTTTTAGGTGAATGTCCTTTTCTCGGTGTTTCAAAGAATGTTGAGACAGCACTTGGAATGGGTATAGCTGTTACATTTGTCATGACAATAGCATCTGCTTTTGCATACATAGTGTATAATATGATACTTGTGCCACTAGGCTTATCTTACCTTGAGACAATAGCGTTTATACTTGTAATAGCTTCACTGGTACAATTTGTAGAAATGGTAATAAAAAAATCAAGTCCAGCTTTGCATCAAGCGTTAGGCATATATTTACCGCTTATAACGACAAACTGTGCAGTTTTAGGTGTTGCACTTTTAAATGTTCAACAAAACTATAACTTCATTGAGTCAGTGGTGAATGGATTTGGTTCAGCTGTAGGATTTACGCTTGCGATTGTTTTATATGCTGGAATAAGGGAAAGACTAGAGCTTGCGCCAATTTCAAAAGTGTTGGAGGGATTTCCGATAGCGCTTATTGGTGCTGGCTTAATGTCAATAGCTTTTCTCGGTTTTCAAGGATTAATATAAAGGAGTGCTTTGAATGAGTGGAATATTGCCATATTTGATATTGCCATTAGCAAGCCTTGGAGGAATGGGTTTAGTATTTGGAATAGTTTTAGCATACGCATCTAAAAAATTTGAAGTTAAGGTTGATCAAAAAGAAGTTGAAGTAAGAAATGCCCTTCCTGGTGCTAATTGTGGTGCATGTGGATATCCAGGTTGTGACGGATTCGCACATGCAGTATCAACAGGTAATGCACCAATAGACGGATGTAAAGTGGGAGGAGCATCTGCTGCTAAAAAAGTTGGGGCTATTCTTGGTGTCAAAACAGATGTTAGTAATAAAAAGATGGTAGCATTTGTTAAGTGCAATGGTACTAGAAAAAATGCATTAGAAAAATATAAATATTTTGGTATCGATGACTGCAGGTCAGCAGTGCAGTACCAAGATGGATCAAAAGGGTGCCGTTTTGGATGTCTTGGCCTTGGAACATGTGAAAAATTGTGCCCATTTGACGCTATACATGTAATAGGCGATGGAGTCGCTGTTGTTGATGAGGATAAATGCACTGGGTGTGGGATTTGTGTAGATGCTTGTCCTAAAAATATAATAGAGTTAGTTGATGCAAACACTAAGACAAGGGTTATATGCTCTAATACTGATAAAGGCAAAAATGTAAGGCCAGTGTGTACAGTTGGATGTATAGGATGCAAAGCGTGTGAAAGAGCATGTAATTATGATGCCGTGCATGTCATAGATAATTTAGCTAAGATAGATTATGAAAAATGCGTATCATGCATGGCGTGTGTTGAAAAATGTCCTACAGATTCCATATATCCTTTTAAGACAAGCTTGATTGTAAACAAAATAAATGTTTAAATATTTTGTAAAGCTGGTTAAAAAAATGAGTGAGGCGTTAATTAATGACTGAAAAAGGATGCGTTGCCAATATAAAAGATGGAAAAGCAAAAGTTGAGCTACTAAGAAATGACATGTGCGGGAAATGCCATGCATGTGATATGGGAAGCAATAACAGAATGATGGTTGAAGTTGATGCAATTGATGAATTAAAAGTTGGTGATAATGTTTTATTAGAAATTAGAGAAACTTCAATGTTAAAGGCTACTATGATAATGTATGGCATACCGCTTTTATTTTTCTTTGTAGGTGTGTTTGCTGGTTATGCTGTAGCACATATATTTGGAATAGATAATTTTTCCCAGATGATAGAAGCTATATCGGGACTGTTATTTACGGCTATATCATTTATAGGCATTAAATACTATAGTAAAAAGGTAATAAATAAAGAATACAAACCTGTCATTAAAAAAATATAAATACAATATTAAGATAATACATATGATTCCACTGCAAAACTAATTTTTAACTAGTTTTATGCGATTCCAAAATTTGCCTAAATTTAAAAATGTTTTATCTAATAATAGATAAAGAAGACTTTTGCAGTGGAATCTCATAATATATTTAATAATTAAAACCTTTATTTGTGCAACTTAACATTTTTATGATTTGCCAGGTACCATTTGTTTGATTCCATTTGAATCCAGCGCAATGCCATAGCCATACGCTAAAGTTGAAAAATTTAATTCAGCCTGTTGTAATGGTATTCCTTTAATTGTGACATTTTTTAATTCGCCTGTTCCTACACCTCTTTTGGCGCATTGAAATAAATAGTTTACCCCCTGCGGCATGAATCCAAACATTCTGGCACCTACCGTGTCAGTTGCTACAGGATCGGTTCCTGCTATTATCATGTTTGCATTGATAGGCTTTCCTTCAGATGGGCCTGTGCCTATCATTGCTTCTTGTGCGCTTAATATTGTAAGGTCTATAGAAATTTTTTCTGCCATTGCTCTTATGAAATTGTGGAGGTCATCATGTATTCCTAGATTTTTTTTCGGAAATCCATGTATTTCTGCAGGAGGCCAGCTTAAAGCTATGTTTTTTATTCCAAGGGACACAGTCGCTTCCTCGTGTATCTTCATTTGAGTGAATGAAATCAAAACATCCATCTTTTCATAAAGGTCATTTACTTTTGTAGATTTAACGAGGCAATCGTCAAGCAACAGTTCTACATAAGGTCCATAATTTAAATCCACAAACTCGACGCCCTCTTCTGATATGACTTTATCAATGCCATTATCTGACATGACTTTTGGCGTAGGATCACCGCCAGAACCGGCGGCAATTACTATTCTTCCGGGATTTTTCGATTTTATATACCTGATTAATGCCCTTAATGTATTTGGACCGACTATTGTACCGCTTTGTGGCGGTTTGCTTTTGACAAAATTAGGTGTAATCACAACTGTATTGCCTGCATCTATTAAATTTTGAAGTGGAAGTAAATTTAATGCGTTGTTTAGGTTTTCTATTTCATCAGGTCCTGATGTGATGGAAACTACAGGTTCGACTATTTTTCTGTATCTCATAAAATCACCTCATATATATCTTTTCACATTTTTAAAAAAATAAAAGATTAATTGCAGCATAAAACACCAAGGAATTTTAATGATTCAACAAATATTTCATTGACATTTAAGCATCTGGATTGTATTATATAATTTAACAAATTAATATAATAAACTCTTATCAAGAGTAGCGGAGGGACTGGCCCTATGAAGCTCGGCAACCGGATATCACGGTGCCAATTCCAGCAGCGTATCGCTGAAAGATGGGAGCACATTTATCTCTTCTTTTGGCGAAGAGATTTTTTTATTTTTATCAGGAGGGGTTATATTGTTAAATTCAAAAAATTTATGTCAAAAGCTCAATAACCGTGAATTTGTTGTTACTGTTGAGATGTCAACGCCAAAAGGAGCTGATATTTCAAATTCTATTGAAGAAGCAAGAAAATTGTATGGAATAGTGGATGCTTTAAATATAACTGACTGTCCTATGGCAAACATGAGGATGAGTCCGATTGCGCTTGCACATCTTCTACAAAATCATCTGAATATTGAAACTATATTCCATCTAACTTGCAGGGATAGAAATCTTATAGGTCTTCAGGCAGAGCTTTTAGGGGCGTATGCTCTTGGAGTAAGAAATATTCTTGCATTGACGGGTGATGATCCTAAACGTGGAGATGTACCTCAAGCAACTGGTGTATACGATGTGGATTCTATAGGGTTAATTAAGATTGCAAAATCGTTAAACAACGGTTTTGACTACAGTGGAAACAGGCTGGAGTCATCGACAAGCTTTTGTATAGGTACTACAGCAAATCCAAATGATTTAAGCAAAGAATCAATAGAAAAATTAAAGATAAAAATAGAAAATGGGGCATCATTTATACAGACACAACCGGTTTATGATGAAAAAATATTATATAGATTCCTTGATGCAATAAGCAAGTTCGGCATACCTGTCTTAGTAGGTGTTCTGCCGCTTAAAAGTTATAAAATGGCTGTCAATTTAAATGCAAAGGTACCAGGCATTGAAATACCTGATTACATCCTTGAAAGATTAAAAAACAACGGAAAAGGCGAAGGACTTAAAATTGCGGTAGAGTTTATAAATAAGATAAAAAATCTGGTAAGTGGTGTTCATATTATGCCGCTTGGGAGGACGGACATCGTCGTCGATATTATCAATAATGTAAAAAATATAAAGACAGATATTAAAAAAGAAGTTTTGTAATCACTGTAAGGAGATGTAATCATTGGATATTTTAAAGAACTTAAAGAATAGTGTAATTGTGTTTGATGGAGCAATGGGAACGATGCTTCAAATGAAAGGGCTTAAAACAGGTGAGTGCCCAGAGTACTATAACATAACACACCCGGATATCGTATATGAAATTCATAAATCGTACATCGATGCTGGCGCTGATGTGATTGAAACAAATACTTTTGGTGCCAATAGGATAAAATTGAAAGCTTATAATCTTTCTGGCGATGTACCGTTGATAGTAAGAAGTGCTGTTAAGATAGCAAAGAAGGCTGCAGGAGATAAAGCGGTTGCCCTTTCGATGGGACCTATTGGAGAATTGATGGAGCCTTTCGGCAAACTTACATTTGATGAAGCATATAATGCCTTTTCTGAAGTCGCTGTAGAAGGTGAAAAGGCAGGTGCAGATTTAGCACTAATAGAAACTATGTCAGATATTTTAGAAGCTAAGGCGGCTATTCTTGCAGTGAAAGAAAATACGAATTTAAAAGTAATATGCACTATGACGTTTCAAGAAGATGGAAGAACATTGATGGGGACAGATCCTGTGACAGCTGTTGTGAGTCTTCAAGGGTTGGGGCTTGACGCTATTGGCGTGAATTGTTCTACAGGGCCTGATATGATGGCTGATATAGTAAAAAAGATGTCGGAAGTTGCTCGAATACCTATTTTAGCGCAGCCAAATGCCGGGATGCCTCATTTAAAGGATGGCAAGACGTTCTACAATGTATCGCCGGAGCAATTTGTACATCAGTCAAAAAAACTTTTAGAGTGTGGCGCATCTATTGTAGGTGGCTGCTGTGGCACGACACCGGAGTTCATTAAATTATTAAAGAACGATGTATATAATGTTGAGCATAAATCGACCATGAGGAAAGTGACAGCAGTTTCATCAAATACAAAAACTGTTTTCATAGGTGAAAATAACCCAATATGTATAATAGGTGAGAGGATAAATCCGACAGGTAAAAAAAGGCTAAGTGCGGCTATAAAAGAGGGTAAGTTTAATATTCTGTTTGATGAAGCGAGCTCACAGGAAAATTTAGGCGCTGATATGTTGGATATAAATATTGGAGTGCCGGGAATAGATGAAGAGAAGCTAATGCCTTATGTCGTCTCGCAGATTCAAAATATTGTCAATCTGCCGTTGCAGATAGATAGCAGCAATGTCAAAGCAATAGAAAATGCAGTAAGAATAGTAAGAGGAAAGCCGATTATAAACTCTGTAAGCGCAAAAGAAAAAAGCTTACAAGAAGTATTGCCCATTGTTAAAAAGTATGGTACTAACGTTATAGGACTTACAATAAGCGATGAAGGGCTTCCTAGAAATGCGGAGGAAAGGCTTAAAAATGCTGAAAAGATTGTAAAAACAGCCTTTGACTATGGAATACCAAAGGAAGATATTATAATTGATTGCATAGCTCTTACGGTGTCATCGGAGCAGACGGCGGCGATTGAAACTTTAAAGGCAATTAAACTTGTAAAAAGTGAACTTGGTGTAAGCACGATTATTGGACTTAGCAACATATCTTATGGTTTGCCTGAGCGGCAACTTATAAATACTGCATTTCTTGCCATGGCAGCATCATACGGCCTTGATGCAGTGATAGTAAATCCAAACGATAAAATTACGATGGATATATTAAATGCATCAATGGTTTTGACATCTAGGGATGCAAGATGTGAAAAATACATACAGACATATAAAAAAGATGATAAAATCAGCAATATATCCGATGCAACGATTGAAGAAAAACTAAAAAAAGATGCAAGCCAAATGCTTTATAAAAACATACTAGAAGGTAAAAAGGCAGACATAGATAGATTAGTGCTGGAAATACTTAATGAAGGCGTAGAACCATTAAGCATAGTAGATAATACAATAATACCTGCATTGAAGGATGTAGGAGACAAGTACGATAAGGGAATATATTTTCTACCGCAGCTTTTAAACTCCGCTGAAGTTGTAGAAAGCGCTTTTAAAGTTTTAAAAGAAAAGATGCCAAAAGGAATGGGATCTAAAGGCAAAATAATACTTGCTACAGTAGAAGGCGACATACACGACATAGGTAAAAATATAGTCAAAGTCCTTCTTGAAAATTACGGGTACGAGGTAATAGATCTTGGGAAAGATGTGAAACCATCTACTATAGTTGACGAACTGAAGCGGACGAAAGCACCGCTTGTAGGGCTTAGTGCCTTAATGACTACGACGCTTAACAATATGGAAAAGACGATTAAAATATTAAGGAAGGAACATGATGTAAAAATCATGGTTGGTGGTGCTGTGCTTACAAAAGATTATGCAATGAAAATCGGCGCTGATTATTATGGTGCAAATGCGCAAGAGGCGGTTAGGATAGCCGATAAAGTATTTAGCGAATTAAACAAAGAGTAAAAGCCGGTGGTTCCGGCTTTTACTTTAATATATTTTTTTGCATCTTAGATGTTCTCTTACCCTATCTAAAGTCTCTCCAAATCTCTGGAAGTGTACAATTTCTCTTTCTCTTAAAAATCTCAATGTATCTTTTACACATGGATCATCAGTAAGGTTTATAAGGTGTTCATATGTTGCCCTTGCTTTTTCCTCGGCTGCCATGTCTTCATGAAGATCTGCGATTACATCACCCTTTGCTTGAATGTACGCCGCTGTCCAAAGCATTCCTGTTGCGTCGTTGTAGAAAATTGCCCTGTCGTGTTCGGTGTACTGCTCACCAAGCCCTTCTCTTCTAAGCTCTTCTGCTGGTACACCTTTTAAAAGCTTAAATACCATTGTGGCAATTATTTCAAGATGCGCAAATTCTTCTGTGGATATATCTGTCAATGTTCCCTTTGCTTGGCCTGTAGGCATTGTGTATCTTTGAGTCTGGTATCTCAACGCTGCAGCTAATTCACCATCCGGTCCTCCATACTGTGCTATTAAAAATTTAGCCATCTTGATGTCTGGCTTACATACATTGGCAGGATATTCTAATTTTTTTTCATACACCCACATAGTATCACCTCTTTAATACTGAATTTCCCATGGCCATGGGTCATCTACCCACCTAAATCTGTTACACTGTGAAGGTGTTTCACCGAAAGACATCAATGGACCATAAAGTTGCTCATATTGTACTTTTAATGATTTTGACTGTTGGCTATAGTAGTTGTAATCTTTTAATGCTTTTTGATCTTCAGGATGTGTGTCAAGGTAAAGATTTAAGTCTATACACGCAAAATCTAACTCCATTATTTTTTTGATAAGAGCTACTTGATTTGCATCCATTTATTAGTACCCCCTCGCTTTTTCCTCAATGTATGGCTTATCTAATTCAGGGAAAATTGTTCCTCTCCTTAAACCTTGTTCAGGCGGATACGATGATACATACTTTTGCATCGGTATATATGCCTCAGCCAAGCCTTTTTGGCTCATATCATATGTTTGTATATAAAGATCGTTATAATCATACATATATAAAACCCCCATTTTAGTATTTTTAATATATAATATTCAGATTATATATATGTGTGATAATATATTTATAATGAATTATTTTGACGTATTTACACATGTATGGTATATATAATGTATATCAAAGTTTAGGGGAAATGTGACATGAAGAAAAACGAAGAAATAATTGTTAATATAGATGATATGGACTTAAATGGACATGGATTAACACATTTAAGTGGCAATATTATTAAGGTAAGAGGAGCTATTAAAGGGCAAAAGGCAAAGGTGAAGATAAAAAAAATAAAAGGTGAAGAAATTGAGGCAGATGTTGTAGAGGTACTAGAGAGATCACCGTTGGAACATAGTGATGTATGTAAACATTTTGGTAAATGTGGCGGTTGTGCATATTTAAATATAAATTATGAGGATCAATTAAAATTAAAAGAAGATTATGTAAAAAAACTTCTTGATGAAGCAGGAATAAAAGATTTTGAATTTCTCGGCATTGTCAGAAGTCCAGATGCCTTTTTATACAGAAACAAGATGGAGTACACGTTTGGAAAAGATGACAATGGGATAAGTCAGTTGGGACTTCACGTGAAAGGTAGATTTTACGATATTGTAACGACGGAAGACTGCAGGATTGTTGATAGTGATTTTATCACATGCTTAAAAAATGTGTTGAGATATGTAGAAGAGCACGGTTTACCACACTATAACATTAAGACGCATGAAGGTTATCTAAGACATTTAGTTGTAAGAAAAGCTGCAAATACAGGTGAGGTTATCATTAATGTTGTTACAACATCTCAGATAAAACACGATTTTAGTAAACTGGTAGATGAGCTTAGAAGCATAAAATTAAATGGTAAACTTATAGGTATATTGCACACTGTAAATGACAGCTATTCTGATGCAGTTAAGTGCGAAAAACTTACAGTTTTGTACGGCAGAGACTATATAATGGATGAAATACTCGGTCTTAAATTTAAGATAAGCGCCTTTTCATTTTTCCAAACTAATTCAAAAGGTGCAGAGAAGCTCTACAGCATAGCAAGGGAATTCGCAGGGGAAATATCTAACAAAATTTTATTTGACTTGTATTGCGGTACTGGGACTATAGGGATAATAATGGCACCATTGGCTAAAAAAGTCATAGGTGTAGAACTTGTTGAAGAAGCCGTTGATGCTGCACGTGAAAATGCACGATTAAATGGACTTAGTAATATACAGTTTATAGCAGGTGATGTCGCACAAAAAATAAAGGAAATAAATGAAAAGCCGGATGTGGTTGTGTTAGATCCTCCTAGACCCGGAGTAAATCCAAAAGCTATATTGGATATTATTAAGTTAAACCCAGAAAAGATAATCTATGTATCCTGCAATCCTGTGTCCCTAACAAGGGATTTAAAGATGTTTAATGAAAGACAGTACAAAGTGGAAAAAGTAAAATGCGTCGACATGTTTCCTCACACTCCTCATGTGGAATGCGTAACATTGATGTCAAGGGTGTAAGCCTTGAACTTACTGGGTTTGCAGGATTATACTTATCTTGTCTACTCGACGTATAGTTTTAAATGCGTCCGCGGGAACATATCGATGGATAGAAAAAGAACCGAAAAATGAAGTAGGGTCGAGTTGATAGAATAGATAACGTCATAGAGTTGTGGAGATAGGATAGATGTAAAAATTGGTGATATTGAATTTAATATATTGAGCTGACCGCTGATCAGGAGATGAATTCTCTTGATTGGCGGTTTCGTTTTATTAATAGCTCATAAAAAATCAATTTATTGAGAATGATGTTATCATTTAGAGTGAGCAAAAAGAAACTTGACAAAGTTAGTATCTTGCAATACAATATACCTGTATATTGCATTGCAAGATACTAAATGGGAGGTTTTATTATGATTCCTTCACAAATGTTAAAAGGTGTGTTAGAAGGATGCATTTTAGAGATAATCCGAAAACAAGAGACTTATGCATATGAAATCTCGAAACAGTTAGAGCGATATGGATTTGGAGAGATATCTGAAGGAACAATATATCCTATTATTTTGCGCCTACAGAAAAGTGAACTTGTGAAAGCTACTTTACAAGACTCTAATAGCGGACCGAAGCGCAAATATTATCATTTAACTGAGAAGGGGGTTATTAGTCTAAGTGAATTTAAAGTTAACTGGCAAGAACTAGATCATGCGGTTAATCAATTATTTATGGGAGGAAAAGAACATGAATAAATTAGCAAAGGAATTATTAAAGAAAAATAATAATAGGGAAAAAGCGATATTTGATGAAAACAAAGAAATTTATACAAATATGATTGTCTACTTACGGGGTTCTGATTTATCAGAGTACAATCAAGAAGTTGTAAGAGGAGATATTATTGAACTAATTATTGATGGTCAGCAACGAGGCGATAATATTAAAAAAGTCATGGGAGGCAGATATAAGGAAATCTGTGATCAGATTATCGAAGCTATGCCTAAGAAGACAAAAAAAGATAAGGTGATGGATTTTTTAGATATGTCTCTTCATGCACTATGGGTTTTAGGTGTTATTTCTTTAGCTAAAAACTTTATAATTAGCTTAATTTCAAATAAAGCTGGGTTTGAGTTTATCTTAACCGTTGGGGATATTATAAATGGACTTGCAATTATCCTTATAGCAAATGTGATTGTATTGTATATTACTAAAACAGCATTTGGTGCAAAGAAAGAAAAAAAAGTAGTTTCTTTTTTAAAAGCGTGGTTTATTGCTGCAGCTGTTTTGGCAGCTATGATATTGAGTAATGTATACTTTAGAACCATTGCAGTGAATATTTCTTTATGGTTAGCAGCAATAACTGTCATATTGATTTTTGTTATTTGGAAAATTATAAGTGAAAGAGCGTAAATGAGATTTTCTTAATTTGATTTTGCTAAGTCGACGCGTTCCCGTCTACCGTAAGTGCAAAATTTGCGATAGATATGTTTCCGAGAACGGACATATCTCAAATGACATTTATTCTGTCCTCTCGTGCCACGTAGAGACGGTAGTGCTGTTGACAAATGTAAAAAACAAATAAGCGTCTGAAAAACGGCTTGAATACAGGGGTTTTCCGGTGATTTGCCATCTGCCTAAAATGTGCTTTTTGGTGGTGGTGGTATAAACTTTCTTTAACATCTGTTTGCTACAATTATAAAAGTTTAAAATAAAACGGAGGTGTTTGCCACATGATTAATATACCTGTTGTTGAAGATGATGAAAAACTGATATGCACCTATCTTAATGATAACGGATATTCTGCAAAAGGATGCCTGAATCCGAAGGAAGCATATGATTTAATGTACAATAGTACATACGATTTAATAATTTCGGATATTATGATACCGGAAATCGACGGTTATGAGTTTGCAAAAACGGTGCGTGAATTAAATAAGGTTATTCCTATACTTTTTATCAGCGCTCTTGACGATATCTCATCAAAACAAAAAGGATTCAGGGCAGGCATTGATGATTATATGGTAAAGCCGATTAATATGGATGAGCTGGTACTGCTGAACAACGCAAAGAATATACAGATACGATAATTACGGCATCTCGACGGCTGACAGCACTTGTTACTAATATGCTCAAGCTGAATAAACTTGAAAATCAGGAGATAAGACCAGTTGCGGAGCCATATGATTTGTGCAGGCAGTTATGCAACTGTGCGCTTTCTTTTGAAAACTTGTGGGAAGAAAAAGGAATCGAATTTGAAGCGGATATTGAGGATCAAGCCGTTATACGCGCGGATGAAAGCATGCTGGAACTAGTATGGAACAACCTGCTTTCCAACGCTATAAAATTTACCGAACCAGGTGGAAAGATTACATTAAAGCAGACTTCTGATGAAGACACAGTCACCGTATCAGTGTCCGACACAGGTTGCGGAATCAGTGATGAAGCGATGAAGCACATTTTCGACAAATTTTATCAGGGAGATACATCTCATTCCAGCGAAGGAAACGGCCTTGGCCTTGCCCTTGTGCTTAGAGTTATTGAACTGCTAGACGGCTCTATATCGGTAAAGAGCGAAGTAGGCAAAGGCTCGACATTTACAGTCAGGTTAAGAAAAAATATATAAAAGCGAATTTTGTAGTGCACTATTGAGTACATATATCAAAACCAAGCAGCGTGAATTTGATTTTTTTGAATTCATGCTGCTTTTTTATTAAAAAATTCTCATTTGCTCTACTTCAAATTAATATTTCTTAAACATTTCTCCAACAATTTAAAAACATTGCTGCATTATAATAAAAACATCAGATAAAGAACGGGCAATCCAGGCTCGTGATTCTGATAGAAATTTTTATAAAAAGGAGCGATTGATATGAGTGAGACTGAAAAAAACAATTTTATTGGCTATGAGTACAAGGATATTACTGTAAAACGCGACATGGAAGCGTTATATGTAGACAGCTATCCCTACTTTGGCTGGGTACTGGATGGCACTAGCCCTGCCGTTAAGGGGCTGACGCATGTTACCTTGAAATTCAAGCGTGACCGAAAAATTAAGAACAAAGCTGAGTTGACAAGACTTCAGCATCAATTCGAGAGTCATGCAAAGGAAATCGAGAGATTGGAAATGTCTAAAGTAGTCGGGGCAAGCACTGTGGCATATGTTGTTGGCGTCTTCGGAACGGCGTTCATGGCATGTTCGGTGTTCAGCTATTTGGCTGGTATGCTGCCGCTCAGTATAATTCTTGCAGTTCCAGGGGTTATAGGCTGGATAATTCCGTATTTTTGCTATGAAAAAATCAAAAGCAAAAAGACGGATGAAGTATCCCCCATTATTGAACAGAAATATGACGCAATTTATGAGACATGCGAGAAAGCCAATCGTTTAGTGAACCTACTCCATCCTATAGAGGATGAAGCTTCCTACTTCATAGACCGTTGCCTACTGTTATTCACAGCAGGTCTTACACAATCTCCATAGGCGTAATTTCGGGAGGAACCTTCCCTACAAAAATATTACTCTTAGGCTGTTATGCCTAATTGTCTTTACTTTTTACTCCTGATAATATTATAGCATATAATGTTATGGAAAACAATAGAAATTCATCTCCCACCTATAGAGGATGGGAGACTTCTTTCAAGCCTTCGTTAAATAATTGACACAGAAAGGAAGTGCTTATCAATGGGTATTAAGTCCGATTTGCAGGTTGTGGCCCTGCGCAAGGCGTATGAATTCGTGGACCGCGATCCGGAAACCAACATCCCTAAACTCGTTTATTTTCTTGACAAATTTATACCGCCTGGAATTCTTGACGAGCAAATAGACGCGGTTAAAAAGGTTATATCGGAGACCGAAAGCAACTGGTACAAATATATAATGAGCCTTTGGACGGATATTGATGATGATGTGAGAAAAAAGATTTTTGAAAATTTTGTAATAAATGCATCCTTTTTTTCCTTTATTCTGGGGGGAGAGCCTCTTGTAAGAAAGGCGGACATCATCCGCTTGTGTGAAACACATCCAGACTGCCAGTTCAGTGCGTTTACAAACGGTACCCTCATTGATGAAGCTTTTGCTGATGAAATGCTGAGGGTCAAGAATTTCATCCCTGCCATCAGCGTTGAAGGCTTTGAAGAAGATACTGACTTTCGGCGTGGAATCGGCACATTCAAAAAAGTTGAAAAAGCTATGTCGATACTCAAGGCCAAGCGTCTGCCGTTCGGGATCTCCTGCTGCTACACGAGCAAAAACGTTCATATAATTGGTTCAGAGGAGTATTTTGATCAAATGATTGAATGGGGTGCGAAATTTTGCTGGTTTTTTACATATATGCCTATTGGGAACTCAGCAGTACCAGAGCTGATGGTCAGCGCCGAACAAAGAAAATTTATGTATGAGCAGGTGCGCAAATTCCGCGGAACAAAGCCTTTATTCACTTTGGATTTTTGGAACGACGGAGAATATGTGGACGGATGTATAGCGGGGGGAAGACGCTATTTGCACGTCAACGCAAATGGCGATATAGAACCTTGTGCGTTCATTCACTATTCGGATTCTAACATTCGTGAAAAGACTCTGTTGGAAGCTTTGCAATCTCCGTTATTCATGGCTTACCACGATCGTCAGCCGTTCAACGAAAACCACCTGCGTCCTTGTCCGCTGCTGGATAACCCAGATGCATTAGTGGAAATGGTGGAAACCTCAGGTGCGCACTCCACCGATTTGGAAAATCCTGAAGATGTGCACCGCCTTTCTGCTAAATGCAAAATCCCCGCAGAAAATTGGGCACCGGTTGCAGACGAGCTTTGGAAATGTACAGGACATTGTTCGGCGTGCAATAAGTCGAAATTGGCGTAAAGAAAAAATGTACGAATGTGAAAGCTGTTATCGGTGACGTCATTGCTGCTGTTGCGGTTGTTGCTGTAATCAATAATCGTAAATAATGAAAAAATATTACAATAAGCCATGATTTTGTTAAGCAGTCTTATCCTATATTTGCTTAATTGTGACATAGAAAGTATCTAAAAATGAAAAGAGGTGAATTAAATGAAAGCTATCATTGTCATTTTAATAATTGTTGTTGTAGGTGTCATCGGTATAACTGCAGCCAAGAAAAAGCACAAGTAATATATCATGCAAAGAAAGGAAAAAGTAAACAGTTGCCTTACTGGTATTCAATGCTTCGATTGATCTTAAAAATAAAAGGGTGAGAATGCCCGTTAAAAATGCAATTATGTCATTAACATAAGAGAAAGGAAAAACCATGTTTTATAGTCACAGATAAAACTAAAATATTAATCTAAACGCAAAAAGCCTTGAATCAATAAAAAATGATTTAAGGCTTTTTTATACATGCGCGCCAGGCATGGGCGATAGCTAGATTGAGGATTAATGTTCAATCTCCAGGTTCTGTTGAGATAAATTGAAAAATTTACATTGATTCATCTGTTTTTTTATCCTGTATGACAATTTCATCTTATAAAATCCATTGACACGTATTGAATACGTGTTATAATATTAGTTAAGGGAGGGTAATATATGAAATGTTATTCGTCCCGGGAGATACTCAAAATACTTCAGCAAGATGGTTGGTACATAGTAAAAATCAATGGAAGTCATCATCAACTTAAACATCCAGTAAAACAAGGAAAAGTAACTGTACCACATCCTAAAAAAGACATTCCTTTTAAAACTGCAAAAAGTATTTTGGATCAGGCAGGACTTAAACTCGAGTGAGTTCTGCCTCCCTCCCTGAAAACAAGCCAAAAGGAGGCTTTTAGATGAAAGAAACATATATTTATCCTGCTATATTTGATTATGCATCTGACGGTATTTCTGTCAGTTTTCCCGATTTACCTGGCTGTTTTACATGTGGAGATAATGAAGAAGAAGCTGTAAGAAATGCAAAAGAGGCTATGGCACTTCATATTTCAGGTATGGAAGACGATGGAGATGTTATACCAGAACCAACTCCTATTTCGAAGATAAAAGTAGAAGATAACCAAATTGTTGTTCCAATAGAAGTATGGATGCCATACTATAGAAGTGGTATTAAAACTGTTTATGTAAAGAAAACACTGACAATACCATCATGGCTCAATAGTGTCGCCGAAAGAAGCAAAATAAACTTTTCACAGGTGCTTCAAGAAGCTCTTAAAGAAAAATTGGGAATTAGAGAATATAAGCAATAGGCACTCTAAAATGGGTGCTTTATTTTTTAAGATTATTCACTGACAAATTAGCACCTATTCTTCTGTTTTTATATCTGTTAATGCTGCTTTTGCTGCCCTGTTGGCATTGTGTATCTTTGTGTCTGGTATCTCAATGCTACTTAATTCTTTCAGGGGATTGCCTAGCATTAACATCGTAATAAGCGGTGCTATCGGAGGTAGCAGTAAATCAATCATTACTGTTATACCAATGGGGAATTTGATCTTTTCTGTTTTTGTTACAGGTCTTGCCTGTTTCATCATGATCTACCTTTCTTCTTTAGTCGTAAGCAATTTCATTATTTGTGGTTGAATCAAAGGCATAAGAGCCATGTACGAATATGCTGCCACAGATATCTGTGCCATTAAATATGGAGCCAGTTTTGGTATTACATATATTGCCATTTGGCCGCATACACCCCCGATAATAACAATTACACCTACTTCATTTATGCTAAAGCCAAAAAGCTTTGTACCGATAAGCGCTATAAAAATTCCTATGTGTGCAGCAGCACCAAGTATTATAAATGAAGAGTTGACTTTCCAAACATCGAAACTACATTCCACTTATCATCAGCTACAATGGCAATTTTCATCATCAAGCTGATATCCAGCGGAACAGTAATTGACAGAGATTTTACTGCTTCGATTGTCGCATGAAGAAGTGCATGCATTGAAGAAGGAACTTATTCAATCACATTGTTGTTTAACGCAGCCCCTACGACAGCATTGATAACATTTTCATCAAATGCTTAGTATATTCGCGGAAATATGTCTATAAAAACTTTTAAATGCTTATCTGTACAATTTTACTTAGCAGGTTGAGTCTGGTCGTTTTGCAACCAAATACGTCCAAGAACGGGATGTGAAGATAGAAACAATCTATCTTCTGGGCTTTACCCACTTCTGCACTCGGAATAGAATAGGGAACTTTATGATTGGGCGAAAGACAGAGAAAACAAGGCTTAGACGAAGCATCATAAAAATGCAAGCAACCCCTACGGGAAAACCGACACTTTTGCCTATTTAAAGATCAATTGCCAGTTATAAACGCTGTTTTAAGAGGCCATTACAACAAAATAACTTCATAATTTTCATAGAAGATGACTACAAGATTTTAATAAGTTCTTGGGGTGTTTTTTTTATAAAAAATGAAAAACATCTTGACTTAGAGTTAACTCAAAGGATTATCATAATATTAACACTTAAAGGTGTATGTGTAAATTTATTAGATCAAAAAATACTGGAGGAATGAAAATGAGTTTTAATATGTATGTGCCGACAAGATTTATTTTTGGTTGCGGAAGACTTAGCGAACTGCACGAGCAAAAACTTCCCGGCAAAAAAGCAATGGTAGTAATCTCAAATGGAAAATCTTCTAGAGAAAATGGTTCCCTTGATCGCACATTAAATGAACTTTCCAAAGCTGGTATAGAAGGTGTTGTGTTTGATAAAGTTCAGGCAAATCCGCTTAAGTCAACTGTTATGGCGGGGGCTAAGACAGCGAGGGATAACGGATGTGACTTTATAGTTGCACTCGGTGGCGACAGCGTAATGGACGCTTCCAAAGCAATGGCGGCAATGGCAACAAACGACGGCGACATTTGGGACTATATCAACGGCGGTACTGGCAAAGGCAAAGCGCTGACAAATGATCCGCTTCCTGTAGTTTGCATTACAACAACCGCAGGAACTGGTTCAGAAGCGGACCAATGGGGTGTCATCACAAATGACGAAACCAATGAAAAAATCGGTTTCGGCGGTGATGACCGTTTGTTCCCGGTGATTTCTATTATTGATCCCGAATTAATGAAGACAGTTCCACCTAAATTTACTGCTTATCAAGGTTTTGACACACTTTTTCATGCTACAGAAAGCTATATTTCCAAATTTGCAAGCTTTATGAGCGATATGTATGCGCTGACTGCAATTGAAAATACAGCTAAATATCTTCCACGTGCGGTAAAAGATGGCAGCGATATGGAAGCAAGAGAACGCATGGCATTTGCCAATACCATTTCTGGTATAGTTATGACTGTCAGCGTTACTACTGCTGAGCATTCCATTGAGCATGCTATGAGTGCATATCATCAGGATTTGCCTCATGGTGCAGGGCTTATCATGATTTCAAAGGCATTCTATGAATTCTTTATTGAAAAGCATGCTTGTGACGAGAGATTTATTACTATGGCAAAGGCAATGGGAATCAAAGATGCTAATAGGGCAGAGGATTTCATTACCGCGTTGGTGGATTTGCAAAAGGCATGTGGAGTGGCAGATCTCAAAATGAGCGACTATGGCATCACACCGGATGAATTTGATAAAATCGCTACAAATGCCCGTGAAACCATGGGTGGTCTTTTTGCAGCAAATCCTTGTGAAATGACACATGAAGATGTCGTTGAGGTTCTTAGGAAGTCTTACCGATAAGGAGGATATCAATGGAAATCAATGTGGTGCTGGCTACACTTAATCATGAGCTTGATCCGGATAAGCGCAGCACTATACATCCTGCACCCATTGTTATTGGGAAAAATGTTTGGATTGGCGCTAATGTCACAGTCGTTTAGGGTGTAACCATTGGTGATGGTGCTGTTATCGCTGCTGGTGCGATTGTGACAAAGGATGTGCCTTCAAATGTTGTTCTAGGCGGAGTGCCTGCAAAAATAATTAAGAAAATATAAAGTATTTAGGAGGTAGGTTTTACGATGAAAAAACAAACGGCTGGCAGAGATGCCCTGGGATCATTTGCCCCAAAATTTGCTGAATTAAACGATGACATTCTTTTTGGAGAGGTTTGGTCTAGAATTTTAGTGCTGAAGAAATGGCAGAAATAATCACACATCTAGCGTTCTATGTAGGATGGCCTAATGCATGGGCAGCATTTTCGTTGGCAAAAGAGATATATGCTGAATAATCAAAAAAATGAGAATGGAGTGAATTTTATTATGGATAGAAATGAATTAGAAAAGATATCTGATTTTCCATTAGGTGAGGAAAATGTAGCATTTGCACAATATTTTACTGGAAAGAGCTATTTAAGCCTCTTAAATGATAAAGAAGTAAATATTCATAATGTTACGTTCGAACCTGGATGCAGAAACAATTGGCATATACATCATGGCTGTGGTCAGATACTGATCTGTGTTGGTGGGCATGGCTTATATCAAGAAGCTGGGAAAGATGCACGACTATTAAAAAGCGGCGATGTAGTATATATACCACCGGAGATTAAGCATTGGCACGGCGCCGTCAAGGATGAAGGGTTTGCACATCTGTCATTAACAGTTCCGACGGAAGGAGCAAACACTGAATGGTGTGAACCGGTTACCGATGAAGAATATAACAAACTACTTTGAAATTTTTAAATAAAGTGTTTGTTTCTGAATGCATTAAATGCAGACTATGATTGGAATCGACGAATGGTTGTTTGTGATCCTAAATGTTGGGAATGAAAAGCCATCCGGTAAGCTAGATGGCTGAAGTCTTATATGCTTTTCAGAAAGTCGCTGGGTAATACAGCTCTGACTGGCGAGTTGACGAAGTCCTTAATGTTCCGGGTAATGATGCATTCCATTTTCCTGCGCTTTGCGCATGCGGCAAGCAAGGCATCCTCATAATCTTCAATGGGCAGCTCAAGCGCCTTCTCGCAGTCGGAGCCAGTGACGTCAAGGATGTTGAAGATTTTTATGATTTTATATATTTCCTGCTTGCACCGCTTCTTGTCGTGCAGATATTTGTGTAGAAGGTAATAGATATCCGTAATGGAGCTTGCGGTTATATGCACGTTGATTTTTTCCTCGGCGGCCATAATAAACAATTTTTGCGCGTCTTCAGCGAAAGGCGAGCGGGAAAGCATGGCGTCCAGCATGACGTTGGTATCAATTAATACGTTCATGACGGCTCAAGCGCTCCTCTCTCGCCTGCTCCAAAGAAGCATCGGCAGGCAGTATACCAAACAAGGATTTTGCCATTTCAACTTTGTCCTGTTTTGTGTTTGTAAGCTTGGCAATGGCTTTGCCGTTTTTTGTAATATATATGTCCTCTTTGGAGGCAAGGGCGAGATACTTTCCAATATTGTTCTTAAATTCGGTTGCTGTTATTTGCATAGTGATACCTCCTTGTACAAAATTCATTATTTCAATTTCCTAATATTATTATACAAAAATAAGATTAAAATTATCAACAATAATCGAACAATTTTATTTTTACAATCGTACAGTATATGTGATCAAAATTTCATTGGATATGTTTCCTACAATGAGTGTGGGACATGCGCAAAAAACTAGGTGTATAACATATCATAAAAATTATTTTTTTATGATAACTCAAAGAATATTTGTTGAAAATCTCTTGACTTAGAGTTAACTCAAAGGCATATCATGATATTAATACATAATTATATCCTTAAAGTATTGATTTAAAGAGGTGAGTTGTAAGCAGATTGAGAAATGGCTGCAAAAATTCATAAATAATTTTGAGGAGGAAAAGTAAAATGGAATATTCAAAACTAGGAAATTCTGATATTCTTGTTTCTCGTATTTGCGTAGGTTGCATGAGCTTTGGTGACACGTCAAGTAATTTTCATGCATGGACACTAAACGCTGAAGATAGTGAAGCAATAATCAAACATGCTCTTGATCTTGGCATAAATTTTTTTGACACTGCAAATGTATATTCTGGCGGTACCAGTGAAGAATATCTTGGCCGTGCGATAAAGAACAATATAGCTCGTGATAAGGTAGTTATAGCTACTAAGGTTTATTTTAACGAAGGCAAACTTTCAAAAAAGGCGATACTTCGTGAGATCGATGGCTCACTAAAACGGTTGGGTACAGATTACGTTGATCTTTACATTATTCATCGATTCGATTATGACACACCGATAGAGGAAACGATGGAAGCACTTGACAGTCTTGTAAAGGCAGGAAAGGTGAGAGCTCTTGGCGCTTCAGCAATGTATGGCTACCAGTTTTACAATATGCAGCTTGCTGCCGAGAAGAACGGTTGGACAAAGTTTGTTTCAATGCAGAATCACTACAATCTGCTTTACCGTGAGGATGAGCGGGAACTTATTCCGATTTGCAAACAGCAAAATGTTGCACTTACTCCATACAGTCCACTTGCTGCTGGAAGGCTTTCACGTCTTGAATGGAAGGCAGATACGAAACGAAGCCAGACAGATAAAATTGCAGTTTCAAAGTACGATAGTACCCAAGAGACAGACTATGGAATAGTACTTCGCGTAAATGAAATTGCCAAGAAGTATGGTGTTACAATGACGCAGATTTCTCTTGCATGGCATTTTGCTAAGGGAGTTACAGCGCCAATTATCGGTGTAACAAAGGCAAAGTATTTAGACGACGCTGTAGGGGCTCTCAATGTAAAACTTACGGATGATGACATTGCCTACCTTGAGGAACTGTATGTTCCCCACAAAATAGTTGGTGCGCTTTAATTGAAAATATATTTGAAGTTTTAAAAAAGGAGAGAATAACACATTATGAAAAAATTAGGCTTTGGATTGATGCGTCTGCCACTATTAGACAATAACGATCAGTCAAGCATCAATATGGAAGAAATGAAAGATATGGTGGATACTTTTATTGAGAATGGATTTACTTATTTTGATACAGCATATATGTACCATAATTTCAAAAGTGAAATAGCAGCCAGAGAGGCGCTTGTAAAAAGGCACTCTCGCGATAGTTTTACTTTGACAACAAAAATGCCGACAATGTTTCTAAAAACAAAACAAGATATGGAGCGTATTTTTAATGAACAGCTTGAAAAATGCGGCGTTGAGTATTTTGATTATTATCTGCTTCATAATCTTGGAGTATCTCATTATGAGGTAGCACAGAAGCTTGACAGTTTTGAATTTATTCAAAATAAGAAAAAAGAAGGAAGAATCCGAAAAATAGGCTTTTCTTATCATGACAATGCAGATTTGCTTGATAAAATATTAACTGAACATCCCGAGGTTGATGTGGTACAGCTTCAAATCAATTATTTGGATTGGGATAACGAAAGCATCCAATCTCGAAAATGTTATGAGGTAGCAAGAAAACATAATAAAGATATCATTGTAATGGAACCTGTAAAAGGAGGTACACTTGCGAATATACCAGAAAAAGCTGAAAAGCTGTTTAAAGATTACGCTCCAAATATGTCAGTTGCTTCTTGGGCAATACGCTTTGCTGCAAGTCATGACGGCATCATGGTTGTGCTGAGTGGCATGAGCAATATAAAGCAGCTTCTTGACAATATTAGCTATATGTATGATTTTAGACCTATGACAGAAGAAGAATTTGGAATTGTTAAAAAGGCTGTTGATATAATCAATGACTCCATTGCCATACCATGTACTGCCTGTGCTTATTGCGTTGATGGATGCCCTAAGAATATTCCTATTCCAAAGTATTTTGCTTTGTATAATGCAGAAAAGCAAGCTATGAATACAGCCTTTTCAATACAAGGCGTATATTACAACAATTATGCGAAAACCTACGGGAAGGCTTCTGAATGCATTAAATGCAGACAATGCGAAAGACAGTGTCCGCAGCATCTGCCTATTTCAGATTTGCTCAAAGATGTTGCAAAAACATTTGAAAGTGTCTAATTTGCCGGCAAAACCGAGCTGAACCTTCCCCTTGCCGTCCAAAAGCTTTAAAAACTATTCGGCATTCAAACACTGCTGCTGGAGGGCGGTGGCATTGCCAACGGGTCATTTTTGCAGGAAGAACTTATTGATGAAATCAGTCTTGTGGTAGTGCCAGCAGCCGAATGCAATGAAGATGCAATCCCGCTTTTCAAAACAGGAAAATATGGAGCAAAAACCACTTTTGCAAAATCTTTTCACTTAAAAGAAGCAAAAAGGCTAAACGATAATGGCCTTTGGCTGATCTATTCAAAAAATTAAAAAGAGAAAATTAATATGTACAATTTTGTAGAAATCGGCATTGATGATACAAACTTTAAAATAATGGCGGAAAAAGCCTGCAGAGGCGATGTGTTACAAGGATTTAAGCATTTGACACCAAAAGATGTAGAGAAAATTTTCAGGATGTGCCTGTAAAAACAGAACAAGATAGGAGGAAAACAACTAATGAATAAAAAAGCTTTGGTAGCTTATTTTTCCTGTACTGGTACAACAAAGAGTGTGGCAGAAATTCTTGCTGATGTGGCTGGAGCTGATCTATATGAAATTAAGCCTGAGGTGCCATATACCGCCGCGGATCTTAACTGGATGGATAAGAAAAGCCGGAGTACAATGGAAATGAAAGACCCGTCCTCACGGCCTGCCATTTCGGGCAAGGTTTCAAACATGGGCGAGTATGACATTGTTTTTTTGGGTTTTCCCATATGGTGGTATGTGGCTCCGACCATTATCAATACCTTTTTGGAAAGCTATGATTTTTCGGGAAAGACCATCATACTATTTGCCACTTCTGGAGGAAGCGGTTTTGGAAAAACGGTGGAAAAACTTAAAGGCAGTGTTTCACCAGATACAAAAATTAAGGAAGGTAGGATTTTAAATGGCAAGCCGTCCAGAGTAGAGCTTGCTTCATGGATAAAAGATCTTGGTTTGTAAATAAAATAAAAAGATGATTTTATTATTTGATAACAACTGGTTTTTATTCAAAAATAGATAGATTGCTATAAAAAAACTTTTGTATGCAGGGTTTTTCTGTGATTCACCATTCTTTGTTGGTATTAAGAATAACCCTGTTTTTTTATATATTGACAAATGAAAATATGAAATAGATAAAAGATTTTTATGTCTTTATATACTAACTTTAAACACTATAATATGATATAATATTGGTTATTAGGAGGTAAAAGCTTATGACGATCGCAGAAGTAAGTGAAAAATACGATATATCACAAGATACGCTTCGCTATTATGAACGAATTGGACTGATTCCTCCTGTGAACCGCAATAAAAGCGGAAACAGGGATTATACGGAAGAAGACTGTAAATGGGTGGAATTTATCAAATGTATGCGGAATGCAGGTCTTTCGATTGAAGTGTTAATTGAATATGTTGCGCTAGTTGCACAAGGTGACGAAACTATTGAGGCTAGAAAAGAACTCTTAATTGAACAACGTAATCATTTAATAAAAAAAATAGAAGATATGAATGAAACTTTAGAGCGCTTGAATTATAAAATTGAAGTGTATGAGGGATTGTTGGTTGAGAAAGAAAAGGAATTAAAAAAGTCGGAAAATTAATAAAAGGAGATGCTTACTTTTATGAACAATGATTTACGTGAGAAAGTAAAAGAGCTGACGTTGATTTTACTGTATTTAACATCATGGGAAGAGGAATTATTAGATATGAAATACCGAAGAAGCTGGAAAGGATATGACTTTGGCATATTAGATGAGCTTGCTGATGATGACTTAATTAGTAGTGGACATAGATCAAAATCTGTTGCTATTACTGATGCAGGAATAAATAAAGCTAAAGTGCTGCTTAAAAAGTACGAAATAGAAGTTAATTAAAAATAAAATTATGAAGGAGCATGAGCTATAAAAGAAATGAAGCTACTTTAGATGAATGGAAAGAATTATATGATATTGCTCTTAAAATAAAAGAGCTAAAGCCATGAGCCTGACTATCCACAGCTTGTTTTACAGGATGAATTGCTTATAGAAAGGATTAATCGGCAGGAAGCTAATAAAAGTAAAATAGAAGTCGATATAGCTTATTTGACTGGTGCTATAAGAGATAAAAAATATGATGTTCCTGTTATGGAGAGATTATGTATTTTAGCAGAAAATCCATCAGGACTTATAATAGATCAAGATTTTATATTCCCAGATGATGACGAGATGGAAATTATATTCAGTATGACGATCGACTATATTTTAAATTATGGCAAGCCTGATACCATCATTGTGAGAGATGATTATGTATTAAATTTACTAAATGATTTGTGCAAAAGAACTGGCATAAAGTTAAAAATCAGAGGAAAATTAAAAGCCATTGATTACTTTGTAGAAAGTTTTTTAAGATATAGATTTTAAAAATAAGGGTTTATTGGTTTATTGTAGAAATAAGCAATACGCCAATAGCCCCTGGTTTTTACTTAGACGAAGTTATATTTTTACAGATTTCACATGACCACTCATACCATAAAATGTTGCTTCTGCTTCGTCTGCGTAGAAGATTTCAAATATTGAGTCCTCCTCGCTGTACAAATTTCTAAGGGATGGCATGGTATCTAGTGCTGCTTTTTTCGATTCACGGCTTGTTATGAATACAGCTTTACCTTTTAAACGTAGCCATTCGCCAGTTTTCGATGCAACACTTATTTCGAATTTTGGGTTTGCTTTTAACTGTTTGTAGACGTCCTTTTGGTTATTGGTGCAGAAGCATAGCTTGCCATCATATTCCATTGCAAAGCCAAATGGGCGCACCTTAGGTGTGTCGCCATCAACGGTTGCAATATAGAAAGTTGGATTATCTTTTAAAAACTGTAAAACTTCTTCCATTTTATTTGCCCCCTTCAATCTATTATATGATTACGATATTATTATAACTTTAATGACACGTTAAAACAATAAAGCAAAGAAAGCAGCTCTTTTTGATAGTCTTTTTGTTTGGAGAAATTACAGTCATATATTATAATGAAGAAAAGGCTTCAATTTTATGAATGATTTTTAGGAGGACAATTTATGTTATATATAGGATGTCACTTATCAGTTTCAAATGGTTATAAAGCCATGGCAGAAGAAGCTTTAAAGCTTGATGCCAATACGCTGCAGTTTTTCACGAGAAATCCAAGAGGAAGCAAGGCAAAAGAGATAGATGAAAAAGACTGTAATTCATTTTTAGAAATTGCGGACAAAAATAATTTTTCAAAAGTTGTTGCACATGCACCGTACACTTTAAATCCGTGTTCACCTGATGAAAGGACGAGGGAATTTGCCATAGAAGTTATGGCAGACGATTTGATGAGGTTGGAGTACCTTCCTAATAATCATTACGACTTTCACCCGGGAAGCCATGTGAAGCAAGGCGTTGATGCAGGTATAGAGTATACGGCAAATATGTTAAATGAAATATTAAAACCGGAGCAGTCTACTATTGTGCTTTTAGAGACAATGGCAGGAAAGGGGACAGAAATAGGAAAGACATTTCAAGAATTAAAACAGATTTTAGATAGGGTAGAGCTACAAGAAAAAATTGGGGTGTGTTTTGACACGTGCCATGTATATGATGCTGGATATGATATTGTAAATGACTTAGACGGCGTATTAGAAGAATTTGATAGAATCATAGGACTTGATAAGCTGTACGCTGTGCATTTAAATGACAGCAAAAATCCATTTGGAAGTCATAAGGATAGACATGAAAAAATTGGTGAGGGATATATAGGAATAGATGCGATAGCCAGAGTAGTAAACCATCCAAGATTAAAACATCTTCCTTTCATCTTAGAAACTCCCAATGACCTTCAAGGATATGCAGAAGAGATAAAGCTCATAAGAAGTCTTTACAGCGAGTAAAATTTCCTAAGCAATTGGAGGATATTTAAATGTTTGATATGTGCTTATTAGGTACAGGTGGAATGATGCCTATACCTGGAAGATATCTATCTTCTTTGATTTTGAGATATGGCGGTATATCAGTACTGGTAGACTGCGGTGAAGGTACTCAAGTTCCACTGCAAAAATTGGGATGGGGGTTTTTAAACATTGATGCAATATTTTTTACACACTATCATGGAGACCATATTATGGGGCTTCCTGGCATAATATATCAGATGATAAATCAAGACAGGGAAAAAGAACTTAAGTTAATTGGACCAAAAGGAATGAGCATTATAAGCAATCTTTTGAATGTTTTGTTTGGGGATATACCATTCACTGTAGAATATATTGAAATAGAAGATGAGGAGTGCATGAACGTAGGGGATATTACAGTAAAAAATATCCTAGTAGATCATACGGTGTTATGCTTTGCATATAGCTTTGAAGTTAAGAGGTTGCCGATATTTGATGTAAAAAAGGCAAGAGCCCTCAATATTCCTGTAGAGTATTGGCACATACTTCAACATGGAGAAAATATCACTAAAGACGGCAATGTGATTTATACGCCTGACATGGTATTAGGTAAAAGCAGAAAAGGCTTAAAAGTAAGTTATTGTACGGATACTCGTCCTACAGAGAGTCTTATAGATCTAGTGAAAGATAGCGATGTTTTTGTAGGCGAAGGAATGTATGGAGATCCATTGGATATAGAAAAAGCCATAAAGAAATCCCATTCGACGTTTATAGAGACAGCTTTTGTTGCAAAAGAGGCAAATGTGAAAGAGCTTTGGTTGACACATTTTAGTCCATCATTAAAAAATCCCGCTGAATACATAAAATATGCGAAGGACGTGTTTGAAAATACTATAGTAGGACACGATTTGATGACAAAAGAATTACACTTTGAAAATTCATAAAAGTTTTATAATAAATCCTATAAAAACAGTTTCCTTTTTGTTAAAAAATGATAAAATAAAGTAGGAACATTTGCTTAAAATAATTTTTATGATATAATAAATAGAAGTTATTAACGTAAACATATGATAGGAGGATTTACTTAATGAGCAGTAATCTTAAAAAACTAGAGAATAGTGTAGCAACGATCGAATTAAATATTCCAAAGGAAAAATTTGAGGAAGGTTTGAATTTTTCTTACAAAAAAAATGTGGGTAGGTTTAATGTACCAGGTTTTAGACGCGGAAGAGCTCCGAGGATTATTATAGAGAGATATTATGGTGAAGGTGTATTATATGAAGATGCTATTGAACATTTGTTTCCTGATGCATATCAAGAGGCAATTGATTCGTTGAAAATTGAGCCAATAGATAGCCCCAGCATAGATATTCTACAAATTGGAAAAGGGAAAGACTTAATAATTGAAGCAGTTGTGCCAGTAATGCCAGATGTAGAACTTGGACAATACAAGGGTATAGAAGTTAAAAAAGTAGAGTATAATGTAAAAGATGAGGATGTTGAAAATAGATTAGAGCAGATGAGACAAAGAAATGCCAGGGTAGTACCTGTAGAAGATAGAGCCGCACAGATGGGTGATATAGTTGATATAAGTTTTGAAGGGTTTATCGATGGCAAACCATTTGAAGGTGGGAAAAGCGATAATTACTCATTGGAGCTAGGTTCTAAGACTTTTATTCCTGGCTTTGAAGAGCAGATTGTGGGCCACAATATCAACGATGAATTTGATGTCAATGTTAAGTTCCCTGAAGATTACAGAGTTGAAGAATTAAAAGGAAAAGATGCAGTATTTAAAGTTAAGCTGCTTTCAATAAAGTACAAAGAGCTTCCGGAGTTAAATGATGATTTTGCAAAAGACGTAAGCGAGTTTGATACATTAGATGAATTAAAAGAAGACATAAAGAGGGAATTAAAAGAGCAGTACAACAAAAGCGCAGAAGAAGAGATGAAAGAAAATGCAGTAAAGGCAGTTGTCGAAAATGCAAAAGTTGAAATACCTGAAGTCATGATAGATAGACAGATAGACATTTCTTTAAGGGATTTAGATTACAATCTCAGATATCAAGGATTAAACCTCGATAAATATCTTGAGATAACAGGGAAAAGCAAAGACGACTTGAGAAAGGAAATGCACGATGATGCTGCATTAAGGGTAAAGACACAGCTTGTTGTAGATAAGATAGGCAAAGTTGAGAATATAACTGCTACAGATGGAGAAGTTGAAAATAGGTTAAATGAAATGGCAAGAAATTACAATGTAAATGTGGAAGATTTGAAGAAAGAGTTGAATGAATCACAGATAAACAATATAAAGGATGATATAGTCTACTTTAAGACGATTGACTTTATATTTGAGAATAGTAAAATAGTAGATAAAGAGGAGTGATATTATGAGTCTAGTACCTATTGTAGTAGAGCAAACAAATAGAGGTGAGCGCTCTTACGACATATTTTCAAGACTTTTGAAAGATAGAATTGTATTCTTAGGTGAAGAGATAAATGATGTTTCTGCAAGTCTCGTTGTTGCGCAGCTTTTATTCCTAGAAGGAGAAGATCCAGATAAGGATATTTGGCTTTATATAAATAGCCCAGGTGGGTCCATAACATCTGCATTTGCAATATATGATACGATGCAGTATATAAAGCCTGATGTTGTCACGATGTGTGTTGGAATGGCTGCATCAGCAGGTGCATTTTTGCTAGCTGCAGGTGCAAAAGGCAAGAGATTTTCGCTTCCAAACAGTGAGATAATGATACATCAGCCACTGGGCGGAACACAAGGTCAGGCAACAGACATAAAGATACATGCTGAAAGAATTATAAAGATGAAGCAAAAATTAAATAAAATATTGTCTGAGAGGACTGGACAACCACTAGAAAAAATAGAAAGAGATACAGAAAGGGACTTTTTCATGGACCCAGAAGAAGCAAAAGCTTATGGGCTAATTGATGATATATTAGTTAGAAGAAAATAGGCCCCGGAAGAGGTGAAAAAATGGCTAAGTATGACAATCAAAAACAATTAAAATGCTCTTTTTGCGGGAAGTCACAGGATCAGGTAAAAAGATTAGTTGCCGGTCCCGGCGTGTATATCTGTGACGAGTGTATAGAGCTATGCCAGGAAATAATCGATGAAGAATTTGAAGAGAACATCGATGTAGAGATAGGTGAACTTCCGAAGCCAAAGGAGATAAAAGAATTTCTAGATCAATACGTAATAGGACAAGATAAAGCGAAAAAAGCTTTAGCAGTGGCTGTTTACAACCATTATAAGAGGATAAACAGCAGAGTTAAATCTGATGATGTTGAGCTACAAAAAAGCAATATTCTCATGTTAGGACCTACAGGTTCTGGTAAGACGCTTCTTGCACAGACACTTGCAAGGATGCTAAATGTTCCATTTGCTATAGCAGACGCGACATCTCTTACAGAGGCAGGATACGTCGGTGAAGATGTAGAGAATATTCTTCTTAAGCTTATACAAGCAGCAGATTACGATATAGAAAAAGCTGAAAGAGGTATTGTCTATATCGATGAGGTAGATAAGATAGCTAGAAAATCAGAGAATCCTTCAATAACGAGAGATGTCTCTGGTGAGGGTGTACAGCAAGCACTGCTGAAAATTTTGGAGGGAACTGTTGCAAATGTTCCACCACAGGGAGGACGGAAGCATCCTCATCAAGAATTTATACAGATTGACACGACAAATATACTTTTCATTGTAGGCGGTGCCTTTGACGGCATTGAAAAGATAATAGAGTCTAGGATAGGTAAGAAATCATTGGGATTTGGCTCAGAAGTCCAAAGTAAACAGGAAAAGAAGATAGGCGAAATCCTGAAGAATATAATGCCTGAAGATTTGCTTAAATTTGGTCTTATTCCAGAGTTTATAGGAAGGCTTCCGATTGTTGTGACACTTGACTCACTGGACAAAGATGCACTGATACGCATACTGACAGAGCCTAAGAATGCTCTTACAAAGCAGTATGAAAAATTATTTGAATTAGATGGTGTGAAGCTGGAATTTGATAAAAAAGCTTTAAGTGTAATTGCTCAAAAGGCTATTGACAGGAAGACGGGTGCTAGAGGCTTGAGATCTATACTTGAAGAGCTTATGCTAGATGTCATGTATGAGATTCCTTCAAGTGACAACATAGAAAAGTGCATAATAACAGAAGATACGGTTTTAAACAATGCACCACCTACGATTGTTTATTCTGAGTCTCAAAAGACTAAAAAAAGAGCTAAAAAGTCTGAGTCAGTATCATAGCTTGTAATTATGTAAGTATATAAAAACCTCCTTCTATCACATAATATCAATGTAGAAGGAGGTTTTTTATGACACAAAATATTATGATGCCGTATAAAGTAAAACAAAGGCTTATTCAAGAGCATCTGGCAGAACCTCTAAAAGAAAAAAGTCGTATACGAAAAATAGAAGATATTTTAGGACAAAGTGAAGCTGTCTTTAGAATATTAAATAACTTAAGAAAGGATAGGCCGAAAAACATTGTATTGCTAGGTCCTGAGGGAACCTGGAAGAAAGACATCTTAAGAGCATGTTTTAAAAAAGTGCAATATGAAGGCAGCAGTTTTTTTAAAAGTGGGGAATTTATAGAATATTATCCAGAGAAAGACTACAGTGATGATTTAATATATACTACACTGTTTGGACGTTTAGAAGAAATTGATTGTGTTTCAATGAAAATACAGAGGCTAAAAATTGGTCTTGTTACACGAGCAAATAAAGGAATACTTTATATAAATAATATAGAAAATATAAAGAAGAATGTCATTTTTAAACTAATAGATGTTATAAATGAAAAAAAGGTAAAGTCTGGTAAAATACGTATTTCAGAGGGAACTCCAGAATATTTAAAACGTTTTTTAATAGAAGGATTGCCAGCAGATTTTTGCTTAGCAGTAAATGCAATTGATATTAAGGCGGTACCTGAAGCTATGTTAAGCATCTGTGATATTGTATCTTTTAAAAAACAAGATAAAAGTGAGTTGAAAGAGTTAATTAAAAAAACTGCTGATGAAGGTTTATTCTATATAGAAGATGATGTGTGCGATGAAATTGCCAGTATAGCAAAGAGCGGTGAAGATGCGGTTAGAATACTGCAGCACGTTGCACTTAGTGCTCTTAAAAATGGAAGAAGCAAAATAATAAAAGAGGACTTAGATAGCTTGATTTTCTAGTTTTTGAGATTGAAATATTTTAATGTATAATATACTTATCAATAGGCCAATAGACAAAAGAGGTGACATTATGGACAAGAAATACATACTGCCGATGGTCCCATTAAGAGGTTTAACTGTATTTCCGTATATGGTTTTACATTTTGATGTAGGAAGAGGAAAATCGGTTAAGGCTATTGAAGAAGCCATGCTTAGAAATCAGCTTGTCTTTTTAGTTACGCAAAAACATGCTGATATTGATGAACCTACAATAGATGATATATATAGCGTTGGTACGATTACGAAAGTAAAACAGATGTTGAGGCTTCCTGGCGAAGTTGTAAGAGTTCTTGTTGAAGGTATATCAAGGGCTGAATTAAAGAATCTGATAAGTTCTGAAAGTTTTTTTGAAGTCGAGGTTATAGAGAAAATAGACAATACTGAGATACAAAAAGACAGTGAATTGGAAGCATTGATGAGAAGCGTGACATCGGCTTTTGAGGAATATATTAGTATTTCATCAAAAATACCATTAGACAGTATTTACAATGTTGTATCTGTAGAAGAGCCGGGAAGGCTTGCTGACGTTATAACAGAGCATTTAAGCTTAAATCAAAGCCAAAATCAAGAGCTTTTAGAGTGTTTTGATACGAAGGAAAGATTAGAGAAGCTATTAGGGTTTATATTGAAAGAGCTTGATATACTTGAAATAGAGAAAAAAATAAATATGCGGGTCCACAAACAGATAGACAAAAGCCAAAGGGAGTATTATTTAAGAGAGCAATTAAAAGCTATAAAAGCCGAACTTGGAGAATCTGATGAAATAGATCAGGAAATAGATGAATATGAAGAAAAAATCGAGTCAAAAGATTTGCCTGATTATGTTAAAGAAAAAGCTAAAGAAGAGTTGAGAAGATTAAGCAGGATGGGGCCAGGATCTGCAGAAGGATCCGTTGTTAGGACGTACATAGATTGGCTTTTGGACTTGCCGTGGAATGAAGAGACAAAAGACGTGCTTGACCTTAAAAGAGCAGAAAAAATTTTGAATGAAGATCACTACGGATTAAAGAAAGTAAAAGAGAGGATTTTGGAGTTTTTAGCAGTAAGAAGTTATCACGAAAAGATGAAAAGCCCGATTCTATGCCTTGTAGGTCCTCCTGGCGTAGGAAAGACATCCCTTGGAAAATCTATCGCAAGGGCAATGAATAGAAAATTTGTAAGGTTGTCTTTAGGTGGAGTTAGAGATGAAGCTGAGATAAGAGGACATAGAAGGACATATGTGGGGGCAATACCTGGTGGAATAATTAATTCATTAAAGATTGCGGGTTCCAAAAATCCAGTTTTTCTTTTGGATGAGATAGACAAGATGAGTTCTGATTTTAGGGGTGATCCAGCATCAGCAATGCTGGAAGTTTTGGATCCAGAGCAAAACTCTACATACAGGGATCATTACATTGATTTGCCATTTGATTTGTCAAGGGTGCTTTTTATAACAACAGCTAATACATTAGACACAATACCAGCTCCACTTCTTGACAGAATGGAAGTCATATATATATCTGGATATACGGAAGAAGAAAAATTGCACATTGCAAAAGAACATTTGGTTCCCAAAATATTAAAAGAACACGGAGCAACTGATGAAATTATAAAGATACAAGACTCAGCTATCATCGGCATAATATCAGAGTACACAAGGGAAGCGGGTGTGAGGGCGTTAGAGCAGAATATAGCAAAAGTTGTAAGAAAGTCCATTAAAACTATAGTGGAAGATAAAGCCAAGTCAATAAAAGTCGGGAAACAAAATCTGCAAAAATACCTTGGAAAGCCACTATTTAGGATAGACAAAGCAAACTTGCAAAACAAAGTAGGCATGGTTACTGGCCTTGCATGGACTAGAGTTGGCGGTGACACGCTTACAGTTGAAGCAACTACTATGCCTGGGACAGGAAAACTTACGTTGACAGGGCAATTAGGAGATGTCATGAAAGAATCTGCACAGGCAGGATTCAGCTATATAAGATCTAATGCTGATACATTGGGTATAAATAAAGATTTTTACAAAAACCTGGACATACACATCCATGTGCCAGAAGGCGCAATACCAAAAGATGGTCCGTCTGCTGGCATAACAATGGTGACAGCGATGGTTTCAGCCATTAAAAAGGTACCGGTAAGAGGTGATATAGCCATGACAGGTGAAATCACACTGACCGGAAAAGTATTGCCTATTGGCGGCTTAAAGGAAAAAGTTTTGGCTGCCCACAGGGCCGGTATACTTAAGATAATTGCACCAGCAGATAATAAAAGGGATTTAGACGAGATACCGCAAAGTGTCAAGAAGAAGTTGGAATTCAAGTTTGTGTCAAATATCGATGAAGTCTTAAAAATATCGTTAGTAGGTGAGAATTCAGATGAAAATCAAATCAATAGAGCTCAAAGTTGCTGCATACAATAAAAACCAATATCCAGATGACGGGCTAACACAAATTGCTGTAATAGGCAGGTCGAATGTAGGCAAATCATCCTTTATAAATACCATAGTTAACAGGAAAAATTTCGCAAGAGTTAGTCAGAAACCGGGAAAGACGCAAGGTATTAATTTTTACCTTGTAAATAATTCATTTTACTTAGTTGATCTTCCTGGCTATGGCTATGCTGAGGTTTCAAAAGAAATGAAAAAACAGTGGTCAATAAATATTGAGACTTACTTAAATGTTTCAGAATATCTCAAAGGGGCAATAATGCTTGTAGACATCAGGCATAAGCCCACAGATGATGATGTTCTAATGATGAATTATTTAAAACATAGAAATTTAAATTATGTTGTTGTTGCCACAAAGTCAGATAAGCTGAATAGGCAAGAAATTCAAAGGTCGCTAAATGTCATATCTGAGACACTTGAAGTCGATAAAGGTAAAATTGTACCTTTTTCATCTTTGAAGAAAACAGGTGTAGATAATATCTACACCTATTTAGATTCTATTCTTGAGGACAATAAAAGAATTGAAGATTAATGACGATAATGGAGAATTATTCAGTGTATTCGTTAAATATCAGTTAATTTGATTAAAAATGAAGTTATATGATGTGTGATTGACATTTGCTATTGAAAAGTACCGGTTGTATAATTAAGGTAATGAAATAAGCCTAATTCCAATGGAAACGGGGGGCCCAATAACTGGGGCGAAATTCGAAAGAATAGGGTTAAGTTCTCTTAAATCCTAGCCCGACAGCTAACCTCGTAGGCTTTTAAGGGAGAAGTTAAAAAACTTGAAGACTTCAGGTTTTTTATATTTTTGGGGGGAAATTGCAATGATTGCTAAAAAAGATGATGCTGGATAAACATAAAGCATTTCTACTATTAATGAGATCGTGGAAAATAAATTTCAATAATTGAGCATTATATTTGGAGATGAAGAAATGACTGTAAGGCAAAAAGTACAGCATACTTTAAGCACTATAACGCCGATACAGGTGCTTGCCTTAGGGTTTGCTGCAGTAATATTAGTAGGAACATTTGTCCTAATGCTCCCTATATCCTCGAGAAATAATAACACGACTGATTTTACAACTGCTTTGTTTACAGCAACATCAGCAACATGTGTTACAGGCTTGGTAGTAGTTGATACTGGAACATATTGGTCTAGGTTTGGTCAGACGGTTATTATGCTTCTCATACAAATAGGCGGACTGGGATTTATGTCATTTGCAACCCTTTTATTTATGATAATGGGTAAAAAAATAACTTTCAAAGAAAGGCTTGTTATGCAGGAAGCCATGAGTGCTCTGACACCGCAAGGTATAGTTAGGCTTATAAGATATGCACTTATAAGCACATTTGTAATTGAAGGCATTGGCGCAGCGTTATTATCATTTAAGTTTATTCCTCAATTCGGACTTTGGGAAGGGATTTTTAAAGGGATATTTCATTCAGTATCTGCCTATAATAATGCTGGATTTGATATTTTTGGTAATTTTAAAAGTTTGACGCAGTACACTGAAAGCTTCATTGTAAATTTTGTGATAATGGCATTGATCGTTCTTGGCGGTTTAGGATTTACAGTGCAGTATGAGATAATCGATAAAAGATATTTTAAAAAGTTTTCTCTACACTCAAAAGTTGTAATCATAACGACATCAATTTTAATCGTGGTCGGTGCTTTAATATTTTATTTATTAGAGCATGACAATCCTGAAACGATGAAATACCTTTCATTTAAAGGGAAAGTACTATCATCATTATTCGCATCTATAACGCCTAGGACTGCTGGATTTAACACCATTGATATTGCAAAGATGACAGATGCTTCAAATTTCTTTACAGTCATATTGATGTTTATAGGTGCATCACCTGGTTCTACAGGTGGTGGTATAAAAACATCAACGTTTGCAGTCATCGTAATGACTCTGTTGTCAGTAATAAAAGGCAGAGAAGATACGGAAATACTAGACAAAAGAATTCCGAAAGATGAAGTATATAGGGCACTTTCAGTTGTTTGCATAAGTATGTTTATAGTGCTTTTTGATGTTTTACTTTTATCAGTATTTGAGAAAGCAAACTTTCTGCCAATTTTCTACGAAGTTATATCAGCGTTTGGCACTGTAGGTCTCACAATGGGTTTGACGCCGCATCTAGATATTACTGGAAGGATAATAATAGTATTGACAATGTATGCAGGAAGAGTGGGGCCGTTGACAGTTATATATGCGCTAGTTCGCAAACATGCAAATACAAATGCGGTGATGAAATACCCTGAGGGCAATGTACTGATCGGTTAGGAGGTCAAAATGTGAGTGGAAAGCAATTTGTAGTAATAGGCTTAGGAAGATTTGGGTCAAGTGTTGCAAAGACGCTGTATACACTTGGATGTGATGTGCTTGCAATAGATAGTTCTGAAGAATTAGTTCAGAACATTTCAGATAGCGTAACTAGAGCAGTACAGGCTGATGCGACAGACGAAAAAGTCCTAAGATCTTTAGGTGTAAGAAACTTTGATGTTGCAATAATAGGCACTGGAACAGACATACAAACGAGCCTTTTGGTTACACTTATGGTAAAAGAGCTTGGTGTAAAAACAGTCGTAGCAAAAGCGCAGAATGAACTTCATGCAAAAGTATTGCTTAAAATTGGCGCAGATAGAGTCATATTTCCAGAAAAGGAAGCAGGAGTAAAATTAGCTTACAGTCTCATATCATCGAATATACTTGATTTTATAGAGCTCTCGCCAGAGTACAACATCGTTGAAATAATAGCCATTAGAGACTGGATAGGCAAATCTTTGAATGAGTTGAAACTAAGACAAAGGTTTGGCTTAAATATTATTGCGATAAAAAGGGGAAATAATATTAAAATTACTCCTTCTGCTGACGATATAATAATGGAAGGCGATAATTTGGTTGTGATTGCGTCAACAGACGATATAAATAAGTTGAATCACAATTAAAATGGAAGACGGAAGAGATAGATAATTGTCAAAATAATGAAGTTTTCAAATTATGAAAACAATATTTGAAATTTACATTCTGAAGTATTATAATTGTAGTTATCAATGAGAGAAAGGGGTGATACGAGTGGAGATAGGACAGTCGGTAGTATTTACAATCCCTATTTTAGGCGGTATTCCTGTGACGACAACAGTTGTAGTAACGTGGATAATAATGATCATACTTACTATAGCATCACTTATCGTTACAAGAGGCTGGAAACTTGTTCCTACAGGTGTGCAGAATTTTGTTGAAACTATAGTAGATGGCTTAAATTCATTTACTAAAGATGCCCTTGGTGAGTATTGGTCATCATTTGCACCTTATCTTGGAACAGTGGCTTTGTATTTAATATTGGCAAATACTATCGATTTATTTGGATTAACACCTCCAACGAAAGATTTAAGTGCCACATCAGCACTGGCTATTATGTCTATCATAGTAGTCATAATTGCATCTGTTAAGGCGAGGGGTATAAAAGGATATGCAAAATCATTTTTTGAACCGATGCCTATTAATTTTCCCATGAAAGTACTTGATATGTTCACAAGACCGTTGTCATTGGCAGCCAGGTTATTTGGCAATATTACTGCAGCATTTATAATAATGGATTTAATAAGTAAAGTAGCACCAATAGTCGTTCCAGCCATATTCAGCATTTACTTCGATTTGTTTGATGGTGCACTTCAGATGGTAGTATTTGTGTTTTTGACAATGCTTTATATTGAAGAAGCTGTAGAATGAAAGCAAGTTAATTTATAATAAAAAATTGATATTAGAAAGATTTATGTGTAAAATATAAATAAAAAAATAAAAGGAGAGATGAGAAATGAATTTATTGGCAATAGGAGCAGGAATTGCAGCTATAACTGGTATTGGTGCAGGAATTGGTATAGGTATAGCTACAGGAAAGGCGGTTGAAGCTGTATCAAGGCAGCCGGAGGCAAGAGGTAGTATAATGCAACTTTTACTTCTAGGTGGCGCTTTATCTGAAGCAACTGCTATATATGGGTTATTAGTTGCTTTTTTGATAATATTTTTCATGAAAGCATAATGATACGAAAGAAGGTAATAATTTGAGCCTTATAAATCCGTATACTTTTATTTTTACCATCATAAATCTTGTTGTTTTGTACTTGATATTGAGAAAGTTTCTATTTAAACCAGTGACAAAATTTATGGAAGAAAGGTCACAAAAGATCAGGAATTCATTGGAGGAAGCAGATAGGAAAGTTCATGAAGCTAATGATTTAAAAGCACAGTATGAAGAAATATTAAAAAAAGCAGACGATGAGGGCAAAGCTATCATCGATAGAGCAGAAAAATATGCTAAAGAAAAGGCAGAAAAGATAATAGAAGAGGCAAATACAGAAGCGAAAGCCATAATAGAAAGGGCAAAAGAGGAAGCAGAGACAGAGAAGATTAAAGCAATGCACGATTTAAGAGTTAACTTGTCACATCTTATAATAGAAGCTGCTTCGAAAGCCATTGGCAATATTAACGTTGATGATGATGAAATAATCAATGAGGTGGTTAAGGAGGCAGGTGCATCTTGGAACAAGTAATAGCGAAAAAATATGCACGTGCTCTTTTTAACGCAGCCAAAGAAAACGGCAATATCGAAAAGTATTATGACGAACTTAAAGGCATTTTAAATATGTTGAAAAATAAGCAAATATACAAAATTATTACAAATAGAGGAATCTATTTAAAACAAAAAATGAACTTTGTCGATGCGATTTTAGAAGGTTATGACAGAGAAGTAATCAACTTTTTAAAATTGATAATATCAAAGCACAGAGAATCAATTTTCGATGAGATATTTAATGAGTACAACAAATTGTACATGGACTACAAAGGAATCATAAATGCAATTCTAATTTCAGCACATCCATTGAACTCTGATACACTTGAAAGAATCAAAAATAGACTGGAATCAAATTTTAATAAGAAAGTTTATATAAACTCAACTGTGGACGAGTCTATACTTGGTGGGCTTAAGATATTAATAGGGAATAAAGTTATTGATGGATCTATAAAAGGAAAACTTGATACACTTCTCAAGAATCTTGTAACTGCAAGTTGATAAAAAGTACTCTATAAAATAGAAGGTGAATATATGGATATAAAACCTGAAGAAATAACATCTATTCTGGAAAATAAAATAAAGAACTTTGATTTTACCATTAAGACAGAGGATGTAGGACATGTAATAACTGCTGGTGATGGAATTGCCAAGATATATGGACTTGATGAAGCTATATATGGCGAAATGGTTGAATTTGAAAATGGCGTCTACGGGATGGTTATGAACCTAGAAGAAGATAGCGTAGGCGTGATAGTTCTTGGCGATCCTGAAGCAATTAAAGAAGGTACTACTGTAAAACGTACCGGAAAAGTAGTTGAAGTACCTGTAGGATATGGTCTTTTAGGCAGAGTTGTAAATCCACTAGGTCAACCTCTAGACGGTAAAGGACCTGTAAAAAGCGATGGAACAAGGCCTGTAGAATATCCAGCTCCACCTATTATAAAAAGAAAGCCTGTTGATACACCACTACAGACTGGAATCTTGGCAATAGATGCTATGATTCCAATTGGTAGAGGGCAGAGAGAGCTAATAATTGGAGATAGGCAGACAGGAAAAACTGCTATTGCAGTTGATACAATAATAAACCAAAAAGATAAAGATGTTTACTGTATATATGTTGCAATCGGGCAAAAAGCCTCTACAATAGCTGGCCTTGTAAATACATTAGAGAAATTTGGGGCTATGTCTTATACGACTGTTGTAGCATCAACTGCCAGTGATTCTGCAGCACTGCAGTATTTAGCACCTTATGCTGGATGTGCAATGGCAGAGTATTTCATGTACAACAAGAAAGATGTCCTTATAGTATATGATGACCTTTCAAAACACGCAGTAGCTTACAGAACGATTTCGCTCCTTTTAAGAAGGCCACCAGGAAGAGAAGCATATCCTGGAGATGTATTCTACCTGCATTCAAGGCTACTAGAGCGCTCTGCAAGGCTTTCTGATGACATGGGTGGGGGATCAATTACTGCACTGCCTATAATAGAAACCCTTGCAGGTGATATATCAGCATATATACCGACAAATGTCATATCAATAACAGATGGACAGATATATCTAGAATCAGAGCTATTCTATGCAGGCATTAGGCCAGCCATAAACGTAGGTCTATCGGTATCACGTGTTGGTGGTGCTGCGCAGAAAAAAGCCATGAAGAAAGTATCTGGCAGAATGAGATTGGAGCTTTCCCAGTACAGGGAACTGGAGGTATTTGCACAGTTTGGCTCAGATCTTGATAAATCGACGCTGGATTTACTAAAGCAAGGCGAGAGGATAGTCGAGATAACGAAACAGCCGAGGTACCAGCCGATTTCGATGGAAGATCAGGTCATAATGATATATACGGTTATGAATAAATACCTTATGGATGTAGAGCTTCAAGATGTAAAGAAATTTGTAAAAGATTTGTTGGAATTTATTGATATAAACTATCCGGATATTAAGAAAACTATAAGAGAGACAGGCAAGTTAGATGATGATACAATTGAAAAATTAAAGGCAGCCATCGAGGAGTATAAGAGCAAATACGCATCGAAAGGTGATGCATAATGGGGAAAAGGGATATTCAGTTAAGGATAAAAAGTGTTAAGGAGACCCGTAAAATAACAAGGGCTATGAATCTAATATCAGCCGCAAAGTTTAGGAAAGCAAAATTAATGTTAGACAATGTGAGACCTTACTATGAAAGAATACAGTCTACTATGGAAGATATACTGATTCACAGCGGTGAGGCAACATCCCATTATTTTGAAAGACAGCATGAGGCCAAAGGTGCTAGAAAAAAAGCCGTTATTGTCGTAACTGGCGATAAAGGCTTGTGTGGTGGATACAATCACAATGTCATAAAACAGGCTGAAGAAGTCATTGATGGCGATACACAAAACCTCATGGTGATAGGAGAAGTAGGACGCAGCTATTTCCTGAATAAGGGTTACAACGTAGACGTAGAATTTTTATACACTGCTCAAAATCCTACTACATCTGCAGCTGGTGAGATATCTGATTTGTTGGTAGATATATATGACAGAGGCATTATAGATGATATTTATGCAGTATATACAGAAATGGCCGGTTTAAAGCAGATAGTAAGGACGATTAAAATATTGCCGTTGGACATAAAGAATTTTAACAGTAATAAGGATGTAAAAATTTTAAGCGATATGATATACGATCCATCGCCTACGAAAGTGTTTAATCTACTGGTACCTGAATATATCAAAGGTATAGTATATAGCTTATTAGTAAATGCTTTTGCCTCTGAGCATTTTTCACGTATGGTTGCAATGGACGGTGCAACTTCAAATGCAGATAAAATGATAGCAAAGTACACTCTAGAATATAATAGATTAAGGCAGGCTTCTATAACGCAGGAGCTTTCAGAGATAATTGGAGGTTCATCAGTTTAGATGTAGTTATGCTACATTTTAAAATAAAATTTTAGATATTGAATGGAGGCTAATATGAAAAAGGGTTATATAACACAGGTAATAGGTCCGGTTGTTGATATACGTTTTGACGAAGATTTGCCACCCATCAACAATGCGATTAAAATACCATTTAATGATGACGAGATTATTGTTGAGGTATCGCAGCATACAGGTGACAATACAGTAAGGTGTGTCGCTATGTCGTCTACTGATGGATTAAAGAGAGGGATGGAATGTTTTGATACTGGCGGGCCAATTTCTGTACCGGTAGGCGAAGGAACGCTTGGCAGAATGTTTAACGTGCTTGGAAAACCTGTCGATGGCCTTGGTGAAGTAAAAGCAGATAAATATGTATCTATACACAGAAATGCACCAAGCTTTGAGGAACAAAGCCCTGTTACAGAAGTATTGGAGACAGGCATAAAAGTCATAGATCTTCTTACGCCATATGCAAAAGGCGGCAAGATCGGGCTTTTTGGTGGTGCTGGTGTTGGTAAGACAGTCTTAATAGAAGAGCTAATCAGAAATATAGCAACAGAACACGGCGGATATTCAATCTTTACAGGTGTAGGAGAGAGAACCCGTGAAGGCAATGATTTGTGGCATGAGATGAAAGAATCTGGTGTTATAGATAAGACAGCATTTGTATTCGGTCAGATGAATGAGCCACCTGGAGCCAGAATGAGAGTTGGACTTACAGGCCTTACAATGGCAGAGTATTTTAGGGATGAAAAGCATCAGGATGTTTTGCTATTTATAGACAACATATTTAGGTTTATACAAGCAGGCTCAGAAGTGTCCGCTCTCTTGGGCAGAATGCCGTCTGCCGTTGGTTACCAGCCGACACTTGCGACAGAGCTTGGAGCATTGCAGGAGAGAATAACCTCTACAAAGAGCGGATCAATTACATCTGTTCAGGCGGTTTATGTGCCTGCTGATGACTTGACAGACCCGGCGCCTGCAACAACATTTACGCACCTTGATGCGACGACAGTTCTATCTAGAAGTATCGTTGAGATGGGCATTTATCCTGCTGTTGATCCACTTGATTCTACATCGAGAATATTAGAGCCCAGCATTGTCGGTGAAGAACATTACAATGTAGCAAGGCGTGTACAGGAGATACTGCAAAAATACAAAGAGCTGCAGGATATCATAGCTATTCTTGGTATGGATGAATTATCAGATGAAGATAAACTTACGGTTTACAGGGCAAGGAAGATACAGAGATTTTTGTCGCAGCCTTTCTTCGTTGCTGAGACATTTACCGGAATACCAGGCAAATATGTCCCACTAAAAGAGACAATAGAAGGCTTCAAGAAAATAGTAGATGGTGAGATGGACGATATACCAGAAGCAGCATTTTTCATGGTAGGAAATATTGATGAAGTGTACAAAAAGGCCGAAGAAATGAAGTGAGGTGTATAATATGGACAACAAATACCACCTCGAAGTTTTGACACCACATCGCAAATTTTACGATGGAGATGTTGAGGAAATCATTGTTACAACAAGTGTTGGAGAAGTCGGAGTACAAAAAGGGCATATACCTATGACGGTGGCTCTTGGTATAGGCACACTCAAGATAAAAAATGACAATGTATGGAAAGAAGCCAGCATATCAAACGGATTTATGGAAGTCAAGCAAGATAATGTAGTAATACTGGCAGATGCTGCCGAATGGCCTGAAGAGATAGATATTATGAGGGCAGAAGCAGCAAAACAGAGAGCAGAAGAAAGGTTAAGACAGAAGAAAAGCCAGCATGAGTATCTGCTTGCAAAAGCTGCTTTAAAGCGTGCCCTCGTCAGAATGAGTGTTGCAAAAAAATACAAAAATATATAAAAAATACCTCCACGATTGTGTATAAAAACATCCTATTTAGACTAAAATCTAAATAGGAGAAAATAGTGGAGGTGTTTTTATATGAAAAAGATAACAGCCATAATATTGATGTTCATAATATTGACAGGGGCATTTAATGTTTATGCTGCCCAAATTGACAATATTATTACCAAAGAAAAAGCTATCTCAATTGTAAAAGACAAGCTGGGAGATATAAAATACGATAATTTAAACGTCCAATACAGAGAATTTACAAATAAAGATTCAGTGTGGATATTGAGTTATACTAAAAATGATATTTTTGAAAATACTTCAATAACTCTAAATGCAAAAACTGGAGATATTATAAGGTATAATTTTATATCTGATTATAATGGAAGCAAAAATTTAAACAGAAATGATGCAAAAAAAATAGCGGATGAATTTTTAAATAAGGTAAAGCCAACAAAACTTAGCAAATACAAGTTTGATAGCGCACATGAAAATGACACTTATAGAGAATACAATTTTAAATGGAGAAGAGAAGAGAATGGTGTGAAGTTTTTATACGACACAATAAATGTATCTGTCGACAAAAAGACAGGATATGTTACACATTATACGTACGATTGGACAGAGGGAGACCTGCCTACGCTTAAAAATGTAATAGATATAAATGAAGCTACAAAACTTTTTAAAGGATATTTAAGGCCTAGATTAGTATACACGATAATATATGACAAAAATAAAGGTGATGTGAAGCTTGTCTATGTTTCACCATCACCTCAGTACATGATAAATGCATATACAGGTGATATAATTGATATAAATGGAACTAAAGTTGAATTAAAAAACACAGGTGAAGGAAATGAAGGAAAAATCACATTGGACAAATTTTACAATAAATCTAGTAAGCCTGTTACAAAAGATGAAGCATATAATATAGCGTCGAAATATGCATCTAAAGACTATGAATTAAAAAACACAGCATACATCGAAAAATACGCAGGCCTTGATTTAAATGTTTGGACATTTGCATGGAATAAAGTTAATGGAATAGGATATCTACACGTGGCAGTTAATGCAAATACAGGTAATGTCGTAGATGTGCTGAAAAGCACAAAAAGTGATTTAAGTTTATCAATTTCCCGGGAAACTGCATTAAAAAAAGCGGAATCATTTATAAAGGATAATTTCAAAGACATAGTACCTTATCTCGATTTCAGAAGTAATACTGAAAACCAAACAGGTGAAGAAGTTTACGGATACCACTTTGTATTTCCGCTTAAACAGTACAATATTCCATTTATCAATAACGGAATTACTGTTGATGTAGATGGAAAAGGAAATGTATCAGCGTATACTTATAAAAATTACGACATACCGATTCCGATGCCGTCAAACATCATGACGCAAGATGAGATAACAGATAAATACTTAAAGAATGGAAACTTCTCTTTAAAATATTACAAACCAGAAGGCAAAGATATAATACCAGTTTACACTGTAGATGATCCTATTTATTCAAACTTGATAGATGCCATTTCAGGTGAAATAATAAAACCATATTAAAAAGGGCTTTTTTAAGCCCTTAATTTATCTTTAGACGGCATTTCAGATAAAATCATGCTTAAAAGCATTAAAAAACCGCCGATTATAGATTTCAATGTCATAACCTCGCCAGCCACTAGAAATGCTGTGATGGCAGAAAAGACAGGTTCCAGTGAAAAAATAATAGCTGCATGTGTAGCCGATGTGTTTGCTTGCATCGTATTCTGAACGGTTAATGCAAAAGCTGTTGCAAAAATGCCAGTCAATATAAGTGCAAACCATACGGTTTTGTTTGTTGGTATGGTTGGTTTTTCATATATGAATGATAAAATCCCGCTTAGAGTCGCAACAACCAGGATTTGTATCGTTGCAAACGAAATAGTATCCACAGATGGTGCATATTTTGCAATTAAGACGATCTGAAATGCAAATGATACTGCACACAAAAAAGTAAGGAAATCCCCAAAGTTTATCTTTAAATCAACGTTTGTTGTTATAAGCAATAACCCTACCATTGCTAATATGACGCTTATCCGCGATGTCTTTGACAATTTTGCTTTTAAAAAGAAAGCTTCCAGAATAGGTACAAGCACCACATTGAATCCACTTATAAAACCAGATTTTGATGCTGTAGTGTATTTTAGACCTAATGTTTGAAATGCATAGCCTAAAAATAACATTGTACCAACAAGGACTGAAACAATAAATGTTTTTCTATCTATATTTACTAACCTTCTGCCGTACAGGATTGCCAGTACTATAAATGCAATTAAAAATCTTAAAAACAGAAAATTGTACACAGGTATTACGCTTGTTGCATTTTTTACTATTATAAAAGTGGACCCCCAGATGACTGTGACTAAGATTAACATGATGTCGCTTTTTAATTTTTTTGTCAATCCTTTAGCCTCCTTTAATAAAAAATTACGGTCTGAATCTCTGCGCAATCGGCATGCGCCTTCCGACACCAAATGCTTTTGTTGTAACTTTAAGACCCGGCGCTGCTTGTTTTCTCTTGTATTCTGCATTGTTGACCTTTCTGATTACATCTCTTACAAGGTCTTTATCATAGCCGTCTGCTATGATCTCACTTATAGATTTATCATCTTCTATATATGACTTCAATATATCATCTAGTATTTCATATGGCGGTAGTGAATCAGTATCTTTCTGGTTTGGCCTTAGCTCTGCAGATGGAGCCTTTTCAATGGTTGACAGCGGTATTATGATTTTGTCTCTATTTATATACTTTGCAAGTTCGTACACCATCGTCTTTGGCACATCGGATATTACAGCAAGTCCACCGCTCATATCTCCATACAGTGTACAGTAGCCAACAGCAATTTCTGACTTATTTCCGGTTGTTAAGACCATGTATCCTTCTCTATTTGATATGAACATCAGATAGTTGCCTCTTATCCTGGCCTGCAGATTTTCTTCTGCTAGATCTCCTAAAACATTGCCATCTTTGTTAAAAATAGAGATATAGCTTTTAAATACATCTTCAATAGGTATTACTCTGTACTGTATGCCTAGATTTTGTGCTAGATCCCTTGCATCATCTTTGCTGCCTTCTGAAGAATAGCGAGATGGCATAGATACGCCCAGTACATTTTCACGCCCTAGAGCTTTTACTGCAAGTGCGCATGTGACAGCAGAATCAATACCGCCGCTTAAGCCTACCACTGCTTTTTTAAAGCCTGTCTTTCTAAAATAATCTCTAAGTCCTAAAATTAGTGCATCATGAACCCATGAAATATCTTCTTTGATTTCTTGAAGCGGTTTTAGTTCATCAAGATTTTCAGTATCTACAAAAGCAATATCCTCAGAAAATGACCTTAAGTTTACGACTCTGTCGCCATTGGAATTTATTGCGAAACTGTTACCATCAAAAATCAGCTCGTCATTTCCACCGACTTGATTTACATATATTAGAGGCAGTTTATATTTCTTTGATATTTGCTTTACCATCTTTGTCCTTAATTCTTGCTTTCCAAGGTTATACGGCGATGCGGAAATATTTATAAAAATGTCTGGATTTAGCTTGTACTGCTCTTCCAAAACATCTATATCGTACCTTGGTCTTTCCCAGAAGTCCTTGTCGTTCCATATGTCTTCGCAAATATTTACTGCAAGGCGCATTCCTTTAAAATCAAAGCAAGTCCTACTTTTTGCTGGCTCAAAATACCTTTGCTCATCAAATACATCGTAATTTGGCAAAAGGGTTTTGTCAGCTTGTCCGATTATTTTACCGTTGTATAGAAGTAGTGCTGAGTTATGAAGCATATAGTCTTTTTCTTTATCTTTTGTGGCTATACCTACTATGACGCCAATATCATTTGTTTCAGGCAATATAAGCTCATTTAAAGCACTATATGATGATTCCAAAAAATCAGGGTTATAAAGTAAATCCTTAGGAGGATATCCAATGATAGAAAGCTCTGGAAAGACGATAAGATCCATATTAGCTTTTTTTGCTTCTTTTATATACATAATTATTTTTTCACAGTTGTTCTTTATGTCGCCCACAGTTGGATTCAGCTGTGCTAATGCTATCTTCATAAATCTCACCTCGAAATATTTTCATAAAGATATTTTAGCACATAATGAAAAAAAATACACCAGCATAATGCGGTGCAGTACATTACATAAACTACTGCCATTTGATTATTTTTTTTTCAATGTATACTAAAAGTACGTACATCAATGCAGCCAGCACAGATAAAATTAGGACACTGGACATGACTATGTCAAGCTTGAATATCTGTCCGCCATACACGATGAGATATCCTAGACCAGCTTTAGATACTAAGAATTCGCCTGTTATTACGCCAACCCAAGATAGCCCCATGTTGATTTTTATGGCAGACATGATAGTTGGGATACTGGCTGGCAAAATGCACTTTGTAAGTATTTGATACTTTGTAGCGCCAAATGTCTTTAAAAGTTTTATCTTATCCTCATCTACTTGCATAAAGCCTGTCTCTAAACTTATTATTGTGACGATTAAAGATATAGCCAGTCCCATCGTTATTATAGGTGCTTCGCCATTTCCCATCCATACGATGAATATAGGACCTAATGCGATCTTTGGCAGGCTGTTTAATACTATTAGATATGGTTCAGCTACTTTTGATGCAAATGAAGACCACCAAAGCATGATTGCAATTGCTATGCCTATAAATGTACCAAGTGCAAATCCTATCAATGTCTCACTTAGTGTAACCCATATGTGTGTAAACAGTGAGCCGTCTTCACTTAAATTTATGATTGTTTTAAGCATTCTAGAAGGCTGGCTAAATAAAAATGGATCTATCAATTTAAGCCTTCCGGCTATTTCCCAAACAGCAAAAAATGCAATCAATATTATAATCTGAGTAGTTCTTATAGCTATCTCTTTTCTTTTGACTTTTTTTAAGAATTCTCTGTGCTCTTTTGACATGTTTGACGTTATTTCATACATGGACATCAAGCTCCTTCCATATCTCGTTGAAATAATCTCTAAATTCCGGGGCTTTTCTGCATCCAATCGGAGAGCGGTTATCGCATGTAAGGTGTATTTCATGCACGCTTTTAACAACTGCCGGCCTATTAGACAAAACCACGATCCTATCGCACATTGCAATTGCCTCGGATATATCGTGAGTAACGATAATAGCTGTCTTTTTTACTCCCTTCAATATGCTCCATACCTCATCAGATATTGCAAGCCTTGTCTGATAATCAAGTGCTGAAAAAGCCTCATCCAATAGCATAATGTCAGGCTTTAAGGCCAGAGTCCTGATTAATGCTGCCCTTTGCCTCATTCCTCCTGATATCTGATTTGGATAATGGTATTTAAACTCTGCAAGACCGTATCTATCTAATAGTCCCTCTACATGCCTTATAGACTCATCATTGACAGCATTTTGTATCTCAAGGCCAAGAAGAACATTCTGCATGATGTTTCGCCACTCAAAAAGGTGATCTCTCTGAAGCATGTATCCAACCTTGCCGTTCACTTTTACGCTTCCGCCTGATGGTTTCAAGAGGCCCGCAATAATAGATAAAAGTGTGGACTTGCCACATCCAGAAGGTCCTATGACTCCTACAAATTCACCTTCATATACATTAAAAGAGACATTTTTTATTGCTTCTGTTTCACCCTTTACCGTATGATAGTTTAAAGAGACATTTTCAAGTTCTACCATGACTTTATCCATAAGATGCACCTCCTGCCATATTTTAAGCATACTTACAGGGGACAATCTTTCTATTGTCCCCACAACATCATTTCTTTATCGTTGCTACAGCCTTATCTGCGAAAGTATTGTCTATAAGAGCATTGGGGTCTACTTTGCTGTCTATTTCACCGGCATTTAACAACACATTCTGAAGGGCGTCAAAATCAGCCGGCTTCATTTGCGGTGTTGTACCCCATGCATCTATGCTTTTGTATCTGTTAATGACCTTTGTTATGATATCAATATCTGTGTCAGGGAAGAATGACTTGATATCTTCAGCAACCTGCTTTGATGAGTGAGATTGAACGTACAGCATTCCTTTGTAAACTGCATTCGTGAAATGCTGTATGATATCAGGATGTTCTTTTATATAACTTTTTCTAGCATTAAATGTCGTATATGGCACATCATGTCCGGCAGCACCGACAGATGCTACGATATATCCGCCTTTTTCGCTTTCCACCTGCGATGCTGTCGGTTCAAACAGTGCGACGTAGTCTGCATCGGATCTCATAAATGCACCGGCGGTTGCTGTAAATTGTAGATTTGTAACTAGATTTACATCTTTCTTAGGATCTAGTCCGTGTTCTTTCAGTATATATTCAAGAGTCATTTCAGGCATGCCACCGGGCCTTCCGCCTATTATCTTTTTTCCTTTTAAGTTTTCCCACTTGAAATTCGGTTCTGGCTTTTTGCCTACTAAGAATGAGCCGTCTTTTTTTGTAAGTTGTGCAAAATTTACAAGGTAATCCTCTTTTCCTTCCTTATATACGTAGACGGTAGTTTCTGGACCTTGCAGTCCTATGTCGGCTTGACCTGATACAACTGCTGTTGCGGCTTTGTCAGAACCTTGTGCGGTTGTTATCTCCAATTGAAGTCCTTCTTCTTTGAAAAATCCTTTATTTACTGCTGCGTAGTACGGTGCATAAAAAATCGAGTGAACTGTCTCAATAAAATTTATCTTTGTAATCTGCTGCTCTTTTGCTTTACATCCTGTAAACAAAACAGATGTAAGTATCAATGTAAGTATAAGCGTAAAAATAAGTAATTTCCTATGCTTTCTCATGAATATACCTCCCATTTATTTATATTTCAGTTTATTATATTCTATCAATTGCAAATGGTGATTGAATGGAAAATAAGATTTTTTCAATTACCGATTCGTTAAATGATTAGATAAGAAGGAAATTAAATATTTTTGTCGAATAAGATTATTTGTGTATTTTTTATAACATGTACAAAGGAGAATTAATATGGCACAGAAAGCAGCAAAAAAGAGAAAAGTCAATGTTAATGTAGAAAAAAGCAGTACAAATACTATTTTTACAATTAATATCGTATTTTACATATCATTGCTTCTATTGGTGGCATTACCACCGTATTTTAGAGGCATGTACTTCGACAATGAATTTCTGCCTACCATCGGAATTACATCTATTGTGGTGCTGATTTGGGCACTTATAAAGATATTTAAAAAGGAACCCATAATTACAGAAAGACTTGACTATGCTGCATTATCCCTTGTTGGAGCATATCTTATATCAACATTTTTCGCGGTAAATATACGGACTGCAATAGGGGAGACGTTAAAATACGTAGACTATGTGTTTATCTATTTTATGGTAAGCAGGCTTGCTAATGACAAGAAAAAGATATGGGTTCTTTTAAATGTACTTGTTTTAAGTTCATTTGGAGTAGCTGTAGTAGGGCTTTTATCTGCTGCAGGATACATAAACTACAATGGATCATGGGTAGGTGGAAGAATCAATTCTACATTTCAATATGCTAATACTGCAGCGTCATTTATGATGGCATTTTTGTTTGTGAACTTTGCCCTTATATCATACACAGAAAATAAATACATAAAAGCACTGTATGGGATAGAAGCATTTGTACAGTTTTATGCTTACATATTTACATTGTCCCGCGGTGCATGGGTAATGTTTCCGTTTTTGTTTCTGTTCCTTATCATAATGATGCCAAAAGGTAAAAAGGTGGAGCCTTTCATCTACTTAATAGGTATAGTCGTAGCATCGTCACTGCCTATAGTGAAATTTAATTCTATTGTAAATGGTCCTAAACCACACAATCTGCTTATGTGGATATTTGTAGGAGCTTTGCTATCAGCTATTTTCACATATCTGATAAGTTTCATAGTTGATGCTGTAAATAAGATAAGCTTAAAAGTAGGTATATCGATAATTGTTATTGTGGGCATTCTTTCATCAATAGGTGGATACATGGTATTGACATCGCAAATGCCGCTTACATTAAGTCATGGTCAAAATGAGGCCGACAGCTTAAAAAGCGTCACAAGATTTGTCAATGTTGATGCTGATAGGATTTATGTTCTTAAATATACGGTAAAATCAGAAAATAGCGAAAACAGGGATTGGGCGTATGGAATCACAATAGACAGCAGAAATGATTTAGATCAGCCTACAAAAATTAAAGATGTGTACGACAAAGAAAGTTTCAGCGGAGAAAAAACTATTGAATTTTCTACGTTAAAGGACACCAAGAGGTTGGCTATAACTTTTATAAACAATTTTAAAGATACGTCTGTAACATTTAAAAAAGCGTATATATATCCAAAAAACAACCCAAAAGATGTACAAAACATTATGCTTAAATACAAGTACCTGCCTGAAAATGTGGCATCAAGGATACAGGATATTAGCCTAAGTAGCCACAGCAGTTCAGAGCGCATGCAGTTTTACAAAGATGGATTTAAGATTTTTAAAGATTATCCGCTGTTTGGAGCAGGTGGAGGGGCATGGGCATCCCTTTACTTCAAGTATCAGTCTTACCTCTATTGGACTACGCAGACACATAATTACTTCATGCAGGTTTTGCTTGATACAGGTGTAGTTGGAGCAGCAGCAATCATATTCTTCTTAATTGCTCTCATATTATCAATATTTAAGCTCTATAAAGCAGAAATGGATAGATATGAGCGCATACTGCTGGCATCTGCTGCAACAGGCATATTAAGCCTTTATGCCCATGCAGCAATGGATTTTGACCTTTCTTTATCTGCTGTAACGATAGCGCTGTACGCCCTTATTGGCATAATAAACAGCATGAGTATAAGCAGGAAAGAGTCAGCAACACCAATTATAAAAGGCAAAAAATTGTACAATGGATATTACAACTATGGAGTTTTAATAGTTGGAATAGTCGTCATGTTTATATCATTCTCTCTTTCGGCTGCGTTGAGATACGCTGAAAAAGGTGACAGTTTGGTGAAGACAAACAATATTGGTCAAGCTATGCAATACTACAAAAGCGCTGTATCATATGATCCGTGGAATGCAAAGTACAGGATGTCTTACGGGCAGACATTGGCTAGCATAGCAGATCAGACAAAGGACGCAGCGACACTTCAGGAGGCAATGAATGAAGAGCAGAAAGCAGTAGATCTAGAACCGTTTAATTCTCAATTATCGGCGCAGCTTGGAGCTTTTTACCTTGCCCATGGACAGATAGATAAAGGAATACAGTATGTCAAAAAAGCTGTTGAAGTCCAGCCTTTAAGGCCAGAAAACTATCAACAGCTGGCAGATGCGTATAACAAAGTTGGCATGTTTTACCTGCAAAACAACAATAAAGTGAAAGCGAAAGAGTATCTTGAAAAAGCTGTCGATGTGGAGAATTTGTTTAATGAAGCCAATTCTAAATCAGAAGAACCGAAACCTATGACAGATACAATGAAGAAAATAGTAGACAATTCTAAACAAATATTAAAAGGGATACAGTGATGTATCCTTTTTTTTGTATCCATATTGTACTGATTGACATGTTCGCATTTAATAGATACAATTGATTTAAAATAATAAAAATTGTTATATAGTAAATAGGGGGAATAAGTACAATGAATGAAAGATATGAATTAAATAAAAACCTTGCTCAAATGCTAAAAGGCGGAGTCATAATGGATGTTACAACACCTGAACAGGCTGTTATCGCAGAAAAGGCTGGTGCAGTTGCAGTAATGGCGCTTGAAAGGGTACCTGCCGATATAAGAGCGCATGGCGGCGTTGCAAGGATGTCAGATCCAAAGATAATAAAAGCGATAAAAGAAGCCGTGTCAATACCTGTCATGGCAAAAGTCAGGATAGGACATTTTGTGGAAGCACAGGTTTTAGAGGCTTTGAAGATAGATTATATTGATGAAAGTGAAGTGCTGACACCTGCAGATGAATCATACCACATAAACAAGTGGCAGTTTAAAGTTCCATTTGTTTGCGGTGCGCGAAACTTAGGGGAAGCATTAAGGAGAATTGGCGAAGGTGCCTCAATGATAAGGACTAAAGGTGAAGCAGGTACAGGAAATGTAGTTGAAGCAGTAAGACATATGAGAACTATAACAGCAGAGATAAAAAGACTTACAACTTTAAGCGATGAAGAACTTATGACAGCAGCAAAGGAATTGCAGGCTCCTTATGAATTAGTAAAATATGTTGCAGAAAACGGGAGACTGCCAGTTGTGAATTTTGCAGCGGGAGGTATTGCAACACCGGCAGATGCTGCACTGATGATGCAGCTTGGAGCAGATGGGGTCTTTGTAGGTTCAGGCATATTTAAATCAGAAAACCCCGAAAAGCGTGCTCAAGCAATTGTAAAAGCTACGACATATTATGACAAACCAGAGATAATAGCAGAAGTATCAGAAGGATTGGGCGAAGCAATGAATAGCATCGATATAAGGGATCTTTCAGAAAAAGATTTATATGCCAATAGGGGCTGGTAAAATGCGTGTTGGTGTTCTTGCGATACAAGGTTCTGTAGAAGAACATATAGATAAACTAAAAAGATTAGATGGTATAACACCTGTAGAAGCAAAAGATAAAGAGACTTTAAAAAGCATAGATGCACTTATATTACCTGGCGGGGAAAGCACTGCCATAGGAAAAATGCTTAATGACTTTGACTTAAAAGATGTAATTATAGATCTTTACAGATCTGGTGCGCCTATATGGGGAACGTGTGCAGGTATGATATTGATGGCTAAACATATCGTGAATGATGATAAAGTTCATTTAGGTATAATGGACATAAAGGTGCGGAGAAATGCGTACGGAAGTCAGCTTGATAGCTTTACAACAAAGCTTAGTATGCCTGACGTATCAAAAGACGAAATAGATGCAGTGTTTATAAGAGCGCCTTATATTGAGGATGTAGGAAAAAATGTAAAGGTGCTATCTAGATACAATGGGAAAATAGTGGCAGCGAGGGAAGGCAACCTTTTTGCGACTTCGTTTCATCCAGAACTGACGGACGACTTAAGTTTTTACAAGTATTTTTTAGGGCTGCAGTAAATGCAGCCTTAGTTTATTTTTTGTATACTTTAAGATTTTATTAAAAATTTTGATAGTAAAAGAAGGATTTTCAAAATTTATGTCGAATAGATTTATACTATAAAGTAGTAATATTATCCAGAAATATTCATGAGGCTGTTTCGGCGCCCGTGAATGTTGATGGTGTTAATATTTTGCTACATAGCGGAGGCGGTGAATTTATTCACTGGTGTCCGTATAGCGAAGCTATACCTATTTTGAGGGAAATGTGATATAATTTAAGGAGAAAGAAATAAAATGAATGATTGGCACAGCGATTTTGTAACAGCCATAAAAGAAGAGCTAAAAGATGAAAAAGTTGAAATAAAACAAGAAGAATATCTATCAAAAGAGCCTTTAAGAATAGATGTCATAATAATAAAAAAAGAAAAAGATGTAAAGATAAATAAAAGGATAGGACAAATATTTAAAAGATACAACATAATAGAGTATAAGTCTCCAGATGATTATGTATCAATAGATGATTATTTCAAGGGATTAGGCTATGTATATCTATATAAATCAATAATGAATGCTTACGAGAAATCACGAAAAGAAGTTGATGATATAAAGATAGAAGAATTAACACTGACATTTGTATGTAGCAATCTTCCCAAAAAACTCATATCATTTTTAGCAGAACATAAAATTAAATTAGACAATTCTGATAATGGCATTTATTATATACATAATGAATGGATACCGGTGCAGATAATAGTATTGTCTGAGTTAGAAAATGTAGAGGAAAATTATCCATTGATGGTTTTATCAAATAACATGTATTTCAAAAATGCAATAGAAAAAATATTCACCAGTATAAATGAAGCAAAAGAATATGACAATAAAATAAGGTTAATTGAGGCGGCATTTAGAATAGATCCAGGTATAGTTTCGGAGGTGATTAAGATGTATGCAGACAGATTAAATGAAGAGCAGATGAAATATGTAATAAACAACTTAAAGGAAGCGAACTTTAAAATTTATACTGAGGAAGAATTAAAAAAGAGTATTGAAAAAGGTATGGAAAATCTCGTTATAAGATTGTTGAAGAAGAAATTCAGTGATATACCTGAAAAATATATAAAGTTAATTGAAGATGCAGATGAGAAAACATTGCTTCAAATAGCAGACAACATATTTGAAATTAATAAGATAGAGGACTTAGAAAAATATATTGTAAATTAACATTGTTAATAAGTAGGTAGGAGAAAAAGAGTGAAGGATATTAATTTAGATATATCTTATCAGAATAACGATATAATATTAAAATCAATGGCACAAGAGTTCAAAGATAAATCGCTTAAGTTTTACGGGATAAATGTACCTAAAATAGTAACAGTTATACCAGCGAACTTGCCGTCAATTGAAGTCAAAGAAGATAGGCTGGATTTTATATTTCTTTTGGAAGATGACTCATTGCTGCATATGGAATTTCAAACGACAAATAAAAAAGCCGATATAAAAAGATTTTTGCAGTATGACACAAGGCTTTATAGTAAATATGAGAGAACAATAAGAACTGTTGTAATATATTCTGGTAAAATAGAAGAAGCGATTAGTAGATTAGACATTGGATCAATAATATATAAAGTAGAACAAGTATTTTTAGTGAAATATGATGGTGACAAAATATATAAAGAATTAAACGAAAAAATTGACAAAAAACTACGATTGACAGATATAGATAAGCTAAATTTAATATTTTTACCACTTATGGGAAGCAAAAAAGGCAGTGATGAGATGGCAATAGATGCAGTAGAACTGGCGAAAAAGATAGAAGATGAAGATGAAAAGACATATATAATCGGTGCATTAATAGGAATAAGTGATAAATTTCTGACCGATGAATATAAAAATAAATTGAAAGGAGCGATAAGAATGACTAAGATAGCCGAAATGTTGATACAAGAAGGAAAAGCCGAAGGAAAGGCTGAAGGAAAGGTCGAAGGAAAGGCTGAATTAATTATTAAACTTTTAAATAAAAAATTTGACAAAATACCAGAATTTTATGTAAAAAAAATGTACGAGTTAAATATAGATAAATTAGAAAAGATAGGGGAGGATATTTTTGATATAAAAAAGATAGAGGACCTAGATAAATACTTTAATGATAATTAGTTTGATAAAAAAAGGTAATTAAGCCTTTTATTTTTTTATGCATAAATACCCATGTCAAGATGATGGGTTTAGAAAAACTTTAACGATACCAAGTGGAATGGATCATGTCTTGCCGCCAATGTTATTATGCATGATATTTAAAAATTTTGATAGTAAAAGAAGGATTTTCAAAATTTATGTCGAATAGATTTATACTATAAAGTAGTAATATTATCCAGAAATATTCATGAGGCTGTTTCGGCGCCCGTGAATGTTGATGGTGTTAATATTTTGCTACATAGCGGAGGCGGTGAATTTATTCACTGGTGTCCGTATAGCGAAGCTATACCTATTTTGAGGGAAATGTGATATAATTTAAGGAGAAAGAAATAAAATGAATGATTGGCACAGCGATTTTGTAACAGCCATAAAAGAAGAGCTAAAAGATGAAAAAGTTGAAATAAAACAAGAAGAATATCTATCAAAAGAGCCTTTAAGAATAGATGTCATAATAATAAAAAAAGAAAAAGATGTAAAGATAAATAAAAGGATAGGACAAATATTTAAAAGATACAACATAATAGAGTATAAGTCTCCAGATGATTATGTATCAATAGATGATTATTTCAAGGGATTAGGCTATGTATATCTATATAAATCAATAATGAATGCTTACGAGAAATCACGAAAAGAAGTTGATGATATAAAGATAGAAGAATTAACACTGACATTTGTATGTAGCAATCTTCCCAAAAAACTCATATCATTTTTAGCAGAACATAAAATTAAATTAGACAATTCTGATAATGGCATTTATTATATACATAATGAATGGATACCGGTGCAGATAATAGTATTGTCTGAGTTAGAAAATGTAGAGGAAAATTATCCATTGATGGTTTTATCAAATAACATGTATTTTAAAAATGCAATAGAGAAACTATTCACCAGTATAAATGAAGCAAAAGAATATGACAATAAAATAAGATTAATTGAGGCGGCATTTAGAATAGATCCGAGTAAAGTTTCGGAGGTGATTAAGATGTATGCAGACAGATTAAATGAAGAGCAGATGAAATATGTAATAAACAACTTAAAGGAAGCGAACTTTAAAATATATACTGAGGAAGAATTAAAAAAGAGTATGGAAAAAGGCATGGAAAAAGGTATTGAAAAAGGTATGGAAAATCTCGTTATAAGATTGTTGAAGAAGAAATTCAGTGATATACCTGAAAAATATATAAAGTTAATTGAAGATGCAGATGAGAAGACATTGCTTCAAATAGCAGACAACATATTTGAAATTAATAAGATTGAAGATATAGAGAAATATATTGTAAGTTAGGATTTGTTTTTGCCTTTTTAATTCAGAAATATAATCTTTACCTATTTGGAATACTACAAGACGTTTTAAATTTGCTTACATCCATTTATGGGGCATATATTTTAAACAAAAGATTAATAAATATGGTATAATTAAGAGGAGAAAAAGCGTGAAGAATAATAACTTAGATATATCTTATCAGAATAACGATATAATATTAAAATCGATGGCTCAAGAATTCAAAGATAAATCGCTTAAGTTTTACGGGATAAATGTACCTAAAATAGTAACAGTTATACCGGCGAATTTACCGTCAATTGAAGTTAAGGAAGATAGGCTGGATTTTATATTTCTTTTGGAAGATGACTCATTGTTGCATATGGAATTTCAAACAACAAATAAAAAAGCCGATATAAAAAGATTTTTGCAGTATGATGCAAGGCTGTATAATAAATATGAGAGAACAATAAGGACTGTTGTAATATACTCAGGTAAAATAGAAGAAGCAATTAATAGATTGGACATTGGATCAATAATATATAAAGTAGATCAAGTATTTTTAGTGAAGTACGATGGCGATGAAATATATAAAGAATTAAACGAAAAAATTGATAGGAAATTACAACTAACAGATATAGACAAATTGAACTTAATATTTTTGCCACTTATGGGAAGTAAAAAAAGCAGTGATGAGATGGCAATAGATGCAGTAGAACTTGCGAAAAAGATAGAAAATGAAGATGAAAAGACGTATCTAATCGGTGCATTAATAGGAATAAGTGATAAATTTCTGACCGATGAATATAAAAATAAATTGAAAGGAGCGATAAGAATGACTAAGATAGCCGAAATGTTGATACAAGAAGGTAAGGCCGAAGGAAAAGCCGAAGGAAAGGCCGAAGGAAAAGCCGAAGGAAAGGCTGAATTAATTATTAAACTTTTAAATAAAAAATTTAACAAAATACCGGAATTGTATGTAAAAAGAATGTACGAATTAAATATAGATAAGTTAGAAAAGATAGGTGAGAATATTTTTGATATAAAAAAGATAGAGGATCTAGATAAATACTTTAATGATAATTAGTTTGATAAAAAGGGTAATTAAGCCTTTTATTTTTTTATAAAAATATTAAAAGAATTATACGAAATCATAATTTCGGATAATTGGATAAAATGTAAAGAAGAGGGGAATATGGTGAATATAAATACGAAATCTTATTGGGATAATCGATTTAGGTCAAATGATTGGATTTTAAGCGGCGGGGAAATCCAGACAAAGAGATTTGCGTGTGAGCAAATAAAGTTTTTTAAAATACCGACAACTTTTGATGGAACAATAGTTGATTTTGGATGCGCTTTGGGCGATGCAATTCCTATATATAAGCGAAGGTTTAAAAATGCAAAATTAATTGGGTTTGATATTTCTGAGGAGGCAATTCGAAAATGCAAGGAGAAATATGGTAATATTGCTGATTTCTATCAAGGAACGTATTTAGATGTACCAAAAGTTGATGTTATAATTGCCTCAAATGTATTGGAACATTTAAATGATGATAAAAAAATAGCTGAAGAATTATTAAAAAAATGCAACGACTTATATATAACTGTTCCTTATAAAGAAGTATTAAGTTCGTGCGGTGAACATGTTAATAGTTACGATGAACATTCATTTGATTATTTGAATCCAATAGATTATCATATTTATAAATCGAAAGGTTTGATGTGTTGTAATAGTATCTTTATTGATGTATATGTTAAAAATATAATAAGACCATTATTAGGTAAAAAAATTGTTAAACCTAAATATGAAATCATTTATCATTTTCAAAATAAAAAATAGGTGGGATCAATCATGTCGAAGAGGGTAGTATTTTTGCGTTCAAATCCTGTAGCACCAGATCCTAGAGTCGAGAAAGAAGCAAAAAGTTTGTTCAAACATGGATATGATGTAAATATTGTCGGATGGGATCGAACAGGTCAATTGAATAACGAGAAGTTACCTTATGCAAATATAACAAGATTAAATATCCCAGCACAATTTGGATCAGGAATTAGGAATTTTCCCTATTTAGTTAAATGGAATATTTACCTATTAATTTGGTTGTTTAAAAATCATAATACATATGATTATATTCATGCATGTGATTTTGATACTATTATTCCAACGATTATAACAAAATATCTTTTCAAGAAAAAAGTTGTTTATGATATATTTGATTTTTATTCAGATATGTTAAGAAAAGTACCTAGTGCGATAAAAAAGTTAATAAAGAAAGTTGATTTTTTTTGTATTAATAGGGTGGATGCTGTCATAATAGCTGATGAATGTAGGAAAAAACAAATTAAAGGTAGTAATCCTAAAAGACTGATAGTTATATATAATACACCTGAAGATATTAATAATTATGATAATTGTTTCGAATATAAAGAGTATGGTGCCCAATTACGTATTGCATATGTAGGTCTTCTTCAAATTGAGAGGGGTCTTATTGAAATGATTAAAGTTGTGCAACGCCATCCGAATTGGATGCTCTATTTAGCAGGTTTTGGGGGTGACGAAAATGAAATATTGTCACATTGCTCTAATTTTTCCAATATAAAGTTTTATGGAAGAGTAAATTATGATATAGCACTAAAAATTAATAATAGTTCTGATGTGATGTTTGCAACTTATGATCCTAGTATACCTAATCACAGATTTTCCAGTGCGAATAAGTTATTTGAAGCTATGATGTTAGGGAAACCTATCATAGTAGCTAAGAATACTGGGATGGATGAGTTGGTCGAAAAATATCGTTTAGGCGAAATCGTAGAATATGGAGATATGTATGATTTAGAAAATGCTTTAAAAAATTTTTCGCAGATGAATCTGTATGATAGAGATTCATTCAGTATAAGAGTAAAAGAAATTTATAATAAATATTTTAGCTGGAGTATGATGGAAGGAAAATTAATAAGTCTGTATGAAGAAATATAAAAAATGGTGATTAGATTGAATATTGAGTTATATAGTATTAAAGATAAATTATTTATATTTTTGCTGAGCCTAATTTTAGGTTTGCCAGAAGCTTCGGATAATTCTTATACACTTGGAGTGATTAAAGTTGCCAATAATGCTGTATATATTTCAGATATATTGACAATATTTTTACTAATTGGATTTATAATATATATTATTAAATGTGGCAAAGTAAATAAAGGCGTAGGTATAATAATAATTTTATATATATTGTTATTGCTAATACCTCTTTTTATTGGTATCAGTAATAACAATAATTTATTTAAAATTGTTGCTGATTTAAGGGGCTCTGTATTTATATTATTAATGTATTTTTATTATGAATATTTAAATAAAACTCAAGATAGATTAACATATAAGGTGAATCTTGCTATTCTAAATTCAGTAATATTTTTTACCTTAATAATACTTTTACTATGGATAATTAAGCCGAGTTTAATTTATTTGAATTCGGGACGAATCTCTTATAAATCATTAAATTTAGTAACATTATCTACGTATGTTTCATATACTAATATATTAAATAAAAGATATAATATTTTTTCAAAAATTGTTTTAGTTTTATCAATAATATTAAATATTTTTGGTGGTTTTAGAATTTTGTTAAGTATTCAATTATTATTAATATTTATTCTTTCTTTTAAGTATTTAAAAATAACATATAAAAAAGTAACGTATTTTTTTATGCAAATTTTTGCAGTGTTAATAATTTTAATTGGTCTTCCGGGATTCTTAAAAAAGATCAATGTTATATATATACGTTTTATATATTTAATTTATAATCTATAGATGAGAAAATTCACTGGCACAAATTTACATAATAAACTTACATGAAAAAATTTAATAAAAAATAGAGACAAATGCTCGCTTCTATGGTATTAATATATTGTTACCCTATAACAATATTAATCATAGGAGTGGAGCAAATGTCTCATAATAAAAGAATAACAGAAAATTCATCAATAATCCAGTACTTAATGAAATTAAATTTTGCATTATATTTCTCTAAGCCTGTTATTCGCCATATTGTAGAATTTATAATTGCTGCCACTCAAAAGGGTTATAGTGGTACTGTCACTGACATAGTTAATTTAAGCTTTGCTAATTGCCATAGAACTACCTTTGGCAAATTTTTAAGCCAAGGTGTTTGGAATATAGAGTATGCATGGAAAGCTATAAGGCGAGAAGTTATTCGTATTATATTTGAATTATCCCAAATTAGCAACAAGCCGATATTTGTGATTTTTGATGATACTATTGCTGAGAAGACAAAGCCTTCGTTACAGGCTAAACATACTATCCAGGCAACAGGATTCCATCAATCACATTTAAAAGGGAAACAAGTTTGGGGACACCAACTTCTTACCATGATGCTATCCTGCGGCAAAGTAGTATTGCCTTGCTGCATTGAGCGCTATGAAAAAGGTGGCAAAAGCAAAATCGAAAGAATATGTGAAATGGTATCTATGCTTCCAATACCTAAAGGACCAGCATATGGACTATGTGATTCATGGTACATAAACAAAAAAGTAATAGAAGCACATTTTGAAAGAGGATACCATCTCATAGGAGCACTAAAAACTAACAGAATTATCTATCCACAAGGCATTAGAATTCAGATAAAAGACTTTGCCCAATATATCGAAAAGAACGAAGTTCACCTCGTTACAGTGAACGGTTCTAATTACTGGGTATATCGCTATGAAGGAGCCTTAAATGGCATAGATAATGCTGTAGTAGTATTGTGCTGGCCTGAGAAAGCTTTTAAAAATGAGAATGCTCTACATGCATTTATTTGTACTAATACTGAATTAGATACCGAGACAATTCTAAATTACTACAGTCAAAGATGGCCTATAGAAATATTCTTTAGACAGACAAAGAATAATCTTGGACTAAATACGTATCAAGTACGCTCAACAAAATCAATAGATAGATTATTATGGCTTATATCATTGACATACATGTATTGTACGACTTCAGACGACAAATATTGCAAATTTGGACAAGGAATAAAAAAGGTTCGCAAAGAAGTACAAAAGCAGCGTGTTCAATGGCTATATGAGCAAGCTAATAATAAAGTACCTATTGATGAAATTTTAGAACAACTACAGTTAGCATAGGTGTAGTGTATCTATTTGATGGTAATATTTGTTATCATTTTTTCTCATCTATAGTAAATTAATAAAGCAAAACAAGTATGATATTGTTCATGTGCATCTTTTTCCAGCACAATATTTTTGTTCATTAGCTTCATTGTTTACGAAAGATACTAAATTTATTTTTACTGAGCATAACTCGTTTAATAGGCGTAGAAATTATGTTATATTTCGTATTTTTGATTATATTTCATATTTACCATATGCCAAAATAGTATGTGTTAGTAATATGACTAAGAACGATTTGATTAATTGGATTCCAACTATATCAAATAAAGCTTTAACAATATATAACGGTATTCCCCTTGAAGATAAGAAAGAAGACAATATTAAATATGATTTAATATTAGTTGGATCAATGAGAAGTAATGTAAAAGGTATTGATATTTTATTAAAATCTATAAAAAGTATTGAAGATCATATAAATAAGGTTGCAATAGTAGGTGATGGTATTTTAAAAGATGAATTAATAAATTTAAGGAATAACTTAGGACTAGAAGATAAAGTTGATTTTCTTGGAAATAGAAAAGACATTAATAATTTATTAGAACAATCTAAAATATTTATTTTGCCATCCAGATGGGAAGGACTACCAGTTTCAATTTTAGAAGCAATGTCAAAAGCTAAACCAATTATAGCAACTAAAGTTGGTGGAATTCCAGAAATATTAGAAGATGGAAAAACCGGCTTATTAGTTGAGCCAGAAAATGAAATTGATTTAGCAAAAGCCATTAAAGAATTATTAAATAATTATGATTATGCGAAAAAATTAGGTGAAACTGGGTATAATGTTGTAAAAAATAAATTTTCAATTGAGATATATAGTGATAATCTATATAAATTATATAATGATTTAATAAACTGAAGGAATGGTGTTAGTATATAATTTACTGTACACGAAACATTTAACACGATAAAACATATTTATGGAAGGTAATGTTAAACAGTGTTTAAAATCAGAAGAATTTAAGCAGCAGGTTATAGAGTTATATTATTCGGGTAAGTCAGTGCGGGATCTAAGCTGTGAATATGCGTAGTAACAGTGGCTATTTATAAATGTTATAAAATATTTCCCCCAGTAAAAGTTTTTGAAAGTGAGGAACTCATACCCAAGAATACAAGGTAATAAAGAAGCTTATTTGTGAATTTAAAACGGAGAGTGAAATATTAAAAGAAGATACTGATATAATTGCAAAAAAACGATAAATAAAATTGGTGCTTTCATCAATAAATATAAAGCTCAATATGCAGTTAAGTTTATGTATAAAGCCTTAAAATTTCTAAGGAGCACTTAAATAGGGACACCCATGCTTTTCGAAAGGGGATTTATAGTTTTGGTGTTGTTCTTAAAGCATTGCAAAAAAATTTAAATTTTTTTGTTTGCTTTATTAGCACAAGTCTATTATTTAAAAATCAATGAGGAGCTGTATTTATGATTAACAATACATATTCGCAATATATAACTAAAGAATCTAAATGGGATATTTCATTATACATACCAGCATTACAATGGTTTTTTATAGCTCTGATTATCCGTTTAATAGCTTTAATTATAATTCATTTTTATTCAATTCAAGCAGGATTTAATGGATTTATTCCAATGTCAAGTGGTGGTGATGATAAATATTACTATGATGTTGCAAAAAGTATGTTAAATGGTAATATTCCTACAACATTACCTAATTATTATCCTTATTTTTTGACATTTCTTTTCTTTATTTTTAGTCCAAGCCTATTTCTTGGACAGTTGGCTAATGTTTTATTTAGTTCGATTACTGTTTATTTTGGTGTTTTAATTACGAGAGAAGTAAGTGAAAGTACGAAAAATCAATATGATCTAAGGAATCCCGTAAATATTGCTGGGTTTTTATTGAGTTTTTATCCATCATCTATTTTTTATTCGACACAACTATTAAAAGATCCAATGTTGATTATGATAGGTATTATATCACTATATTTATTAATTCGGTTATTTAATAATTTCAAAATGAAAAATTTGGTTATGCTCATATTTACTCTTATAATATTATCACTTTTACGTGGCTATACAATGTTAGCAATACTGATTGCTTCATTTATATATATACTATTTTCAAATAGAATATCATTTAAATATATTATTGCATTGTTAGTATTATTTGCAACAATTCCAATGATATTTGGTTATGGAATCTTTGGTTTAAACTTTATCAATAATATTCTAAATCCTAAAAAATTATCAACAATACGAGATACTGTTTATTCAATTGGTGGAAGTGCTGCAGGAATAAAAATAGATTTTTCCTCAATTTATGGTTTTATTTTTACCTATGGTTATAGTTTTATTACAGCAATGTTTGGTCCACTCCCATGGCAAATAGAAAATCTTACAATTGCAATTGGACTTATAGATGCAATTATTGTATGGGTTTTAATACCTAAATTTATTAAAGGAGTAAAAAATATATTTGATAGACGTAATATAACAATTAAGGAATTAGTCTTCTTATTTTCATTTATTTTAATTGCTGCAATTGCATTATTCAGTGATAATATTGGTGCAAATACAAGATTACGTATGTTGGCATGGGATGCATTTTTTATTTACGCTGCTTCACTTTATAATTTAAAAAGTAGTAAAAAGAGTATTAAAAATGAGAATGTGAATGGTGATATTTGATGAAGAAAATTTTATTTATAGCAACAGTTGAATCACATATATTAAATTTTCATATTCCTTTTATACAGTATTTTCAAAATAAAGGATGTGAAGTTCATGTTGCGACGAAATTGGGAAATAGACAAGATGAACTGAAAAAATTAGGAATTGTATGTTATGATATTGATTTTGAAAGATCCCCATATTCATTTTCTAATTTAAAAGCACTTAATCAGTTAATAAAGATAATGAGAGAAGATAAATATTCTTTAATTCATGTTCATACACCTGTTGGTGCTTTTTTAGGACGATTAGCTGCAAAAATAACAGGGACAAAACCTGTGATTTATACAGCTCACGGTTTTCATTTCTATAAAGGAGCATCAATAAAGAACTGGCTTATTTATTATACCATGGAGCGTTTAGCTGCTCATTGGACTGATGGTCTTATAACAATGAATGATGAAGATTATAATGCGGCAAAGAGATTTAAACTAAGAAAAAGTAATGCTGTTTTTTATGTTCATGGTGTTGGACTGGATATTGATAAATATAATATAAGTGATAAAAATGAACGAAAACAAACGAGAAAAGCTTTTGGTTTTGGTGAGAAAGATATTGTGATATTAACTGTTGCAGAATTAAATGCAAATAAAAATCATAAACAGATATTAGATTCATTGATAAAATTAAAGAGTCTTGACAATGTATATTATTTAATTGTAGGGATAGGTGAATATGAGTGTTACTTAAAAAAGTATGTAGAAGAGAATGGGTTAAGCGGTAAAGTTAAATTATTAGGTTTTAGACTTGATATACCAGATTTATTAAATATTTCGGACATATTTGCTTTGACTAGCATGAGAGAGGGCTTACCAAGATGCATAATGGAGGCAATGGCAGCAGGAAAACCGGTTGTAGCAACAGATGTAAGAGGAAATAGAGATTTAGTAAAGGATGGAACAAATGGCTATTTAGTGCCTTTAGACGATGTAAATGCGACTGTTGATGCTTTGCAAAATTTGATTGAAAGTGAAGATTTAAGAAAGAAGATGGGAGATGAGGGGAGGAAAATTATTCAAGATTACTCTATTGACAAAGTCTTAAAGGAGATGGATGAGATTTATAGAAGATTATTTATTTGAAGGTGATACTATTGTTTGAAAAGAGTAATAAAATAGACTCAACTAATTTTGATTATTATGCACGTTATTCATATGAAAGATTTTTATTTAGTCAACCACATATATATGTCAAAGGATTGTATTATGATAAAAAGTCATCATATTATTATGTTTTGTGTCCTGATATAGATGGAAATACAAAAGCTATGGATGGATCAAATATATTTCAATGGTTTGCAAATAATAAAGTTGCTGGTTGCCCAATAAAATTAGTTAATAGTATACCTTCCAATGCTTTAGAGGTAGAAGAAAGAAATATAGAGGAATTAATAAATGGATCAGGAACTCCTGATAATTTGAGGAATACGATTATTAAACTTTATTTAATGCTACCCAAGGATTTTCCTTTTATTTACCTACGATATAATAAAGATCAAGAAATAGAAATAGTAGTAGATAAGCAGTTAACAAAAGAAGAAAATTTATTATTAAAAAATATTATTAAAAAGCTTGGAATACCATTAAACTATAGATTGCTTGTAGATAGCAAAGTAAAGGAAAAAGCAAAATTTCGTGTATTTAATCAAGGTGATATTGAAATTATACCAAGTAAATTTGTATCAGATAAGTATTCTAAAAATTTGAGAACTTTACTTGAGGATGATGAATATTTTTGGGTGGAAAATCGTGAATCTATATTAAAAGGGAAGATAAAAAATCAAACAGGTATATTGCCAAATTCATGGGATAGATTGCAATCACGCTGTTTTCTAGATGCTACTGTTTTTCCGCAGGAAAATATAAGAAATTTTTTACCGATGTATGAGAATATAATTATTGCATTACCAATAAATGGTTATGACGATAATTTTTTATCTTCATTAAAAATTGATTTAAATGATCTTATTGATTTGGCAAATATAGGGAGAGTAAGTTTTGTTTTACCGCAATCAATTGATAGATATTCTTTAAATATGATTGAACCTTTAGTAGAAGCTGTGCCAGATAGTTTTATATTAACCAGAAGGTTAGCAGCTTTATCTATTATAGATAGTAGAATAAGATTTCCTTTTTTATACCTTCCTTTTGGAATTAAAGAAAGAACTTATTTATTGAGGGCTTTATATTCTTCTGTAAGTTACATCAAAAATGACAATATAAGAAAAATTTTGGAAGGTTTTATATGTGAATTAGGCCGTATTTGGTCTATAGAAGAAGAGATGGTTAATTTAAGAGGTTCAATGGCAATAGGTTCTATTGGTATGGGTTCAATTGCATCATCGATATTGAAATCTATACATGGAATTGATAGACTTATTGAATTTTTTTCAGCAGATAGATTAGTAGGATTAGCAGCGCCTTTTTCAGCAAATGTGGTTCCACAAAAATTTGAGGAAAATTATGTGCAGATATTAGCAAATATATACTCGGGATTAAGAACCGGTGAATATCCTTACTTTATTAAAAATTCATCAGTCATATTAAATGGTTTGCTGACAATAAATTCGGATGCGCCTGTTATAGATCTTGCTAAATCTTTCAAAGGTAAAGACATTGAGAGGTTAAGAAAAATCATATGTAAAATTTCAGATGAAACAGTAAATATAGATGAAATAAATGAAATTATATGTAAGTTTAACAAAGAAATAATTAACTATGAAAACCGTAAAACTCGACTTTCAAAAATAAATATTATAGGATTAATTTGTATCATTTCTGAATTATCGGGTAAAATACGTGGTATTTCATTAATCAAATGGTTATTAGAAATTCTATATAATCATAGAAACGACAATGACATAATAGGCGTAATATGTGATTATATAGAATCAATTATAACTTGTACTAAACCAAAGATTGTGTTTGTTTCTAGGCTTAGAGATAAATTATCTTAAATGTGATGTTATTATCACTTAAAGTAATTGCTAAGACGATATATATAGTATAAAAAATGGGAAAGAAAAAAATTAAATAAAAATAGGGTAATTAAATGAATTTAAGCACTAACAAAAGGATTCTAGATATAACCATATCATCACTTCTTTTAATTATATAACTCTACTAATGCTAATAATTGCAGTTATTGTTTATAAAAAATGGGTTTCCCAATTTTGTATCGCCAGACTCGACCAGGATTAAATAGGAAGCCTTTTAAGATTTATAAATTTAGAACTATGAATAATGAAAGAGATAAATATGGTAATCTGTTACCTTATGAAGAGAGATTAACAACGATAGGTAAGGTCCTTAGAAGTACAAGTCTTGATGAACTAGCAGAATTGAATTATTTAATGTGTTAAAAGTTGATATGAGTCTAGTTGGACCAAGGCTATTAGTTAGGAATATTTAAATTATTATACAGATGAGCAGATGTAACGTTATGGTGTTTAGCCTAGAATTACAGGTTGGGCACAAATAAGGGAAGTCCATTGCTAAAAGATATTTAAGCTAAAAATTGCTCTTTATTTTATTTAGTGCTAACAATTGAAATGTTTAATATATTAGGTGCAGAACAATATGCTTAAAATTCTAGCTTTAAAAAATATTTTTAGTAATAGAGAATTAGCTGTTGGATTTTGGCTATTTGTATTATTGTTATATGCTCTTTCTAAAAAAGATGTTCGAAAATCGTTGTTGGATGTTATTAGAATATTTTTTAGCAAAAAATTTATTGGTTGGCATATAAGTATGCTTTTATATGTATCATCAATTATTTTTATATTATTTAAAATTGGATTTTGGGAGTTTAGATTATTAAAAGACACTATAATTTGGTACATATCAGTTGCTATTGTAAATTCTATAAAATCAATAGGAGAAGCCAAAGATATGAAGTATTTTGAGAATATAATAAAAGATAATGTCAAGATTGTTATTATATTGGAATTTATTATAAATTTGTATAATTTTTCATTGATATGTGAAATAATTTTAATTCCTGTTATTTCTTTTTTATATCTTTTTAAAATGTCATTTGAATTAAAAACAAAATACCAAAATGAAAATTATAAGTCAATTATTAAATTGTTAAATATTATAACTGCAGTTATTGGTATTTATATACTGTTTTATTCGACAATAAAGTTTTTGAGTGATATAAAAAATATTGTTTTCTTAGATCTTTTTAAAGACTTAATCTTGCCCTCGATTCTATCGATAATGTTTGTTCCATATGTATATTTATTTGTATTATATTCAACTTATGAAAAAGTCTTTATTATATTGAAATATAAAAAGACTATTGATGATAAATACAGGTTTCTTCTATATTTTAGAATTATATTATTTTGTAAATTTAATATTGTTAAAGTAAATAATTTTATTAATTACAGTAAAATTATGTATAATTATATAAAGAGCAAAGATGATATAAATCTTTTGTTCAAAAATTACAAAACAAACGTAATTACTTACAATGTAGATAAATAAGATTATTAATTTGGAAATAAATTGATAATTCCATAATCAATATCAATATGAAATAAGGTGTTTGAGAATAAATTATGATGCATCGAGTTCATTGATCAGAAAAAATATTCAAAAAAATGTATATGAAACCTTGGATAGAATGTTTATTTCTTTTATATAAGTAAGAAAAAGAATTTAAAAAATATTGTTCATCTTAAAGTATTAGATTAATTAACGATTTTATATATAGAAGGAAAATAACATTTTATGTCGAATTTATATCAATAAATATAGATAATATCGAACTAATAATAATTTTGACGGCATAGAAAGTTTTCTAGAGTAAATAGTCATAATGTCTATATGACATTGCGGGGTGTGGGATTTGAAGGAAAAGCTATGGGAAATTAGGGATCCGATTTATGGATTTATCGAAATAAATGAATGGGAAAGGGATATAATAAATCATCCAGTTTTTCAGAGGTTGAGAAGGATACGCCAATTGGCATTGACAGATTTAGTATATCCAGGTGCTGTACATACAAGATTTGAACATTCGCTGGGGGTTATGCATGTAGCCACTAAGGTCTTTGATAATATCGTTAATGAATGTAAAGACATGCTGAAATCAGAATATGGCTTAAAAGAGGATGGATTAAATAAAATAAGAACAATAATAAGATTGGCAGCACTTTTGCATGATGTAGGACACGCACCTTTTTCCCATGCAGGTGAAAGTATAATGCCACATAAGGATAATGGCAAATTATATAAGCATGAGGATTATAGTAGTGCAATAATAAAAACTGTTTTTAAAGAGCTAATAGAAGATCACAAATTAAACAATAATTATGATATTAAAGCTGAGGAAGTTGCTGCATTTGTAGTTAAAGATTATAAAGTTTTAAAGAAATTTTTCTTCTGGGTAGATATAATAAGCGGACAAGTGGATGCAGATAGAATAGATTATCTTTTAAGAGATTCGTATCATATAGGAGTACAATATGGTATTTTTGATCTTAAAAGATTATTAAAAACAATTGTAATTGTTAAAACAGAAGATAGACCTATTTTAGGATTTAAAGAGGGTGGACTTCATGTTGCGGAATCATTAATACTTGCAAGATATTATATGTTTACGCAAGTATATTTCCATCATACGAGAAGGGCGTATGATCATCATATTGCAAATGCAATTAGAGAAATTTTATTAAAATTAAATTATAATGATGGTAAATTGAAACCACCTAATAATGAAGAAAATATTAAAGATTATTTGGAGTGGGATGATTGGAAAGTTGGCAACTTAATAAAGGAAAATAAAGAATTATATGATTGTGAAAAAATATTAAAGAGAGAACATGATAGATGCGTTTATCATACTAATGAAGTCCCTGATATAGATGATTTAAAAAAATTTGATGATATTTATCATAGCATATCTTGTGAAATTGATGAATGCTTTGTTGATGAAGCAGAGAAATCATTTTATAATATAGGAAATGATGATATAAAAATATTAAAAGAAGATGAAAGCGGTGAAATTGTTGTAAGGTCGTTATCAGAATTATCTAACGTTGTTAATAATATTAAAACTGTAAGACAAAAACGAATATATGTACCACTTATATTTCAAGAAAAGGCGATTAATATTTTAAAGAAGGAGGGATTATACAGTGGAGAATAGGGAATTTATAAGATATGCTTCTATAGTACATATAATTAAAGAAACAGAAAAGTATGAATATAGGTTGGGAAGAACAGCATTAGTTAAATTAATTTATATATTACAAGAGAAATTTAATGTGCCTATTGGATATGATTTTAGTTTATATACATATGGCCCTTTTTCAAAAGAAATATTAGACGATCTTGATTATTTATCATATTTAGATGCTGCAAAAATAAAGATGAATAATGAAAGATATAATATATTGCCAGGTGAAGATTCGGCGATGGAGTATATCTATGAAAAAGCTGGGCAGTTTATCGAAGAAAATAAGGATACTATAAGTGACGTAGTTAAGGAATTTGGACAATTATCGGCAAAATCACTTGAATTAATTACGACAATACATTATGTTATAAATGATTATAAAGAAAGTAATATTAATTTTACAAAGGAGGATATATCAAAACTTATACATGAAATTAAACCATATTTTAGTGAAGATGAAATTATTAAAAAAATAGATGAACTTGAATCAAGTAATTTTGTGAAGCTTATATAAAGGGCTAAAAGGTTCTTTTATATTATTAAAAGTATTCAATTTTGTACTATATAACATCACAGAAAAAGATAGAATTAAACTGGCTGTAAAATTATGGGGAGGTGATTATTTGAGAATACATATAAATAAATTTTTCAAGTTAAGCAAGTTTTTTGTTTTTATAGTTGACCTGTTATTAGTACATATAGGTTTTATAATTGCATATATATTAAGGTTCAGTTTAAATCCGCCAATGATAAATCTTATTCCATACTATGAATTAATACCTGTTATTACGCTATCAACAATTTTATTATTCAATATTTATGGACTCTATACCATTTCGCGAAAAACATATAGCGATATTTTGTTTTCATTGATTATTTCCTTGATTTTATTGCAGATAATAACGACAGCATCAACCTTTTTTACAAGGCAATTTGCTTTTCCGAGAAGTATTTTTTTTATTGCTTTTTTTATACAGTTAATTTCATTGTCAATTTGGAGATATTTTGTTCAGAATATAAGGAAGTATGTTCATGGCGAGAAAAATATAATGATCATTGGCGATGATGTGACAGCAGAGAAATTAGCAAAAAAATTGATAATAAGTTCAAAAGGTTGGTACGATATAAGATACATATTAGAACCTGAAAAATTTCTAAGTAATAAAGAATATGTTAAAGAAATAGATGCGGTATATATTTGCGATAAAATACATGAGGAGATTAAGTCGGATATTATTTCAGAAGCTATTAAATTTAAAAAACATATATTTATTGTGCCGGATTTTAAAGATATTCTTTTAACTAAATCACAATTTATTCAATTTGATGATGTACCAACGATTAGTATTAATTATCCAACACTTACAGCAGAACAAAAAATAATAAAGAGAATTGGCGATGTAATGTTAGCATTAATAGGTTTAATAATTTCGAGTCCATTCATGCTTATAATTTCTTTATTTATTAAATTAACGTCTCCAGGACCGGTAATATATAGTCAAACTAGAATTACTGAAAATGAACGAGAATTTAAAGTATATAAGTTTAGGACAATGGTTAAAGATGCTGAAAAAATGACGGGCCCTGTATTAGCTACAGACAATGATCCGCGTATAACAAAAATAGGCAAAATATTGAGAGCAACAAGGCTCGATGAACTGCCGCAGCTATTGAATGTTTTAAAAGGTGATATGAGCTTTGTTGGTCCTAGACCAGAAAGACCATATTTTGTAAGACAGTTTGAAGAGCAATATCCGTCTTATAGATACAGGCATAATGTTAAAGCAGGTATTACCGGGCTTGCACAAGTTTTAGGAAAGTATACTACAGATGCTGATGATAAACTGAGGTTAGACCTTATTTATATAATGAATTATTCTGTATGGTTAGATATAAAAATATTACTATTAACTTTGAAAATAGCATTAACAAAAGAGGCGTCATCTGGAATAAAAGATGATATGACTTTAGAAGAATTGCTTAAATCTATGGATTATAATGTGTATAACGAATTTGGAGTAACAAAACTAGAAAAGTAGGAGTGAAAAAGTTTGAACATATTAGTTACAGGTGGAGCAGGTTTCATAGGATCAAATATCGTAGATCTTCTTATTGATAATGGATATGATGTTATTGTTGTTGACAATATGTCTACAGGTAAAAAAGAGAACATAAATAAAAAAGCTAGATTTTATAATGTAGATATTACAGATAATGATTTATACAAGGTATTTGAAGATGAGAAAATTGATTATGTAATACATCATGCAGCACAGATAGATATACAGAGGTCTATAAATGATCCGGTCTTTGATGCTAAAGTAAATATTATAGGCACGATTAATTTGCTAGAGTGCTGTAGGAAATTCGATGTTAAAAAGATTGTTTATGCTTCTTCAGCAGCAGTATATGGTGACCCAGAGTATCTAGGAGTTGATGAAAAACACAGAGTTAATCCCATATCGTATTATGGCATCTCAAAACATACACCAGAGCATTACATAAAAGTGTACAATGAACTATATGGTCTAAAATATACAATATTGAGATATGCCAATGTATACGGTATAAGGCAGGATCCTAAAGGCGAAGGTGGAGTAATATCGATATTTATAGATAAGATGCTGAGTGGGAAAAATCCTGTGATATTTGGAGATGGCAATCAGACGAGAGATTTTATCTATGTAAAAGATGTAGCAAAGGCAAACCTTTTAGCACTTGAAAATGGTGACAATGAGATTATAAATATAAGTACAAATAAAGCTACGACTATAAATGAACTTGTCAACATTATGAATAAAATCATGAATGCTTCTTTAAAACCTATTTATGCTGAGCCTCGCAAAGGAGATATAGTACATAGTTATCTTGACAATAAAAAAGCAAAAGATGTGCTTGGATGGAAACCGGACTATGAATTAGAAGATGGACTAAAAGAGACGGTAGAATATTATAGGCTAAAATATGCAAACGACGAAGTAGCCGCTGATAAGGGAAAATTGAGAAGGTGATGCATATGATAACAGGTGTAATCATGGCAGGGGGAAAGGGCGAAAGGTTCTGGCCAAAAAGCAGGATAAAGATGCCAAAGCAGTTTTTAAAGTTATACGGCGATAGGACTATGATTCAGCAGACTGTGGATAGGCTAAAGAGACTTATGCCAATTAAAAATATTTTTGTCGTTACAAATATAGATTATGCAGGCTTGATTAGCGACCAGATACCAGAGCTTCCGACAGAAAATATATTGATAGAGCCTATGGGTAAGAATACTGCAGCTTGTATAGGTCTTGCAGCACTACATACAGAAAGGCTTGATAAAGATTCTATCATGGTGGTAGTGCCATCTGATCATGTGATAAAAGATGAAGAGACATATTTAGGAGTATTGAAAACCGCAATAGAAAAAGCAAAATCAGGTAATAATCTTGTCACAATAGGTATAAAGCCGTTACATCCGGAGACTGGATATGGATATATAAACTTTAGGAAAATAACACATGAAATATTAAACAACAATCCTGTACATAAAGTAGAAAGATTCGTAGAAAAGCCGGATTATGATACAGCAGTGAAATATGTAGAAAGCGGAAACTACCTGTGGAATAGCGGCATGTTCATATGGAAGACATCTACAATATTAAATGCGATAAAAGAATATATGCCACAATTATACAGTGCATTAAATGTTATAAGAGAACACTTTGATTCAGATGAGATAGAAAAAGTATTATATGAGGAATATTCAAAACTTGAGAGTATATCGATAGATTACGGCATAATGGAAAAAGCGAAGAATGTGTATGTAGTGCCGGGAGACTTTGGTTGGGATGATGTAGGAAGCTGGACATCAATAGAAAGGCTCTATGAAAAAGACGAGAACGGCAACGTCATAAAAGGCAATGTCGTAAGCGTAGATACAAAAAAGTGTATCATAACGGGAAGTGATAAACTCATTGCGACTTTAGGCATAGAAGATGTGATAGTAGTAGATACGGAAGACGCACTTTTAATATGCTCAAAAGATAAAGCACAGAATGTGAAAGAAATATTGAAGGAGTTGAAGGAAAAAAATAGCGAGTATTTGTAAAAAAATATATAATTATTTTTAAGAAGGGTTTTTCGACTAGAAGGGGAGGACATTTATGTACTGCAAGAATTGCGGCTATAAAATAGAAGACAATCTTCATATCTGTCCTTACTGTGGCGCATTAGTGGACAATATATCTAAAGAAGCAAAAACTTCAAATAAAAGATATTGGCTCATTCCTTTTAGTTTTGCCATAATGGTTGCCATAGCGGTAACTTTTTATTTTTTCTATGAAATAGGTGTCAATAAGAAAGTGGAAGAAATACGGGCAAAAGCGGAAGATATGGCTTTACAGGGGAATTTTGATACTGCATTAAATTTTGCTAAAAAGGGTTTGGCTTTGCGCCCTAATCATAAAGTATTACAACATGACCTGGCTTTAATAAATTTTGGCAAAACGGTATATGAAAAATTAGAAACAGCTAATAAGTATGCTGATGATAAAAAATTTGATTTAGCATTAAAATCCATTTCTGCAGTTGATAAAGACCTTGAAGGTCGAAGTGGTGAGTATTTTGACATGCTTTCTAATCTCAGCAAAAAGTATAAAACACAGGTAGAAGTAAAACAACTGTATGATGATGCCAAAAACAAAAATACAATTGATGAGTTGGCTGATGCATTGTCTAGATTAAGCTATATAGATAGTCCAGATGCAAAGAATATAGATAAATTAATACGTCAGAAAATTGCCAATATAGCTTACTCAAATGCCAATGAGTTGTTAAAGGATAAACAGTTTAATGAAGCATTAAAAGTGATAGAAAAAGCTATGCAATACGATAGTTCAAATGCTAAACTTATTTCATTTAAAAAAACTATAGTAGATCAGAAAACTGCTTTTGAAAACGCAGAAGCACAGAGAATGCAGCAAGCTATGATTTCTGCAGCCAAAGAAGATGCTATGAACAGGACCAATGCGGTCAGTGTATTAAATGTAAAAAATTACATCAATGGTTATGGAGATTTTGTGATAGAAGGAGAAATTAAAAATGTAGCCACAAAACCTATATATGAAGTAGAAATTTATTATGCAATATATGATGCTAATGGTAATACTATTGGAGACGGCAATACATATGTATATCCAGTTTATTTGTCACCATTGCAAAAAGGAAGTTTTTCCAATATACATTATGGGCTTTCAAATGCTGATCATATAAAAATAACTGGGATAAATTGGTATATTGATTAAAAGGGGCAAACAAGCATGGGAGAGACAAAAAAAGATTCTAAAAATTCTTTAATTATTAATTTACTTATAACAATTCTGATAATAGAAATTGGACTTGTTGCATTTTATTATATTAACAAAGAATTTCATCAACAAGTAATTACAGGTAATTCAAAATTAAGCCAATATAACGCTATAAAAAGTTCACAAACAAAAGATTCAAAACAACCTAATATCAAGGCTATAATATCTGATAATCAGGAAAAAGTTATGTACATCGAGGTCAACGATGGAGGTGATATGGTATCAGGTTCTGGATTTTTGTACGACACTAATGGCGATATCATAACGAATGCCCACGTAGTTAGTGGTGCTTCAACAGCAAAAGTTAAAACATATGATGGAAAGGAATACAACGGTACAGTTATAGGCAAGGGTGAAGATATAGATGTAGCATTAATAAATGTACCTGAACTTGCTGGAAAGACTCCTGTTAAAATATCATCGAGAAAAGGGGAAGTCGGCGATCCTGTCATTGCCATGGGAAGTCCACTGGGGTTACAGAATACAGTTACGACGGGGATAATAAGCGGTGTTGACAGAGATTTTACAATTGCACCATATGTGTACAAAGGGGTATATCAGATATCAGCTCCTATATCGCCTGGCAGTAGTGGAGGCCCACTATTGGATCAAAATACAGGAGAGGTTCTAGGAGTAAATTCAGCCGGGACTATTGAAGGGGTAATAGGTTTTTCCATACCTATAAACCAAGTATTACCACTTGTGGAGAATTGGGCGAAAAATCCATCAAAACCTCAGACAAATGAATATGCAGTTGATTCAACAGAGCAACTTAATAATGGTCAATCTATTAAAGAAGAAGCCGAAGCTTTAGTTCAGTATTTTTATCAATGCATCAATTCACATGATTATGTTACTGCATATTCACTTTTAGGCAGTGATTGGCAAAGCGGAACAACATATCAAGATTTTCGAAATGGCTATCTTAGAACAGAATATGTTAATATTCAAAACATTATATCTAATTACAAAGATAATAATCATGTAGAAGTTACTATAACAATAGAAGCTCAGGAATTCACTGATCAAGATACTGTTGTGACAAGTCTTTATATGTGTACATACGATATAGGTTATGAAAATGACCAATTGAAAATCTTAAGTGGTAAATTTAGAAAAATTTAAAAAGCAGCATGTTCATATGGAAAACTTAACAATACCAAAGGGATGTTAAAAAGGGGCTTTGCCTTATGGACAACATAATAACTAAAATAAACATATTTAGTAATTCTGATAAACTCTTAAAATTCTTAAAAACGAAAGAGATCAATAACTATGCGTTTTATTTTGAACCAATGGCAGAAAAAAAGAAAAATAAAGAACTTTGTATTAATGATGGTGTTTCAGATGATGAAATTGGTGTGTTGATTATTAACTCTGATTTACTAATTGATGTGGAGAAAGGTTTAAAATATTTTGATAATGAAGAGCAAAAATGGTTTGGCAAGGATATAAAAGGCAAATACGATTATGTATTTCTATATGGCAAATATCAACCAATCTACAATGAAGAGCTTGATATTCATTTTAAAGATTTTAATATTTTCAAGGATTTTTTTGAAGTATTTTATTACCTTTTGAATGGGGTTGACTATTGTTCAATTGATATAAGAGATATAATCTATTCATTTGGAAGTAGACCTTATAATTTAAAATGCTTTACTTCTAAAAATATTGATGAAATCATAGATTCATTAAATAAGTTAAATCAAGAAATACACGCACTTATGTATATAGAAAAAGTAACTGAATCCTTTTCAATTTACGAACTTAATGATGAAATTTACAATGGCTATGTTAGAAAAATACTAACCATATTAGACAATAATAATTGCGGAGATGCCATTTTTTATTATACTGCTATTTTTAGTCATGAAAATAATGAATATTGGAAGAAGTTATTTGTAATATAGAAAAGTTTGCTCATATCCTATATAACTTATAAAATCTTTGGCGCTGATCTTATTTTTAAATAAATAAAAATCTGGAGGTGTTAAGTAGTATGGAAAATTCAAACAAAAGATATTTTGTAATACGTGTAGATTATGGTGCTGTAGACTTTATTTGGAAAGAACTACAGGAAGGTCGTTTGCGACAGGGATGGGGAGTAACTGGAATGCAATTAAAGGAGCAAGATGGGAGAATTGTGGATGAGGATACTTGGAAAAAACGGTATAAAGATGCTGCCTTAAAGATTTGGGGTTATTCAGCGACAAATGAAGAAGCGGAAATGAGATATAGGATACTTTATCCAATGATTGAGGCAAAAAAGGGAGATATAGTAATAGTACCAAAAATGCCGGATTGGGAACACTTTGTTATTGCTCCTGTAAGTAAAGAGTATGCTTTTGATTTTCAAAGGCAACCTGGTAGTGAAGATTATCGTCATATACTTTATATTGATCCTAGTAATATTAGGATATTCAATATTCATGCAGGTGACGAAACACGAGTCATATCTGGGAAATTGAGAGGATATCGTTCAGCTGTAAATAACATTTGGAATAAAGGACTGCAGAACGCTATTGAAAAACTTTTTACTGAACAGAAATCTGGTGTTGATAGCCATAAAGAAATTCATGAAATACTAGGAGATTTTGTTTTGAAAGAAATATTGGACAAAGTAAGAAAATATCCTCCTGTCGATCTGGAAAAACTTGTGCGTCAAGTATTTGAAAGTAATGGCTATGAGTTAGTCGATAAAAACTGTTTTGATGGGCAAGGTGGAGATGCTGATCTCGTATTCAAGAAAGAATTGCCAATAATTAGCGAGATGGTTCAGCAGGACTTACTTGTATACATCCAGGTTAAAAATAAAGTTGGAATAGATCAAAATGATTATCAAGCTGTGGCCCAGGTGTTAAAAGCAGCAAAAGAACCAGAAAGTTTAAAAATAGTGGTTTCGACTGCTGACGATTTTACAGATAAATGCAAGAGAGAAGCTCAAGAAGATGGAGTCATTTTGATAAATGGACTCCAACTGGCTACGCTGTTGGCTAGGTCTATATAATCTGAGTGCAAAGCGTAAAAAAGAGGTCGGTATGTTTATACCCAGGGATGTAAAGGAAGTATTGAAGGAGCTTAAAAAGAGAAAAGCGGAGTATTTGTAAAATATCTTTTTGACGAAATATATCGAAATATTTTGTATTTATGGAGGTTTTTTTATAAACACGTTGTATATTAATAAAGGTAACACATGAATATACCTTAACGGAAATAGTTGATCACATATTTGAGATAGATAAAATAGAGGATTTAGATGTATATTTTAAGTAGTGTGTATTCCACTTTAATTTTATGGTGGTTATTTTTTATTTATTAATTGGTTATTGTGTCTTTTACAAACTGCATTGAGGTGGGATATATGGGGGTAAAAAATTGTAGTTGCTTAGCGGATTGTGATAAGTATTTTGAGGATTTGTTAGCTCTGTCAGAAAAGAAAAAACTTTTAGGTTATATTGAGTTGGATTCTGAGGATTTAGAACATATGGCTAGTTTAATTTCAAAGGAAATACAAAAGCCCTATTTTGACCTTTCTGAGTCTTTAACTATTTCACTTTTTCTTGTGTGGATAGGAATATTGTATTATCAAGAAGGAGATTTTTGGAGTAATGTATATAATATGTTAAAACTGCCATCTGAACAACAACAAATGCAAACACGTTTAAGTAAAATTTTTTTGCAAACGGTTAAAAAATATAAATTGCCTAATTTTAAAGGTAAATTGCGCTATATTATGCCAATTTTAGCCCATGGATATATTCCTAATTTTTATCTTAGAGATTATTTTTTGAATGTTGTATTTAGGATATATAAAGAGCGGCAAGAGCTGGGATTATCTGTAAATTTAGAAGAGACAAAACATATAGTGTCCAATTGGAGAAAGGAGTATGCTTTTTACATAGAAAAGGAGAATAAGTTAAAAAAGGTGGAAGAGGAGGAAAAAGAGTTACTACTTGCCTTAGATGTATTAAGAAATGAAGATAAACTAAAAAGGTTAATAGAATTAAAAAGAGGAATTAAAAAATCTTCAGAATTAAAAGAACTTTTATCAAAGCCAGAAGACTGGCTGGAAGAGGTAAAGGCCGAAAGAGAAAAATTTCGCCAGCAGTTGGAGGAATTTCGTGAAATTCTAGAGAGGAAAGAAATTTTTACAAGGGAATACGATGAAGTAGAAAGTAAAATAAAAAAAATGGCATGCTTTGTACTAAGTTATTGGAATAACAGATTCATTCCTTTTGTATTGGAACTCTCAATTGATGAGATAGAAGAGCTTTTCAAGGTTTATACGAATCTTAAAAAGAAATTTAGTGGCTTATTGGGTTTATTGTTGCGCTTAATTATGCCTAGTCAGTACCATCAAATGCTGGAAAGTAAGAGAAAATTAGAAGAGAAATTTATAGAATTGCCATTGAAGAAGAATTTATTAGAAAATCTGACTATAGAAATGGTAACTAGCTTAAAAGAGTTACAAGAGTTACTGAAAAAACGTCAAAACTTAATAGAAGAAGCTGAAAAAGAAGCTGCAGCAACATCTTATGTTACGGATATTTCACAAGATGCTTTAGTTGACTTAGAAAAAAGCTTGAAATATATTGATAGAGAAATTAATTCATATGAAGAGAATTTAAAGATATTGGGAAAAGGAAATTTAGAAGAGGGATCAAAAGAGTTAAAGAAGCAAAGAGGCTTGCGGCAGAAAATAGAAAGAATTAAAAGAGAAATTACCAGTCAATATACTATTGATACTTTATTGGAAAATTTATCGCTGAGATGGAAGTATATGAATGAAGAAGAAATAGATAAGCGACTTAGTAAAATTCAGAGGAAGAAGGATGAGTACCTAGAAAAATTTAAAGAAGTGAGCAATCCCTTATATTCTTTAAATGAATCTACTCGCGTCTTTATATTTCAAGGAGAAGAACTGGCAGAGGAGTTCATTTTTCAATCTTTATTGTTAATTCAAAGATTAGACCAAGGAGAGGGAGATTTTGAAGATATTTACCTGCCTAAAAGAATTAAAGAAGAGATGAGAAAGTGGTGGGAAGAAGAGGGGAAAGAAAAGCTGAGTATTGAAAGAGAAAGAAGCAAGTGGAAGAGAGAGAAAGACAGTTTGTTCTTACGAAAACCATTTGTAAAGTTGGATACTATAGAAAGGGTTATAAAAGTTGAGCTGCCAAGGCAAATTTTAAAGAAACCAGAAAAAGCAGTGTTTGTAATTGGTGGTGATAAAGCTATCGCTAAAGAGATAGAGGTACCAATAAGAAAAATTGGAGATGAGTATCAAACAGAACCTGTTTTTGGTATTTTAGAAATACCAATGGAGGCTTATCATTTTGAGCTTTGGCAAAGTGATGAAGTCTATAATTGGGAAATAAAGGACATTTGGCATAATAAATGCTTGCTTTTTTCAGCGGAAGGAAAATTGATAGAAGATTTATATCTTTTAGAAGATGGAGCGTACATAGTTACAACTTATGGAAGCAAAGTTAATCCTTCTATAGCGGTAAAAGAAAGAGGAAGATTGATTGGGGAATGGTCTAATTATGAATATGTTTATGTCGATCTAAGTGATATTGATATGATTCTTGTAGAAATAGAAGGAGAGAAATTTGTTTTTAAAAAGCCTATTGATTTAAAACCACAGTTAGTAGGAGAAGAGGTAATAGAGGAAGTAAAGGCGAATGGGAAAGCAGTTTATAACAAAAAATTACCTAGCTTGATATTTTCATTAGGTTCGATGGAAGAAATAGATTTCTATGGAGTGAGATTGGACTTTTCAGGAGGTAGTTTTTTTAAACCTCTTAGTGATTTTAAAGAAGCGATAAAAGAAGGAAATGTTGTGTTTATTCCTCTATATTCACTTGTTTCTGATGTTTATGGTTCTTGTAAGATGGCATTGATTTATAAACAAAACATTATATGGGTTGAGGAATTTACTGTAGTGCCGGATTTAAAGATAGAGTTTGACAAGCTGTTGTATTCTCCTTTTGAAAAAAGAAAAAGCGAATTAGGAAAAGTTAAATTGCATTCGCGATACCCTTTTAAAATTATAGGGAATGAAGTTGTAGAAAGTAGTTTATTTAAAAATGTGATAAAGTTTGATCCGACGAATGATCAAGTAAACGTAGAATTGATGTATTTTCTAAAAGAAGGATCACAGCAGGTCAATGTTGATTTGTCAATAGTTGTTCCTAAAGTGTACTGGCGTCTTAATGAGATTGAGGATTGGAAAAGTGAAATAGAAGAAATATGGTTTGAAGATATGGGAGATGTTCAGGTTAAGGTGCCTTCTTTTCTTCAAAACTCAAAAGTTAAACTTACTTTATCTCCTAATGGGCATACGATTGTTCCTAACAATAAAAAAGGGGTTTTGATATTTAATTTGTGCCAATTAAGTGACATTGTTTATAGTATTCGCGAAGAAGGCAATTTACTGGTTCAAGATTTGGTCATTTCTTTTGAAGATAAGAATATTTCTTCTTCTTTTTTGCTAGTACGCATAAGGCTTCATTGGGAAGTTGCAAATGTTGAGGTAAAGCAGAGAAGGGAAAATGGAAAGAGAATATTGTCTATTAAATGGGAGGATTTAGGAAAAGCTTCCGACAGAATTGTGCGATTGTGGCCACTGAGCGATGTAGCAGTGGAGATAATTGAACGTCAAATTCCTGAAGAAGAGTCTATATTGGAATTTATTGAGGATGTAGAAAGATTGCCTTTAGGGAAATACAGGATGCAATTTGATATTGAAGATCCATGGGTGGAAGAGGAAATTTCATTGCCAGGAGAGAATGAAAGAAATTGTGTTGATATTGTGATAGGGGATAAGGAGGAGGTACTGCAGGAGATTAAACAGAAAGGTTTGGATATTGTTGGATTTGAAGTAGAAGGAAAAAGAATTTCAGTCGGAAAAAATTATTGGATACAGGATATAGAAGTGTGTTCGGATTTTCCAGAAGGAGTAGAGTTTGAAGGGAATATATGTACTTTAGATGAGAAAGGTGAAGTTGCTTATCTTGAGTACAATCCCGCACATTTATATTTTGGAGTGCAACCCAAATATTTTAACAAATTGCCTTACCTGATAGATCGGGACAATGATGGTTTTATGTATTGCCAAAGATGTAAAGTTATTTTTTCTGAAACTGAAGGACATAAGGAATGTGGTGATGAAGTGATACTGCCAGAGTATATATTTGTTCAAATAAGGAGAGGAGAGAAATGACGAGGTTAGATCCTATTAAAACCACGGAAGCTGTGGTAAATAGGTATTTAGATTATCTTACCACTACTTTTTCTTTTAATAACGTGGATTTAAAAGAGCAGTTTAAAAGAGAACTTAAAGAATTTGAAGGGTTTGTTAAAGGTCCCATTTTAGAAGCTACACCACCTTTTGAAACCGGAAAATCTATACTGAATTTGATTGAAGAGGGAATTTTGTCTTATGAGTTTCAAAAACTTTCTACTTCTGAATTACCTATAGATCGGAATTTGTATGTTCATCAAGAAATTGCAATTCGAAAACTAATAGAAAATAAAAGAAATTTGATTGTTGCAACAGGTACAGGTAGTGGCAAAACAGAGACTTTTTTAGTTCCAATCCTCAATCATTTATTTAGGCAAAAAGAAAAAGGAGAGTTAGGTCCAGGGGTTAGGGCTTTGTTGTTGTATCCAATGAATGCGCTTGCCAATGATCAGCTCAAAAGGTTGCGCAGGTTATTGAAAAATTACCCTGATGTTACTTTTGGCAGTTACACTGGGGAGACGGAATTTGAAGAAAGAAGAGCAGTAGAGAGATTTAAAAAAATGAATCCTAATGAAGAATTATTGCCTAATGAAATACTTTCAAGAGAAAAAATGCATGAGTCTCCTCCTCATATTTTGCTTACAAATTATGCTATGCTAGAGTATTTGCTATTGCGACCTGAGGATAATGTATTTTTTGATGGGGAATATGCTGCCCAGTGGAAATTTATTGTTATTGATGAAATACACATTTACACTGGAGCAAAAGGAATTGAGTTGGCTATGCTTTTAAAGAGATTGAAAGATAGAGTAGTAAAAAGCCAGAGAGGAGTTTTGCAGTGCATAGGTACCAGTGCAACTTTGGTTGAAAATAGGGAAAAGGATTTTCAAGAAGTTACAGAGTTTGCAGAGAGATTGTTTGATGAAAAATTTGAGTGGATAGAAGATGACTTTACACGCCAAGACGTAGTAACTGGCAAGAAAAAAAGCCTAGTTGTTTCAAAAGAAAGCTGGGGGAAGCCCAAAGGATTATTGTATTTAAAATGGGCCGACATTATTGACGGAGAAGAAAAGGAAAAAATTTCTCTGTTAGTCAAAGAAGGTGGAAAACTAGGTGTGCCAGAAGAAATTATGGAAGAAGCATTAAATAATTGTGATGGAGAATGGAGAAAATTTTTGTATTTAGTTCTTCGGAAAGATGAAAGGCTAATTACTTTACAAAATATGCTGGAGAGGGAGCCTTGTTATTTGGCAAAAGTCTCAAAAGAATTATTTGAGGAGAAAGAAGATAAAGAACAATGTTTAGCAGCTTTAGTATATTTAGCTAATAATGCTAAGATGGGAATTAGTGACCAACCATTGCTTCCTGCTCGGTATCACTTGTTTATAAGAGCTCTTGAAGGAGGATTTATTTCCTTATTACCTCAAAAACGTGTTTTTTTGAAAAGGCGAGAATGGGTTGCAGATGAAAAGGGAGAAGAATATCAAGTTTTTGAAATTGCTACTTGTTCGCGATGCAATGCAATCTATTTAGTAGGTGAAATAAAAGAGAGGAATGGTATAAAATTTTTAAGGCAGCCAGGTAATTGTTTTTATGAAGATGATAATAACTTAGTGTATTTTTTGCTTTCAGAAGATAGGGAAATTGTGCCTGACAATGAAGACGAGCTTGTTTTAGCAGGCAAAGAAATGAGTTCTAAAGTAGAAGAATATGTTCTTTGTGGCAAATGTGGAGCTATTAAAGCTGCCAATGAGATAAGAGAATTTTGTGAATGTGGAGAGAAATATAAAATTCGTGTGATAAAAAGTCCTAGTAAAAATGGGATTTTGCATAAATGTCCTGCCTGTGGAACTATTAATACTACTGGTTCAGTTGCTAGGCGTTTTATTCTAGGGCATGAAGCTGCTACAAGTGTTTTAGCCACTGCTCTCTATCAACAAATACCTGATAGAAAAGAAGAAAAAGAAAATCTTGAAATAGAAGATAGTGAATGGAGCACAAATAGTAGTGATGAAAGTTTTCTTGTTACAAGCAATCGGCGTATGCTCATTTTTTCTGACAGTCGTCAAGATGCGGCTTTCTTTTCTACTTACCTGCAAACTTCTTATAATCAAATTTTACAACGACGTTTGATTATCATGGCCTTAGAAAAATACAAGGAGAAAGTAATAAAAAATGAATGGAGAGTAGAAGATTTAGTTGAGTTTCTTAAAAGAATGATGAAGGAATTAAATATTTTTCCTGATTTAAGTTTTCAGCAGTTAGAAGAGGAAGCTTGGAAGTGGGTACTATACGAATTTTTGGGTCGTGGAGGAGATACAAGTTTAGAAGCTTTAGGACTTTTAGGGTTTGAACCGGTTTTGCCTGAGAATTGGCGCCCTCCTAAGGCATTAGTTAGTAGTTATTGGAATTTTAGCGAAGAAGAAGCGGTTAAAGTTATTATGATTTTATTAGATAGTATGAGAAGGAATGGTGCTATTTGCTTTCCTGACAGTATCAATCCACAGGATGAATTTTTTAAGCCGTTAAATAGAGAGTTTTATTTTAAAAGAGATTCAAAAGAAACTGGAAAAGTGTATAGCTGGGTTCCAGCAAGTGCTGGGAAAAATAATTCGCGGTTGGATTTCTTAATGCGTTTAGCTGTTGCGAAAGGCAAGAAAATGGATCAGGAAGAGGTAAAAGATTTTTTGGTAAATATATGGGATAGATTGCTAATATCGGACAAGTCGCCATGGAGGAAATATTTTTCTGGAAGTCCTCAAGAAGGATATCGTCTGAATTTGGGGTATTGGAGATTGGTTCCATCGGTTATTGATAAATCTGTTAAGTGGTATAGGTGTACTAAATGTAATAAGTTATGGCTTCATAATGTGGAAGGAGTTTGCCCAACTTATCGTTGTGATGGGCAATTGATGGAATGTAATCCAGAAGAAGAATTAAAGGATCATCACTATAAAAAACTTTATTTTGATATTTTACCTTTGACGTTGAAAACAAGTGAACATACTGCTCAACTTACTACTGAATCAGCAGCAGAAGTCCAAAAGAGATTTTATGATGGAGAGATAAATATTTTAAGTTGTTCTACAACTTTTGAATTGGGAGTAGATGTTGGGGATTTGGAAATAGTCTTTATGCGCAATGTGCCTCCAACTCCAGCCAATTATGTACAAAGAGCTGGTCGGGCTGGTAGAAAAACCAGTTCAACAGCTTTTGTGCTTACTTTTGCTCAAAGGCGTTCTCATGATTTTTCGCATTTTATTAATCCTTTAGGAATTGTTAATGGTAAGATTCAAACACCTCATCTTGAGATTACAAATGAAAAAATTATAAAAAGACATGTATATGCGGTGGCTTTGGCGTTATTTTGGAGGCATAATCCAGAGTATTTTGGGGAAGTTAGAAATTTTTTCAGAAAAGGAGAAGAATCAGCTGCCACCCTTATAAAAGATTTTCTTAATAAAAGACCTACTGAGTTGAAAGATAGTCTTATAAGAATAGTGCCAGAAAGTATGCATGAGGAAATTGGCATTGAAGATTGGAGTTGGGTGGAAGGATTATTAGGAGAAGATGGGGTATTGAGAAAAGCGGAAAGGCATTTAATGAATGATATAGAAGAATTGGAAGCGATAGAAGAAGAGTATAGCAAAAGAAAAAAGTATGAACAAGCTTCCAATGTTAGACGGGTAATTAATACCCTAGAAAGACGCTATATAATTGACTTTTTATCACAGAACAATGTTATACCTAAATATGGTTTTCCTGTGGATGTAGTAGAATTAAAGATAAATCATCATGGAGATGAAGCTAAGGGGCTTGAGTTAACAAGAGATTTGAAGGTAGCCCTATCTGAGTATGCTCCTGAGAGCCAAGTAATAGCAGGCGGCAAACTGTGGACTAGCAAGTATATTAAGAAATTGCCTGATAGAGAGCCTATAAAATATAATTATGCAATTTGTGATTATTGTGGGTGTTATTACAGTGATATTGCTAACAAAGAAAAAGAATTTGATGTTTGTATTTTTTGCGGAAATAAGATTGGCCGTAATCGCGGTACTTTTATTACTCCAGAATTTGGTTTTGTAGCTGGGCCTCCGCAGAAGCCTACTTTGATAAAGCCACAAAGAACTTACACTACTCGCAAGTATTTTGCCCAAGAGGAGAAAATTGAGAAAAAACTTGAATTTGACCTAAATGGGATTAACGTAGAGATAGAGGCGGGTAATGGAAGGTTGGTTGTTATAAATAGTGCTGGAAAAAAGGGTTTTATAGTTTGTGAAAGTTGTGGTTATGCAGAGATTTACAATGGCAAACCTTTATCTTCTCATAAAACTGAATTTGGAAAGGAGTGCAAAGGTAAAGGGATTTCTTATCGGTATTCGTTGGGATATGAATTTAAAACAGATATATTTTCTTTAAAATTTATAGGGTATCATGACAGTAGAAAGGGATTTTGGGAATCGTTATTGTACGGTTTAATAGAAGGAGCTTGCAGAGCGTTAGAGATTGAAAGACGGGATATTGATGGCACTTTATATTCTTATAATGGTGATCCAACTAGTCCTGCCATAGTTTTATTTGACGATGTGCCTGGTGGAGCCGGTCAGGTTAAAAGAATCGCCAAAGAAGAAAATTTTAAGAAAGTACTTAAAGAAACGTTAGATTTAGTTTCAAGTTGTGAATGTGGAGGAGAGGAAGGAGATTCAAGCTGCTATAGCTGTTTGCGTAACTATACAAACCAGTATTGTCATGATGTGCTAAAAAGAAGATACGTGATAGAATTCGTTTTTGAACTTTTAAAGTAGTTGTTTTACCATGTCTATAATGATACCCTATAGGACCATACAAAATATCTATAAAGTCTGTGTTTAATCGTTATGTATTCCAAGTTATACTATTATGGCCTTGTCATAAAAACCAATGCTTAACAGTTTAAAAAAGGTAAGTGTGCATTATCATGAACACAGATTATGGTATGATAAGATTGAAGAGAATTGAAGGCGATTATTATGGATGAGATAACCAATGATTGGCATAGTGATTTTTATACAGCTATCAGAGAGATTTTTAAAAATGAAAAAGATAAAATTGATATAATACAAGAACAGTACCTATCAAAAGAACCGCTGCGGATAGATGTGATAATAGTCAAGAAGAATGACGACTATGGTATTGACAAACAAATAGCGAGAATCTTTAAAAAGTATAACATCATAGAATACAAATCACCAGAAGATTATCTATCAATAGACGATTATTTTAAAGGTTTGGGTTACGCATATATTTACAAATCCATGATGAATGATTATGAGAAGACCAATAAAAAGGTTGATGGCATAAAAATAGAAGAAGTGACGTTAAGTTTTGTGAGTAATTCCTATCCACGAAAATTAACTAAATTTCTGAAAGAATGCGACAGAGATATAGAAAAAGCTGTGATGGTATATATTATATAAAAGGCGAATGGATATCAATACAGTTAGTGGTATTAAAAGAGCTGAAGGATTTAAAAGAGAATTATCCTATAATATTATTAAGCGAGAACGTATATTTTGGAGAAACATTCGAAGAATTACTAAAAAGCATAAATGGCGTAAAAGATAAGGATGAGAAGATAAGGTTATTGGAAGCGGCTTTTAGGGTAAATATGAAGAAAGCTGTGGAGGTGTATAAAATGTACAGTGATATAGTGAATGAAGAGACCCAGGAGTATATAATAAAGACATAAAAAGAGGCTAATCTCAAAATATATACGGAAAAGGAATTAAAAGAAAGAGAAGAAAAAGGTATTGAAAAGGTCATAAGCAAAACCTTAATAAGGCTTTTAACGAGAAAGTTTGGAGACATTTCTTCTGACTACAAAAAGAAGATAAAAAATGCCAATGAACATACATTAACCAAAATAGTTGATCACATATTTGAGATTAATAAGATAGAAGATTTGGATGAGTATTTAAAGTAATATGTATTCCACCTTAATTTTGTGGTAGTTATTTTTTATTTATTAATTAGTTATCGTGTTTTTTACAAACTACAGCGAGGAGGGTTTAAGTTGAAAGAAGAATTAAAACTCACTGAGGAAGAAATTGAAAGGTTATTAAAAGAAAAAACAGAGATTTGGGAAACAATGCAGGCAAAAAATGCTGAGGAATATTATTATAATGAGATATTTCCATTGGTAGTGGATAAGTTTCGCTTAAGTATCAGCGATGAAATTCAAGGCAAGTACGAAAATCTAATATTGTCTTTAGGGATGTCTTTTGAACCACTAGTTTTGACTATTACGGCATTAAAACCCAAAAGGGTATTGTTTTTATATACAGAGGATTCTTTGAAAAATTTGGATGAAGTAATAAAATGGACAAACTTGTTGCCATCACAATATACAGCGGAAGAGATAGTTAAAGATGATCCCGTCGATATTTATCGGGTGCTAAAAAAAGTATATGTAGATAGGTGGGGTTGTCCTGACAAAACCGCTATTGATTTTACAGGCGGTACCAAGTCAATGTCTGCTGGCATAGCTATGGCAGGGGCTTATTTTAAAATAGATTTGGTTTATGTTGCTAGTGATTATAACAACAAAATGAGAAAGCCAAAACCAGGGACAGAAAAATTGAAGTTCGTGGAAGATCCTTATCACGTTTTTGGAGATTTGGAAAAAGATAAAGCCATAGCGCTTTTCAATAAAAATGAATTTGTATCGGCATATAATATTTTCTCGGACTTAGAAGATAGGGTTGCCGATAGAGATTATACATTTTATAAATTATTATCTAATATTTATCGATTGTGGGATTGCTTATTTTTTGATGAGTGTATTAGAGAATTCGAAAAATTATTCAATACCATGAAAGCCTGGAAATACGTTGAGAAAGATTTAGCAGCGTATAAATACTATGATACTTTATTTAATCAGTATAAACTTATCAAACCACTAGAATCAGTTAATTTAAATGATAAAAATGAAGAATGGAAATATATCACAAATAAAGATCTATATACGCCCATTATTTTTTCAATATATACCAATGCTTTAAGGAGAAGCGATGAAGGTAAGTACGATGTGGCAATCTTACTCCTATATCGTATTTTAGAACTGATGGCTCAGGTTAGGTTAGCAAAATATGGGTTTAATGTCTCATCCCCTGATTATTCGTTTTTTTCTGTTGGTGAACAGGAGTTATTATCGAGAATGAATGAAAATATCAAGTCCTTTAAGAATTTCAAAACTTATACGGAACTACCTCAAAATAGTATGGCATTGTTTGATGCTTATGTTTTAATAAAAGCTATTGAGGATGAATTGATGGAAGGTATAAATATTGGTTTAATATACTCCAATGTGCAGCTAAGAAACAAATCCATCTTTACTCATGGGTTCGGAATGCTATCAAATAAAGATTTTGATAAGATTCGTAAAACAGTAAAAAGAATTTTTACCAGCTTTTATGAAATAGAGGGTATAGATTTTTAAAATGTGTGTAATGACTATAAATTTATAAAGCTAAATGAATAAGTCTAAAGCAAGGGGATGGGAAAGATGTGTGAGTTGAGAATACTCTGCAAAGTAATAACACCAATGGTCATGACTGGTTCAAACGGAAAGGATGTGGAATTAAGGCCTTCGGAATTCAAAGGAATGATGCGATTTTGGTGGAGAGCAACAAAAGCAGAAAATGATCTTAATGAATTAAAGAAGAAGGAAGTAGAGCTTTTTGGTAAAATCGAGAGAAAAAGCAATTTTGGAATAAGAGTTGTTCCATGTGAAGTTATGAAGATTGAAGAAGCAAATATCTTGCCTCATAAAAAAAATGGTTATAAAAAAAATGCTATTAGTTCTAATTATATTTTTGAAGTAATTTTATCTTGTCCGGACGATAAGCAACTTCAGCTCTGTAAAAATATTTTTATTTTGTCTACAATTTTGGGTGGCTATGGGAGAAGGTCAAGGAGAGGGTTTGGTAGCGTCAGAGCCGTTTCAATAAATGATATACCCTTAGAGCAAACCATTGATCTAAGTTATATTGCTAGTTTGTTAAACAACAGTATAGAATCCAATGTATACACAATCACCAGAAATAAAATTGTTAGTGGTAAAAGAGGAGGAAATTATCCATGGATAAAAGAAATTGTACTTGGTAAAAAAACAAAAGATATTAATAAATTGCTGAAAAAAATCAGCCAAGCTGCTCATGATTTTTATAATTATAGAGATTTATCCCTTGGAAATATAAAGCCAAGGATGTCTTCTCCTATTTATGTTTCTATAATAAAAGAGTATGACAACTATATACCAATAGTGACTACTTTAAATAGCTATTATTCTAAAGATAAAAATTATAAGTGGGACTTTAATAAACAAAATTCTTTTATACAAAGGGTGATTTCATGATGGAGGAGAAAATATACGAGAGTTTCGCTGAGAATAGCAGCAACGTTTCTCTTTTTCTCTTTACTATAGGGCCAGTACAGCAATTTATTTCTCAAGCGAGAAAGACCCAGGATTTATTTATGGGAAGTTTTTTGCTTTCATATTTAACTTTTATTGGTATGGAAGAAGTAATTGATAGGTATGGTCCTAAAAGCATAATTTATCCTAATCTTTCTGCTCAGCCTTTAATGGAATGGCATTTGAAAAGATGTAATATAAACAGGAAATCTTCTATTTCGTCATTTATTGATCAGCCTACGATTCCTAATAGATTTGTGGCTTTGATACCAGAAAGTGAAGAAAGTAAAATAATAAAATTGGCACATAAAATGGAGGATATTGTTAGAAAAAAATGGAAAGAGATGGTTGATATAGTTTTAAATAAGTTTAAATTAATAGATAAAATTAGGTTAGATAAGAAAGATGAGGATTGTAATGCAGTAATAAAAAAACAGACACTAGATTTTCCTGAAATTTACTGGGTAGCTATGCCTTTTAAAAAAGATGGAAGATATATTACTGAAGAGGACTTTAAAGATTTCTTTGAGGAAGTCCAAAAAGAAAACGTTGGTTTAATCTATCACCTTGGCTATTCTGCCCTTGAAAAGTCTATGGGTATAAGAAAAAATTTGAGGAATTTTAGCCAAATCAATGAATATGGGAAGAAATGTAATATATGCGGTACAAAAGAGGGAGTAATAAAGGCAGGAATGGGGAGTTTACAAGTAGGTAAATACATAAGTGAAAAAGAGGCACTTTGTATACCTTGTTTTGTTAAAAGAGCTTTGGATAAATATTTAGGTGATAAGGTTGATGGTAAATTTATAGACTATACTTTTCCATCTACTGCAGAAATGGCTTCATCTAATTTTAAAAAGAGAGCTTTGAAAGATGCAGAAGTACAGTTTAATGCATATATTGATGATATTAAAAAAATAGTTGGAGAAAATGTGCTAAGACAAATACAAGTTAAGCCTTTGAACAAAATTGAAGGTGATTTTAATAATGTTGTAAATATCGAGGGAGAATGGTTTTTTGAGGAAAATTTATGTACAGAAAATATCAAAAAGCAGTTTGGTATTGAAATAGATGATAAAGAAATAGAGGATTTGAGAAAATCACTTAAACAAATTACAGACAAAGTAGGGGAGCCTAATCCTTACTACGCCGTTGTTTTATTTGATGGAGATAATATGGGAGAATGGCTTGCAGGTAAATTGTTACACAACTTTGAGCATATATATGGTTCTGATTTATGGAATAAATTACCTAATAAAGTGAAAGAAGAGTTAAAAACATCTATAAAGAATAAACTTCTTGCTCCTACGATCCACTCTTTAATTTCACTATCTTTGAGAAATTATAGTCTTGAGTTCGTAAAGAAAATAGTTGAAGATGATCATTTAGGTAAACTAATTTATTCAGGTGGAGACGATGTGCTTGCTTTCGTTAATTTAAAAGATCTATTTGAAGTGATGAGAAGATTAAGAGCAGCCTTTTCAGGACATATAAAGATAGAAAATAATGAAATCAAAGTAGATTGGAGTAATAACACAGGTTTTGTTGAAAAAGATGGAAAATTACTTTTAACAATGGGCAAGAACGCAACTGCGTCTTGTGGGGTAGTGATTGCTCATTATAAAACGCCGTTAAAAATGGTTATGGATAAAGTAAGAGAAACAGAAAAAAAAGCCAAAAGCAATACTGAGAAGGATAGTTTTGCTATTTCATTATTGAAGCGTTCAGGAGAAGAAAAAATAATAGTAAGCAAGTGGAAATACGGTGATATGGATGTTCTGGAGATATTGAAAGAATTATCGTACCTCTTTAGAAGGAATCAAAGTGGGGTGCGAATTTCTAGAAGAATAGTTTATACTCTAGCAGAAGAATTTGCGAAACTTAAAGATAAATGCGGAAATTATATTGCCGAAACGGGTATTATTAATACGGAGATAAAAAGAGTTGTTTTAAGAGCCGTCGATACTGTTAGTGGAAATATCGGGAAAGAAGAAAAAAAGAATATTTCTAAAGAAATCTCCGATGTACTTAAAAATTTATATCACAAATATGATGATGATATTGACAATTTCTTAAAACTAATCGAAATATCTGCTTTTATCGGAAAGGAGGGAGAATAGTGCTTATAAAAATAAAACCGTTGGATACTTTATTCTTTAGAACGCCGAAGCCTTTTTTTAAAGGAGAAGATACGTGGTCTGATTCTTTTTTTCCGCCTTATCCGTCTACTGTTTATGGGGCGGTAAGAAGCTATTTGATCTTTAAAAACGGCACTTTGGAAGATTTTTATAATGGTAAATATAGGGATATAATAGGAACTCAAGAAGAAAAAGGTAAGATTGTTATAAAAGGTCCTTTCTTAGCAGAAAATGGGAAATCTATTTTTAAAGTACCTTATGATCTGGTATGCTTAAAAGGAGACAACGAAACTTTACATTATTTACAATTTCGTAAAAAACCTTCTTTAATGATTAGTAACTATAATCTTGATAATGCACTTCTATGGAGAAGAGAAGGAGTTGTAGATAATAGTGAGGGGTGGCTTAACTTTATAGATTTTAAGGAGTATCTAACATTAAAAGCAGAAGAGTTTTCTTATATAGAAAGTAAGAGCTATTTTGAAGAAGAGGACAAAATTGGCATTAATATTGATGAAAACACTAAGAGTTCAAAATATGGGCATTTATACAGAATTTCAATGATAAGACTTAAAGAGAATGCCGAACTTATTGTAGAAATAGAAGGGATAGATAGTTTTGATGAAAAAGGTGTTTTGCAACTTGGTGGAAAGGCCAGAGCAGCTGTTTTTGAGAAAGGCGAAGATGTTTTTAATGATTTAAAAAATTTAAAATTTAATTTAAACGATGGTTTGTTCAAGATTTATCTTGCTACTCCAGCAATTTTTAAAAAAGGCTGGTTGCCTTATTGGATAAATGAAAATACCTTAATAGGAGAATTTAAGGGCATAAAACTAAAACTTCTTGCGTGTGCTATTGGAAAGCCGATTTTTATCGGGGGCTGGGATATAGCACAGGGTAATTCCAAGCCATTAAACAAAGCAGTTCCGGCAGGAAGTGTGTATTATTTTGAACTCCTTAATGACATGGACTTAAATACGTTAAAAGAGGCTTTCCACTTTAAGAATATTTCTGACGAAAAGGCTGAAGAGGGGTTTGGGTTATCATTTATAGGGGAGGTAAGATGATGAAAAGGATAATAACTATGGTGGGCACTTCGATTTTTGAAAATTACAAGGAGCAACATAAAGATGTTGGATTTGCCAAACTTGTAGAAAATTTAAGAAATATAGAGGCTTACAAATATAATGAAGAAATTGATAGAATTAGAGAAATAAAAGAAAAATTGAATAGATGGATAAACAAGAGTAATGATGAAGACAAAGAAGATATTTCAGCTGAGATAAAAAGCATAATAAGATTAAAAGAGCAATTTAAGGATTATGTCGAAATGTATTTTCTATGCTCTGATACTATTCTAAGTAAGGTTGCAGGAGAAATTTTGGAGGAATTTATTTTTAATAATATGAATATGTTTAATGACATAGATATTAAAAATAATAGTATAGTTATAGTTGAAAGTCTTGTGGTCGATGATGGAGAGAAATTTAAAAAGGGAATGAATCATCTCGTTGATAAGGTTTATAGTATAGCAAATGAGTACTGGGACGATGTAGTTATAAATATTACTGGAGGCTTTAAAGCTACCATTCCTTATTTAACTATCCTTGCTCAAGTAAATAAATGCCCTATTTATTATATTTTTGAAACAACTGATGCGCTCATAAAAATTCCATATATTCCTATTAACATAAATTGGGATATTTTTGAGAAAAATGAAAAATTTTTTATGGGCATTGAAAAAGGCGAAATTAAAGAATTTCCGAAAGGCTTAAATAATGTAGATGATTTAATGAGTATAATTAGCAAGGAAGACATTATCCATTTTAATCCACTTGGAGTAACATTGTGGGAAAAATACAAAGAAAGATTTGAGCTATTTTACGTATCAAAGGTGGCAAAAGAATATATTAGTTTAAATCGAGAAAAGAGACAAATGTTAGATAATTATCTTATGAAACTTAAGAAAGATTTGGAAGAAAATCCTTCGCATTCTAAACTTCATCATGAATTAAAGGGGATAGATATAAAAAATTTTGACTGCTTTAAAGACGGGCATATAAGAATGTTGTATCAAATGAAAAAGAGAAAAACACGTTATGGAGTTGAAAAATTAGATGTTTATGTAGGAGATATTGCAATAGATAGTGATGTTCATAATGCCGAAAGCGAATATGTCGGGCGATTTAAAAATAACTTGAGTAAAATAGAAGATTTAAGTAAGTATGAAGTTTACCGTATAGAAAAACAAAGTAAAAGAAATATTGAAGGAGGTATATGACATGTTTCTAAAATTTAAACCATTTTTCTTGATCGCTGAAACCCCGCTTCATCCAGGAAGCGGAGATGAAATTGGTATTGTGGATCTTCCAATTCAGAGGGAGAGGTATACGAATTTTCCTAAAATTGAGGCTTCAAGCATAAAAGGGTGTATGAGAGAAGCTTTTAAAAATTCGCTAAGATTAAAAAATGAAATAGATGATGAAAAAAGGAAAAAATATGTAAAGTTGATTTTCGGGCCTGAAAACGGAAATGAGCATGCTGGTGCTCTAGCCTTTATGGATGCAAAAATTCTCTTTTTTCCTGTTAAGTCTTTAAAAGGTATTTTTGCGTGGATTACTTGCCCTCAGGTGCTAGAAAGATTTAAAAAAGATATGGGGATTGCAAAAGCGGATTTAAAAGATTTTCCAACTAGCATACAGGAATATACATTACCTAAAAAGTCGAACATCATAATATCAAAAGATTTAAATCATCTGGATTCATCGAAAATTGTATTGGAAGAATTTACATTTGATGTTACAGAGCAACAGGACACAGGAGAACTTGCTAAATGGTTTGCGCAAAGAATATTTCCTTCGCAAGAGCCGGATGATTCTTACAAATATTGGAGAGAAAAACTTGAAAAAGACCTTGTGATACTTCCAGACGATGAATTTGCTGAGTTCGTTTCAACATCTACCGAAATCATCGCAAGGACAGTTATTAACGATGATACTGGGACAGCTGATAATTTATGGTTTGAAGAATATTTGCCGCAAGATACGATTTTATATTCAATTGCTATGGCCACAGCTGTTAGAATTAAGGATGAGAATGAAAAAAGGCCATTTAGTGCTAATACTTCGGAAGAAGAAGCTGAAAAAGTAATTGATTGCTTTAAGAAGGGCATTCTTTCTACTAAAGTCATTCAAATTGGAGGAAATCAGACTATTGGTAAAGGATTTACGAGGATAAAGTTTTTAGAGGAGGTGACAACAGAATGTCCGAGCAAACCATGATTAATAAATTAGAAAAAGGAAGAGCAGAATTTGCTTACAATTGTGTCAGTGATGCTAAAAAATTTAGAAGTAATAATGGAAATGTGGAGAAAGTATTAAATGAATTTTTAGAAACTATTAGAAATAATATAGGAAAAAATGCGGATGTCGATGAAAAGCAGAAGCTTTTAGAGCGTTTTGATCAAATATTTAAAGAGCCAGATAAATATATAGTGAAGGAAAACTTTGCTAATCTAGAGGATGATATTAAAAAGGCTTTGGAAAAGTATTCGAAATTTCTTGAAAACTATCGCTCGTATGCTCGAAAAATCCCTACTATGATCCTCACCAATGGACTTGGACAAACTGTTGCTTTTGTTAGTAGTAAATCTGAAAAAGAAACCGCATATAAGTTGCTTTACACACAGATTACAGAATATATAAAAAGCAGTTGTACCTCAAGGATTACGATGCCCCAAGAGAAAAATGACTTAGTAGAATGGGTAATTTCTTGTAATTCTACAGAATATCGTTATATTACTAGTGAAGTACTTGCTTTTTTAAATTGGCTTAGAAGGCTTGCAGAGGGACTGATTGAAAAATGAAACAACGCAAAGATACAAACTATGAGTTTTATAATCCGCTAGACACAGCTACACTTTTGACTGAGGAAATTCAGAAAATTTCTATGTATAAGGGAGATTCAAAAGAAGAAAAAAGTTTTCATTATACTTCATCGGGTTTTACCAAAAATCCAGCACTTATTTTCGGAAAGCTCATTCCGCATTCTTTTGAAATAAAAGATGGAACAAAAAAGCTAAAAGAAGATAATAAACAAGAATATTTGAAATTGGTAATCAATGAAATAGAGAAGACGAGCAATGAAATACTATATATTTCTGCCCGATTTAAAAATTTAATAAAAAGTTTAGAAAATTGTGGATATAAGGTTGATAATTTTCATGCAGCGCCTTCCTGGCGCCTTGTTGTTGGTCTTGGCTCTTCTCATTCACAAGAGACATCGATGACGCTGCATCATATTTATGGGATTCCATATATACCAGGAAGTGCATTAAAAGGTGTTACGAGGCATTGGGTAATCCTGAGTAGATTTAACAATGATGAACAGCAAGCTTTACAAAATCAAAAATTTAGGGAAATTTTCGGTACTCAAGAAAATGAAGGTAAAATTATATTTTTTGACGCATACCCATGTAGCGAAATTAAATTAAAAATTGATATAATGAATCCCCACTACCCTCAGTATTATTCGGGTTCTGAGTTTCCAACTGATTGTCAATTACCCAATCCTATTAAGTTTTTAACAGTGGAAAAAACGGATTTTAATTTTTGTTTGGCAACTAAACATCAAGAGCTGCTTTCAGATGCTTTAAGTTGGGTTAGAGAAGCATTGACTCAACATGGTATTGGAGCTAAAACCTCCGTTGGCTATGGTTTTTTTGAAGTTTAAGTATCACAGGTAGCGAGAAGCTCATCGCTACATTGGGTATAAAAGACGTAATAATTGTGGATACGGAGAGAAAAACGAAGTATTTATGAAGGGACATATTAGTTGGTGAATACTTTTTACACAACAAAAGTTAAAGATGTCCAAAAAGTATATTAGCATAATTTTTTGAACATGAGGTTTTAGTATCATGCAAAGAAAAAGAATGAATATTGAAAGTGAGATCCTTAAAAGGTTTGTGGAGGTAGCACATAAATATGGTTATAATGTATTTAAAGGACAAGGAAAAGACAACCGGATAATTATTGATGGTAACACCTACTTTCAGTTTGGTGACCTAAGGGTTGATACTGAAACTTATCACATTGTGATTGAAGCAGAAAGCGCTGGTGGTGTTACGAACCTAGTTAAATATTGGTATTGTTTAGAAAAAAATCTAGATATCATAAAAAAAGCCTATTGTCCTTTTTCATGTGTTTCATCAAAGTAGCGAAGCGGATTATGGATCCCATTTATCTCTTTGGCGTTTCCGAGAACGGTTTACACGAAATGGCATATTTTAGTCTCTAGCGGCTTATTGAGGGAATCCTGCTTTTGAGCATGACCGCTTAGTAAAGAATTCCACGAATATAATCGTTTTACAGCAATGGCACTTAAGGCAGGAATTGAATGGCATTTGGCGTTGAAAAATTACGATTATGTAACTATTACATTTTTTCTGATGCGAAAGAGCGGAGTACCAGGTCAGAGGTTGGTTTTAAAGATAGTTTTGAGGAATATATACTTTGTAAATTAAATATGGGTTTTTCACGACGAGAATGGACAACATTTTATTCCGAAAGATTTCGCATTGGAGAAAATTTTAAAGGAAAATCAAATTAACTTGTTTTAGTTAAGATTACTTTGCAAACGATGAATTCAAAAACATTTATTTATGATTTGTTTTTGAATATTAAGACTGGTTGGAGGTGAATTAAACAAAATGGAAAGAACAATAAGAGAATTTCTTGATATTGTTCATGAAGAAATTAAAGATATTGTGGCCGTGAGTGTTCAAGATAATCCTAGTTACCATACGATAAGGAAAGTAAGTGTTAAATTACGTTTTTTGCTGGTAGAAGGGAATTTACAAAAAGCATGGAAAATAGTTGGCTTTCAAAAGGAACCTCAAATTTTAGTGCATCCTCTTCTTGCTGGGAAAGGAGATCATTTAAAAGATGGAGTGATATCTATAGGAGGGGGAGCTCGTATTAGTGGAATACAAATTATGGGGATTCATATTCATCATAGAGCTTTAAGTGATGAGGAAATCAAAGCTAATTATGAAAGAGAAAAGACGATTATTAATGCTCTGCCTGTACCTATTGGGCTTCGGGCTTTTTTAGATGGTACGCCATTAAAAATAGGTAACTATAAACCCATGACTAGGAGGCAAATTATCAAATATGTTGCTAATAAACTTGGTGGCGTTCATTTTGATGAAAAAGATAGAGACCAAAATGTAGAGTTACTTAGACAACAAATTAGAGTATTGGAGCAGGAACCAATTTACTTTGAAGTACTAACATATGCTCAGCAGATTGCTGAGTCGCCTGATATAAAACGATTATTAGAAAAAATAGAAGAATTACTACCTGGTTGTTAATTTTTAAGAATAATGAAAATACAAGAATTTTGCTTCTCAAGAAAAGTAAAAGTAGAGATGTAAAAATAGAAGATCGTAATTTAAAGAAATTTAAGAAATAATTTTGCGAATGTTAATTCAATAAAACAAAATTCTACAGAATTATTAAAGTATAAAAATGGAGGAGAAAATGTTAGCCCGTTTTGTAGAACAGGATAAAGAAATAAAAAAGCTTTTTTATAAGAAAATCAAAGAAAAAGAAGAAAGAGAGAAACAAAAACATTTAGACAAGATTAGTGAAGGTTTTTTTGGCTGGTTATTAGAACCTATTGCAGATGTCGCTTATACATGGAGACGCATTTCTGAAAAAGAACAGGGAAGTAGCGGAGAAAATTCAGTTGGTTGGGCACTACATTTATGGCTTCCAGGCGATGCAGTTATTGTAAATGACCTTGTTTTAGAGGTAGAGCCTGATGAGTTTATACAAGTCGATCACCTTTAGATATAAACAAGTATAAGAAAGAAGAATTATTAGAATTTATAAGAAAGAAGAATTATTAGAATTAGAAAACTTAATAGCTTCTGTGTTTTTATTAGAACAAAAAGGTGCTATAGAAAGTAGTGCCTTTATTTATTATGTAATATTTGTTGACAAATACAAATATATCGAATTTTTCTTGATATTTGTTGGATTTTAGGAAATGAAATGGTAAAATAAAATCGATGACTGATACAGTAATCGTTAAAAGGAGGAACAGTTTTGTGAAGCGGGGCAAATCAAAAACAGTTGGTTATATTTTAGCGTTCTTTTTTGGTGGTTTAGGTGCTCACCTTTTTTATTATGGTAAGTATTTAAGGGGCATTCTTTATTTGGCATTTAGTTGGACAGGTATTCCAATATTATTGGGATGGATAGACATGTTTTTTATTCATAAATGGCATCAGCAATATCTCGAAAGCCAAGAGAATTCTTCAAAATTTTTGCAGGAAAAGCCACTTCAATCAATTACTCCACGAGTGGAGAAAACCAGACCTGAGAAAGTCGAATCTGAAAAATCAGTTTTATCATATAGAGAAAACGAAATGATGTTTTACAGGGAAGAGGATATTATTTTACCAGAATATGCATATCTCAAGACACCTTCTTACATCAAAGAAGAAATTCAGCAAATTAAAAAATCATTTAAGCATAAAGATTTAAACAGGCCGGTTATCGAAATATCTTTTCATACTCATGAGACTTATTTCATGGAAGATTCGATTAAATATGCTAATCAAATGGGTGTTGAAACTGAATTTGTTCCTTTGCAGGTTTATTGGACGACATTTCGAGATCTCGATGAAAAACAAAAGAAATGGTATTTTTATTGGAGACATCAGACGTTAAAAGGGAATTATTTGGATACAGATTTAAGCTATGTGATTTTATTTGCTTATGAATTGATCAATTATACTTTTAATCAAAATGCAGCATTTAATGTCAGTATGTTGGTTCGTTTACAACAGGCATATAAAGAAAGAATTCCCAACTTGGATAGATATCTTTCAGAGTGGATTAGAGATATGTTAATTGAGTTAAATGAAATTGAGCTGGCTCGTAAATGGGGATTAGGAGCTGAACCTTATTATCAGACGAATTTTTATCAAATATTTAAAGACCATGAAAAAGATATTAGCCAAATACCTATTAAAGAATGGCAAAAAGTTATTAGAGGATATTCAGAAACCAATTTTTTCGAAATGAACAAACAAAAGGTTTATATTACATTTAAGGAGGCATTAAAATTATTTCAAAAAATAAACATTGAAGAAGGGTTAGATTTAGAAAAGGCTTGGTTTGAACAAAAGAAAAAAACGGCAACGTATTATTTATTTAAAAGTGCAGTGATTGGTCGAAATGTTGGTAGCCGAGTTATTGAATATACGGAATACGTACCGACAGAATATTTTTATAACGAGATCACTGCTTTATTTCGTGTTTCTGAAAATGTTACTCGGTTGTGTAACGGTGTTAAGAGACAAATCAAAGCAAATGAAGAGTTACTTCCACCTAATTTCAAAAAACGTTTATTAGAAGAAATGAAAAGCAATAAAGTATATGAAATTGATGAATATGTAGGAATCAAAAGTCGTTTTTCGCATGTTGTAACAGATAAAATTGAGGAGAAAGGGAGTCAAATTCCTCCAAAGCCCAATGAAACATTAGAAACAAAAACAGCTAATAATGATTCGAACAAATCCTGGATAACAGAATTGGACGGTAAACAAGTTGAAGTATTGAAACAAAGGCATCAGGCTTTTATTTCAGAGTTTTCCAGTGATGAGCAGGATGAGGATAAAAGTACAGAGAGAGAAATTAAAGCAATGTCTAATGTGGAGAAAACAAAGCTTGATATTCCCGAGCGGCCGACAATTACACTGAGTGACGATGATGTGGATGTTGAGGGATTTCTTTCTTCATTGACGGAAGAAGAAATTGAATTTATTAGTACGTTCTCTAGTAAGAGGAGAAGAATCGACGTGGTGAATGACGAGATAAGAGAAAAAGGAATTCCCGCTGCGGTTTTTATTAACGAAATCAATACAAAAGCAGATGAATACTTAGATGATGTGCTTATTGAACAGATAGGCGATGATTATGTGATAAACGAAGAATTAGTATGTGTATTGGAGGAAATAGAGAGGAGTAAAGCAATATGAAAATTAAAAGGCGTGATTCAGCAGATATTTTAAATGCATTAGCTGGTGGGGTAGTTCCCAGTCGAGGCCTTCAATATATAATAGTTGGTCGTGAAGCTGAAATGAGACAAATAAAAGAGGATCTAAAGGATATTAAGGAAAATGGAAGTTCGTTAATTAAATTTTTTATTGGAGCATACGGAACTGGCAAAAGTTTTATGCAAAATTTTGTTCGTCAGATAGGTCTAGATGTAGGGTTTGTCGTTGCAAAAGCTGATTTTACTCCACATAGGAGATTATACGGAAATGATAACCAAGCTGTTGCTTTGTACAGCGAGCTAATGAGGAACTTATCTACTAAATCAGTTCCACATGGTAATGCTTTACCGGCGATTTTGGACCAGTGGATAACAAATATTCAAAATCAGGTGGTACAAAAATTGGGCTATGACGGGCCTATTTTGAATGATCCTACTTTTATTCAAGCAGTTGAAAAAGAAATTATTGATGTTGTTTCACACTTGGATGAGTTAACGGGGGGATATGATTTTGCAAAAGTTTTAGGCATTTATTATCGGGGTTTTGTAGAGCAAGACAGGGAAAAGCAACGCCGTGCTTTGAGATGGATACGAGGGGAGTACCTGGCAAAAACCGATGCTATTCGTGATTTAGGAATTCGCGAAATTATCAATGATAACAATTATTATGGATATTTGAAGGTGCTGTCGAAATTTGTGCGTCAAATAGGATATTCAGGATTAATCATTAATTTAGATGAGGCAGTTAATTTATATAAAATTACGCACCGAGAAGCAAGAGAGAAGAATTATGAGTATATTTTAATGATATATAATGATATTTTACAAGGAGCGGTGGAAGGTTTATATATTACCTTCAGCGGTACACCTGAGTTTTTAGAAGATGAGCGCAGGGGACTTTACAGCTATAAAGCATTGGAACGTAGGTTAAAACCAGGTGTTCAAAGCGATGAATACCGTGATTTGAAGCAACCCGTAATTAAATTAACGCCAATTACTCCTAATGAAACTCTGGTTTTATTATTGAATATCCGCGATATACACGCAGCTCATTACGGTTATGAACCAATGATAACAGACGAAGAGATTCGTGATTTTTTGATTCATTTTTATGAACGACCGGGTGCAGAGAAGCAAATCATCTTGGGGGACGTTATTCGACAGTTTATCAGTAGTTTAAATATTCTTGTTGAAAATCCGACGGCAGATTGGAAAGAATTATTTGATGCTTCTAATGTAACACCACAAGATGATAAGATAGATCGAAAAGTGGTTAATATACATGATCGCTTTCAACGTGGTAATTTTTAGTGATGTAAAGTGTTTTTACATGTGAATGATACGATGAATACGCCGTTTATGATGTGATGACGAGGGGGATAAAATGAGCCAGATATTTTATATGTTATCTGATACTGTGCAAAAGAAAATATGGGATATGGGTTGGACACGATTTACACCTATTCAAGAGAAAGCAATTCCCGTTATTATGAATACGCAAAAGGACGTGATTCTTTCGTCAGCTACAGCTTCTGGGAAAACAGAAGCAGCGTTTCTGCCTATTCTTAGCCAAATTGAAGAAACAACGCCTTATACCCTTAAAGTTCTTTATATATCACCATTGAAGGCGTTGATTAATGATCAATTTGAACGCATTCAAAAATTATGTGATCAAATGTATATTCCGGTTCATCGTTGGCACGGTGATGTTAGTCAATATAGTAAAAAGAAGCTTATTGATAATCCTGCTGGTATATTGCAAATCACACCTGAGTCCATTGAAAGCTTGTTTATAAATCATACTCATGCACTGCGTTTGTTGTTTCAGTATCTTCAATTTATCGTGATTGATGAAATTCATGTTTTTATTGATACAGAACGTGGAGTTCAGCTACGTTCATTATTGTCTCGCATTGAGAGATTTACCAAAGATCGGCCTCGTGTTATTGGGTTATCGGCAACAATTGATAATTTTGAGTTAGTTAAGAACTGGGTTAATTACCGAGATCCAGATAACGTTGAAATTATCGAGGCAAAAGAAAGTGATAAAGATCTTTATTATAATTTGATGCATTTTGACAGTGAGAAAATGAGGAGTTATCCTATCGAACTTTATGAAGATATACGTGAATTGACCCGTAATCATTCTGCCTTAATTTTTTTTAATAGCCGAGGTGCTGTTGAAGAAGCAACAGTTATTTTAAATCGTTTGGCTGAACGAGATGGAATAGGGCAGATGTACTACGCACACCATTCTTCGATTGCTAAGGCGGAACGGGAATTTGTTGAGAAGATGATGGCTAAATCTACTGTGCCTAAAAGTATCGTAGCAACCAGCTCATTGGAGCTAGGAATTGATATTGGAGAAATAGATTTTGTTATTCAAGTGGATAGTACTTTTACTGTTTCATCTTTAAAACAAAGGTTAGGAAGGTCAGGCAGAAAACAGGGTAAAGATCAGTATTTGCAATTATATACAGCAGATAAGTACGGGTTATTACAATCTATTGCAGTGATGGATTTATTATTACAAAAGTGGATAGAGCCGAGCAAAGGTTATCCGCGTCCTTATGATATTTTGTTTCATCAAATTATTTCAATGTGCCACCAAATGAACGGCGTTGCACCAGAAGATTTAATTACATTGTTGAAACATAATCGTGCGTTTTATGATTTACCGGAAATAGATATTCGCCTGTTAATTGAACATATGGTTAAGCAAGATTATTTGGAACAACTTAGTGATACAGGTCAGTTGATTGTCGGATTAGAAGGGGAACGACTGCTTAGAGGAAAAGATTTCTATTCTGTTTTTATGACTGAAGATTCGTATGAAGTATTAGATGGAATTAAAAAAATTGGGGAAATTCAAAAAACGCCATTCGTAAATGAAGGAGATAACATCATACTTGCTGGGCGATTGTGGACGATCAAAGAAGTAGATGCTAAACGCAGCAAGGTATATGTGCAGAAAGCAGTGGATGGGCATCCACCTAATTATTCAGGTGGGGGTGTGCGATTGCACCGAAGAATTCCTGAACATATGCATGAGATATTATGTTCAGATTACATATTTGATTTTATCAATGATAATGGTCGCTATACTTTAGAAGAGTTGCGTGCGCCTTATCGTCATTATAAAGTAAGACCAGATGAGAGAATAATATGGAGGATGAATGGCGAACTATTATTTGAAACATTTACCGGGACCAACATTTTTCAAACGTTAATTTGGATGCTTCGCTATTATGGTGTTAATGTAGATAAGACTGATGGTATTGGGCGTATCTCTATTTTGGACAATATTGATTTAATAGAAATATTAAAGGAGATTCGACAGAAAGATTGGTCTTTGAGTGATTTGTTACCTTATACAATGGACCACGAGTTTTTTGTGTCAAAATATAGCCCGTTTCTTCCTAAGGAATTACAGATTAAAATGCATGAAGCACATTATGTTGATATTAAAGGTGTACTCGACTTTCTAAATTGCTATTGTATTCGAGAAATCAGGCTGTAGAACAAAGTGGAATTTGCTTGTATCAACAACCTGAAGGTTACATATCAAGAAATAAGAGATCTGCTGGACTAGCCTTCTGTAACGCAATTAAAATGAGGAGGGATTTTATTATGGAGATTATAGACAATAAGTTTGAATTAGGAGATGCATGGAAGTTAATTGATGGGTTAGCTGATGAATCAACAAAAGAAATGTTTGAATTAGATGATATATTGTATGATATTTCTATGAAAATATATGAATTTAGACTTAAAAATGATTTTACGCAAAAACAGCTTGCCGAAAAATTGGGAATTAAGCAATCGATGGTATAAAAACTTGAAAGTGGTCAATACAACCCATCCATTGAACAGCTTTGGAAAATTTCAAAAAAGTTAGGATGGAATTTTAAGGTGCATTTGTTTGGAATATTCAAAAGTTGAAACAAGAGGATTTTCTAGGTACGATAGAGTTAAATGGTTTAACGACACTTTCTCAGTTATCACGGACATATATTTTAACTGTTACATCTCTTTCTGGAATAAATCCGCCAGTAAAATTGCCTATGGTAAATATTTTTAAATTAATACAGCAGAAAAAGGATAATGAAACAAATAAAAAATAGGTAGTAGATAAGGAACTTGTTTATAGTTTGATATTTGGGGATATTTTGCCAATACCAAATAAAAGTGGAGAGAAAATCTAATGAATATAAAAATAAGAGAAGCAACGCAAAATGATTATGAATCTATAAGTACTCTTGTTAAAGAAGTACATAGTTTACATGTTAAAAATAGGCCAGATGTGTATGCGGATGTGGACAATCCATTTACAGAAGAAAGATTTAAGGAGATATTAGATGACGATAAAACAAAGATTTTTGTCGCTGAAGATTGTAATAATGAAATAATAGCTTACAGCATTATAGAGATAATGACTACGAGAAATATTCCAATTCTTATACAGAGAAAATTTGCCTATATAGATGATTTATGTGTTAGCTCAAATCATAGAAGAAAAGGTGTAGGAAGAATGCTATTTAGACATATTGTTGATTATGCAAAAAAATCTGGTTATGATGCGCTAGAATTAACTGTATGGGAATTTAATAGCGATGCTATTAAGTTTTATGAGGGATTGGGTATGACGACAAGAAATAGAAGAATGGAATTGAAGATTTAACAAAAATCTTTAAATTCTTTTTTATGCCTTTTCATTAATTACAATAATTATGATGTTTATATTAGAAGAAACATGATTGGTTGATAATATTTAAGTAAAATGTTAAAATTAAGATAAATAAAGGATAGGAGAAAATTATGAAAATCAGAATAATGTCAAGATTTTTAGGAGTGATTAACAATGAAATCAAATTTAAACGAAGTGTGGAATTTAATAGATAGTCTATCATTTGCAGAAAAAAAAATAATTTATAAAAGAATGCAAAATGAAATAAACAATAAATTGCTTGAAATAGTTGATAAAATTAATGAAAGAGCTGATACGGACCCAATATCTTTAGGTGACATAACAAAAGAAGTAGAGGATGTTAGAAGGAAGAGATATGGGAAAAATTAAAATAGTTGTAGATACTAACATTTTTATAAGTGCTTTTTTAGGTAGCAAAAAGGCTAGGTTTTTGTTAAAAGATATCATTAACGACGAATATATACTTATAATGTCATCAGAGCAATTGCTTGAAATAAAAGAAGTGTTAAACAGACCTAAATTTGAAAAATATATTTCTAAAGCGGAAATAGATGAATTAGTTGAATTAATTTCTCTAAAAGCAATTATGCCTGCTATATACGATAAGATAACTGATTGTAGAGACGAAAAGGATAACATGATACTTGAGGAAGCTGTCTATGGAAATGCAAATTATATAATAACTGGTGATGATGATCTGCTGATTTTAAATCCTTATAGATGGATAAAAATTGTTATGTTAAGGGATTTTTTAAATGAAATTTATGATTTATAAAGGGCACAAAGTAGTTGTTTATGCGTGTATTGATAGTTAAATAATACATTTTATTATTGTAAATATGGGTGAAGAAGTGGGCTTGTGTCTACTCTATTGATACAAGTCCAGTTTTTTAGTATATGGGAAATCTTATTCATTAGTTATTACCTTATCTTTTGCAAAATACAGAAAATGATGAGATAGACAGGAATAAATGTATTGAAAGATTTGATAACTTTCTTAAGCTTCATGATGATGAAATAAATAGATTAAAAGAGAATAAAACAAAAAAACTGATAAAAAGCATGGGTATTTAGAAGAGATTTTTGGGGATGTAGACTACATGCCTTAAGCTATCGCTAATATCTCATAAGAGGTATAGATAGTAAAGTCTGTTGAAAGAGGTTAGTGCTTGTATGATGTAGAAGATGCAATATGCAGATTAATCGTACAATGCATCTAGAGAGTACAAGAGAAGCCTTCAAGTAAACAAACGTGTAACATGGTGTATAAGAAGAAAGATAAAAAAAGAGTAGCATTGGATAAAAGTATATGATATTGCAAAGTATTATAATACAAGCGTAAAGCAGGAACTTATATTAAACAAGTATGTCGAGGATATATTTTTAAGAGGTGTTTTCAACTGTTTCAGAAAGATATTGGTGAAGTCGAAAAAATATTTAAGAGTGCATTGGATGAACTTAAAAAAATTATGATATAAAACTGATATATGTATTTGGATCATATGCAAAGGGCAATAATACAAAGAACAGTGATCTAGATATTGCCGTGCTTTTTGGCAATGATTATGATTATATGGATAAGCTTAATTTGATTGGAGATTTAATTTCTATATTTAAAAGAGATGATATAGATTTGGTAGTATTAAATTCTGCGAATCCGGTATTGAGGCATCAGATAATTAAATTTGGTAAACTTATTTTTGAAGAAAGTGAAGATGTAAAAGTTGAACAAAAGACAGTAGCTACAGTCTGCACCTATAACGAAAGTTTAAGTGGAGTAAGGCATCATAACTACTGATCATCAGGTGTATTTTGTTCTTGTATATATTTCTTTATAACTTCGATTGATGCGCCTCCAGATGATAAAATAAGATAGCTTCTGTTCCACAAATACGGTTTCCAATAAAATTTAGATAAATGTTCAGCATATTCTTTTCTTATTAATCTTGCAGTTACTGTTTTAAGATTATTTATCAATTTAGAAAGTTGTACTTGCGGAGGTGCTTCAAATAAAATATGTATATGATCAGCCTCTCCATTAAATTCAATAAGAATACAATCCCACTTAGAAAACAGATTTTCTATTATTTCTTTTAGCCGTTCTAATATTTCTCTTGTTAAACATTTATGTCTATATTTTGTTACAACAACTAAATGATATTTTAAATTATAGCATGCATGTCTATTTGTTCTATATTCAATATTCATTATAAATATCATTCCTTTACAACTAAAATATTCAATGTTATAATTATAATAGTAAAAATTCAATTTGTAAAGATGGTGTTGATATGAAATGCATCAAAACAGTAAAGTTCAAAATCAAAATAGCAGATAAATCTTTCAGTGATACCATATCAATATACAATAAAGCATTATCGTATATAATCAATGCAATTGAGAATGAGTGGGTTATCATATCAACACTATCGACGGAAAAAGAGCAGTTAAACTATATAGAAAAATTAATACATGGCACAAAGAAAAACAAAGCAAAATACGATTTTGACAGTAGATTCTATAAGTTTCCTTCATACTTAAGAAGAGCAGCATCATCTGAAGCTCTTGGTGCTGTTAAAAGTTATCATTCAAATTTAAATAACTATCTTAACAAGAAAGCACAATATGAAGCAAAAGGAAAAACATTAAGAGATAAACCACCTACATTAGGTATAATCAGATATTCTTTTCCTGTATTTTATAAAGGTAATATGTTTGAGCGTACAGGAAATAATACAGCAAAAATTAAAGTATACAAAAACAATGACTGGGTATGGCATAATATAAAATTCAAGACCGATAATCTTAAGAATAGAGATATGACAAATTTCAAAGAAATGAATCCCAGTTTAGTAAAGAGTGGCAAAAAATATTATCTGTATTTTACTTATGAAAAAGAAATAAAATTTAAAAATACGCCGTTAAAAGATAGAACAATAATATCTGTAGATTTAGGCTTAACAAACTCTGCCGTATGCAGTGCTATGAAATATGAAGGAACTGTCATAGGAAGATTATTTATAAACCAACCTATAGAAAAAGACCGTCTATTTCATAAAATCAACAAATTAGCAAAAACACAGAGAATATCAGGTAACGGCAGAAAACCTAACATATGGAGAAAAATAAACAACATTAAAAATCAAATCATCAATGATACAGTTCACCAAATAATAGAATTTGCAAAATCGTATGATGCTGATGTAATAGTATTTGAGCATTTAGGAAAATTACAATCGAAAGGAAATTATGCCCGCAGAACGAGAATAAAGTTGCAGTTTTGGGCAAAACAAACAATACAGAAAAAAGTGTATGATATAGCTCACAGCTATGGAATAAGAGTATCTTGGATTAACCCTAAAAACTCATCAGCATTGGCATTTGATGGAACAGGAAAAGTAGTAAGGAATAACAAAAAAGATATATGTGAGTTTACAACAGGTAAAAAATATCATGCGGACTTAAATGCATCGTACAATATAGGTGCAAGATATTTCATAAGAGAGATATTAAACCCTCTTGTTGAAAAGAAGAGGTTGCAGTATCAGGCAAAAGTTCCTGAAATTGCAGCGAGGAGCCAGCAGACCCTGTCTACATTAATTAGTCTGGTTAAAGCTATGCAGTCACAATGTGGTTGCGTTGCGTGATTAGACTGTATTTACGACAGGCAGTTCTACTGTTAACGCAGTAGGAAGCCTCATCTATAACACCTCGTGTTTAGATGGGGAGGCTTCACGTGAAAACTTTAAGAGAATATATGGATATGGAACCTTTCAGGAGGACTCAGATGGAGTTTGTCAAAGAGTGGATAGAAAATGTTTTGGAAGGGGATTATGACAAAAAGCGTATTGGAAACAATTAATAATAAAAATGCTAAAACTTATAAAAGGAAAGTGTTCTGATTTTTCAAACATTTACAAGTGATAAAGTTATGAAAAATTGTGAAACGAAAAGGAAGGCGCCGCCATGGAGCAGATAAGTTTGCTTGTACAAATCGATGATAATCCAATAAAAAAATATTTATGTATTGTTAAAGATGACAAAATTGTAGATATGACATTTGAAGATATATTTGATACAAATACTTTCAACGAATTCTATGCCGTAACTTATGTTTCTTCACCCGCTTTCTTTTCAAAAGTCGTTAAAGACTTTAAAAAAGTCAAATTTATAATTGGCATTGATGATTCAGAATATTTATCGTCATTTACAAGTGGTATAGAAAAATTTGTTGATATCAAAGGAAGAATAGGCTTTTGGAACGACTTACAGAAAGAAGTTAAAGAAAAAATTTGTGATGAAAGTATTTCTATCAGATTTACCTTAGATGCTCCCATTCACTCGAAAATTTATCTTCTAAATAACAGCGAAACAGGCTTTAAAAGAGTGGTGATTGGTTCTGCAAATCTTACAGAAAAAGCTTTTATTAATAAAAAGCAGTATGAAGATATCATTATATTTGATAATGACGTAGAAAAGTACGATCTATATTATAATCAGAGGTTTAAACCATTGTTTGAAGCGGGAGTTAATTATATTCCTGACATAATAAGAAAAAAATATCTAAAGAATCCTTCTGTAATATTGTTTAGCAAAGAGGTAGCATCAGAAATATTAAATAATGATTTAGAGATAAATCGCAATAAATTTTGTGTATTGACAGATGAACAAATGGCTGAACTAAAATCCCGATCCCAACAATTAGAAGAACAGTATGAAGTTAAAAAAGAAGAGATTCAAAGATCAACCAATATAATAAATCATATTACGAAAAAGAAGGGAAATAATTATATCTTAAAACCTCCCGATGAGCTAAAAAAGCAAACTTTGCGAATTGAAACTATTATAACAAAAGCTTCTAAAAGTATCACAGATGATGTTAGGCAATTATATAGATTTATGGATAAAACAAATACTCTTTCTGTTGTTGATAAAAACAATCATGAATTTTATAAACCATTTTCAGAAAAAATTGATATAGAGAATATAAGAAAAAATCTTGAATTAATCAATCGATTTGTAAATGCCTATGAATTATTTACTTTTAAAACAAACAAGACATATCAGTCCAAAATAATGGAGATAATTTTATTCTCATTTATGTCGCCTTATATCTGGAAGTTGAGAGAAGAAATTGTCCTAAAAACAAGTTCAGAAAGCAATAGATCTACTTTTCCGGTATTTTTAGTTATTGCAGGAAGGGCTGCTTCTGGCAAAACAACAGCATTAGAATTTATAGGGCTATTGCTTGGCAATAACAGCCCATATTATATACCTTATAGTTTAATACAAAGCGGAAGAACAGTCGATAAAAATAAATTAGAAAGCTACTTTGACTCTGAATATCTTGCACCTATTCTTGTAGATGAAATTCCCTCTTCATTTTTTACTGGGAAAACTGGTGAAAATATTATTAAGGAAATTAGCAATAATACAACTGGGAAACACCCTGTAATGATAGGGACAACAAATGTAAGAGAATTTAATACCACAAGTCAAGTTTTGAGAAGAATATATTATATACAGGTTGACAGCGAATTTAATACTAAAGAATTTAATGCAGAATCTAAAAAATATCTAAATGAAATAGAGTCTGAAATTGACAATTCATTATTTAAAGATTTTTCTTATAGGATTGCAGAAAAAATCAAAAATAAGGATGTTCTTTATAAAGAAAATGACTGTCTATTTTTGGCGAGAGAAATCTTTAAAGAATATTATAAAGAATGTGGAATGAATGTACCTGAATGGTTTCCACATCAACCATTTTATGATTATGAGGAAAGAGGCAAAGAAATATGGAAGAACATCTATGAAAATAATAGGGATGCTTTTATAGAAAAAGATGATGGTACAATATATGTAAATACATCGATTATTTTTAATAATCCGCGTGAAAGAGAAAACATTGTAAATTATTTAGGTATCGGGTGTGTTAAAGAAGATAGTCAGATATTGTTATTAAATGGTGATATATTCTATAATTATATAGGAGTTAAACCAAGAAATTCTTTTATTAGCACAATAAAAAAATACATAAAAAGATAAAGGATGTTTGATGTGAATAGAAGAGTTAAAAACATGAAAGAAAGGAATAGAAAAAGGAATAAGTACGTACATTTTATGATAATTAGTTTATTGAGAATTAATTGAAGGTATATAGGGGTGTCGTCATAATGGATTTAGTAGATACCTATGCAAGATGGATAAAGAAAAATGTGGATGACCCAGAGATGGTCAGAAAGCTTATTATATTAGGTTTGAAGGCAGAGCGTGCCTACTTTTCTCTATTTAGAGACAAGCAAGTGCCAAGGTCGTTTAACTACCTAAATAAGATAGGTGTGGAGTTTATATTAAATCCTTTGATATATAGAGATCAGTCAGCATGGGTCAATTTGTTTGCTCCCACCGAAATACTTCATGCTATGGACATATACCCTTTGTGTATAGAGGCCCTTTCTTCTTTCCTTGTTGGTTTTCACTGCGAAGATGTATATGTAGACTATGCCCAACGGTCCGGGATATCCGATACCCTTTGTAGTTATCATAAGGGTTTTATAGGAGCTGCTTTAGCCGGTCTTTTACCTAAACCTAAGTTTATGATTACATCATCAATGCTGTGCGATGCTAATATAAGCACATTCAGATATCTTTCATGGTATCACCATATACCCATGTATTCTATAGATGTGCCGCTTGAATATAGCCAACAAAGTATTAGCTATTTAGAAAAACAGCTCAGGGAAATGGTAAAGATGCTGGAAGAGGCAACTGGTAAAAAGATGGATGAGGATAAATTGAAGGATATAATAAAAAGGGAGAATAAGATTCACGCACATATGAATAGATATATTGATGCTTTGAGGTATAAATGCCATCCTACCACCTTGACGTTAGAGATGTATATGTTGTTTATCAATCATACATTTATGGGTACTCAACCAACATTGAATTTTTATGAGATGTTGGCAAATGAGCTGAATAGCTTTCCCCACAGCAGAGCAAAGAGGGTATTTTGGGTGCACATAGTGCCTTTTTATCCATATGCATTAAAGCAGTACTTTAATTACAGCCATAAGTATGAAATTTTGGGACTCGACCTGAATTTTGATTATTTAGAGAAGATGGATTATGAAAACCCGTACAGGGCATTGGCCAGAAAAATGCTTCTTAATAATAACAATGGGCCTTATCAAAGGAAAGTGGACAGCATAATGAGCATAGTTGACAGGCTGCAACCTGACGGTATAATACATTTTTGTCAGTGGGGATGTAAGCAGTCAGCAGGAGGAATGATGCTGCTTAAAAAGGCACTGGATGAAAGGGGCATACCTTTTCTTGCTTTGGATGGCGATGGAGCGGATCGGCGCAATCATCATGAAGGACAGATAAATACCAGGCTGGAAGCTTTTTTGGAGATGTTAGATAAGTAAGGGAGATGCTTATGATCATAGGATATATATGTAAATATACACCTGTAAAGCTTTTGGAGAGCATGAGTATTGAATGCGTGCGCATTGAGCCATCATATATTGATAATGGTATAACCGAAGCCCATATGCATCCCAATGTGTGTACATACGTAAAGGGAGTGCTGACAGAAGTATTTAAGGGGGGATATGATGGCATAATCCTTGTAAACTGCTGTGACAGCGTAAGGCGGTTGTATGATGTCCTGAAAAACGCAGAAAATGGCAAAATGATATATATGCTGGATTTACCGAGGAAAAGCGGAGACCAGTCAGTGGCCATGTATGCCTCCGAAATAAAAAAACTTATACAGACATTTACAGATTTCTATGGGAAAAAATTCAATGTCCAGGATTTTATAAGATATATATCGACAGAGCAGGAAAATGCCGGGCAATTTAATATGCCCAAGGGAAACGATGGTATAAGGCTGGCTATAATGGGAGCCAGATGCAATTCATCTCTTATTGATTTGCTTAAAAAGGCAGGGGCAGATGAGGTGTTAAATTATACATGTACTGGGGATTTATTAAATTTTATGCCGCTTCCTGATTTCTCAGCAGGTGAGCAGGACATAATAGAGTGGTATGCTGGAAGCCTTATCCGCTCTATACCATGTATGCGCATGGCAGATATTGATAGAAGACGTGATATGTTGAAGGATATAATGGCAAATGTCAATGGCATTGTGTATCATACTATAAAATTTTGTGAATTCTATTCATATGAGTATTCATATATAAAGGATAATTGTCGCTTTCCCATCTTAAAGATAGAGACCGATTTTACCCAGGGCAGTGAAGGACAACTTATAACCAGGATCGGTGCCTTTGTGGAATCATTGAAGGGTAGCAATAATAAGGTGGAGAGACCTTCACATGGGACTAGGAAAACTATAGTAGCCGGCATAGACAGCGGGTCTTTGTCCACCGACGTTGTTATATTGGATGAAGACTATAATATACTGTCATATAGCATTGTACCAACTGGTGCATCTATAGTGGATAGTGCTAACAAGGCCTTTTCACAATCTCTGAAAAGAGCTGGAATTACTCCACAAGATGTTTCGTTCATCGTATCTACTGGATATGGGCGCATTAATATTCCTTTTGCCAATAAACAGGTAACAGAGATAACTTGCCACGGCAAGGGGGCCTATTTCTTAAATAGCAATATAAGGACTATCATTGATATAGGTGGTCAGGATAGTAAGGTAATAAGACTGGATGAAGATGGCAATGTGGTGGATTTTGTAATGAATGATAGGTGTTCGGCAGGTACGGGACGATTTTTGGAAGTTATGGCAAAGGCCCTTGAAATTCCACTGGAAAGGATGGGAGAAGAAGCTCAAAAGGCGACGGAAGATATAAATATTACAAGCATATGCACGGTTTTTGCAGAGTCGGAGGTTATATCCCTTATTGCACAGAATAAGAAAAGGGCAGATATAATAAAGGGATTGCACAATTCAGTGGCCAGCAAAACAATTGGCTTGCTTGACAGGCTTGGCAGGAAGGGTGCATATATGATGACAGGTGGAGTGGCAAAAAATAGAGGTGTGGTAGAGGCAATAGAGCAGCGAATAGGGGACAAGGTGCATATTCCTGCGGAGCCACAGCTGGTAGGAGCTTTGGGAGCAGCCATTTTGGCGCTACAGGAAATTAAGGTGAAACACGTTAAGTAAATTAAAATATATTTTTAATGCAAAAGATTGTTTCAAGAGCCACTTTTTTAGGGATTTTTAAATTCAATATAGAATTCTATTTAAAAGAAATTTTGGGGGTTATGATGAAACTTCTTATAAAAATTACTGCTTTTGTCGTGCTTTTAAATATTATTGCAGAGTTACAGGTGATTACATTTGCATATAATGCAAAACCGGTAAATTCTGATGCTATTATTGTCCTCGGCTGTGCAGTTTACGGGAAAAATCCGAGTCCTTTTTTTAAGGAAAGGTTAAGTGAAGCTATAAAACTTTATAAAGAGGGACTTGGTAAGTACATTATTGTATCTGGCGGTAAAGGACCTGGTGAGGATATATCTGAGGCAGAAGCAGGGAAGGAATATCTTTTGAAAAATGGTATAACTGATAATGTTGTATTAATGGATGACGGATCGTATTCAACATTACAAAACCTTGAAAATTCTAAGAAAATTATGGATGAAAAATCGCTAAAGACAGCAATAATTGTATCAAACAAATTTCACCTGAAAAGGGCAAGCATAATTGCGAAAGAAGCAGGAATAAACGCAAGCTATTCAGGAGTATTTGTAAAAAGGTATTTTTATGAAGAAGTATACGGCTTTTTACGGGAAGCACCTGCATTATTGTATATGTATTTGAGAACTTTAGCTAATATTTGATATAATTATAATATATAGCATAGATTAAAACCATACATATATTTGGTGGTGTTATTATGGAAATTTTTAATGTTGATGAACTTATTAGACTGATTAAAAAAGGAGAAGATTCCTACACTCAATTTAAAAGCATGATAAATAGTCCGGATGCATTGGCATCTGAAATTTGTGCATTTGCAAATACTGATGGTGGAAAAATTGTTGTAGGTGTTTCGGATGATGGAGAAATTATCGGGGTTAGTGATATTAATTATTTAAATCAGATAATATCAAATGTTGCATCACAGAAAATTGAGCCTCCTATAAGTGTTCTGACTCAAAATATAATTTTTGATGATAAATTGGTTGTAATTATAGATGTGCCAAAAGGTGATAATAAACCTTATGCCGCAAATAGGACCGATTATTGGATAAAGGTTGGTGCTGACAAAAGAAGAGCAACAAGGGAAGAATTGAGACGGCTTATGCAATCATCCGGAAATATTTATGCAGATGAGATGGTAGTGCCCAATACTTCAATTGAAGATATCGATATGTATGCATTTAGAGATTTTTATGAAAAAGAATACGGCTCTGCAATTGAAGAAAATGGGATACCCGTTGAGCGGCTTTTAAATAATTTAAAACTCATGAAAGACAGCAGTTTGACATTGGCTGGATTATTATTGTTTGGCAAAAGGCCAGAACGCTTAAAACCGCAATTTATAGTTAAAGCGGTAAGCTTTATAGGGAATGACGTAAGCGGAACTGAGTATCTTGACAATGAAAATATAGAAGGTACTATTTTTGAGCAGTATAAAAATACTATTGCCTTTTTAAAGAGAAATTTAAGAAAAATCCAGAAAGGACAGAATGTAAATCTGCAAGGAATAATAGAGATTCCCGAAATTGCTCTCGAAGAAGCAGTTATTAATGCAATTGTACACAGAGATTATTTTATCGAAAGCAGCATTAGAGTGTTTGTGTTTGATGACAGAGTAGAAATAATAAGTCCGGGTAAATTACCTAATACTGCGGACATAGAGAATATAAAAAGAGGAATACAGATTGCAAGGAATCCTATATTGCTATCATATTTGCCGAAATTGAAAATCCCATACAGAGGAATTGGCTCTGGAATTAGGAGAATGATAGCGGAATGCAAGAAAGCAGGTATCAAAGAACCTGAATTTATTGAAGATAAAGAAGCAGAATTATTTAAGGTTATATTTTACAGACCGTAATATTGTGTAAAAGGCTTTCCTTTTCTCATAGGAGAAGGAAAGCCTTTTTTAGTGAAAGCGCACTTTATTTTTCAGATGGCTTTATCATAAGTCCATTGTTGAAGTGGTTTAAACCACCGACTAGATCGATGATTGATAAAAGCTCAACTATTTCTTCATCAGTTACGCCCGCTTCTTTTAATTTGTTGGTGTATGTAGTTATGCACATTTCACAATTGTTTAAAATTGACACAGTTAAAGCAACAAAAAGTTTTGTTTTTCCGTCTATCTTGCCAGATCCCATTACAACACGTGATTTTTCAAGAAAGAGTTTAAGATATTCTGGCTTATTTGCCATTGCACGCATTGTTGGAGGAATAAATCCCATCTGCTTTTCTATTTGCTCAAATAATTGCTTTACTTCTGGACTTGCCTCTTCATTGCTAACTAATTTAACACCTATAGCCATACTATCACTCCTAAAAATGAAATAATATATACCCCCCTCTATGACGGGGTACAACATAATGATACTACTATTCTATTATGAATGCAAGTACGGTGAAAATTTTAGCTTATGTAAGCTTTGAAACAACTAAAGAGATATCCGACATATAAGTTCCTGTTATGGTTTCTATAAATTTTTATTATTATACTCGTTAAATATTTGATGTTATAATTATATCAAAATATGTTAAATAATTTTCAATTTTCAAAGGAGGAGAGAACTTGGGATATCTAATTGAGAATAAAGATTTTGACAATATTTTAAATCTACTGAAGAAAGATTATAAAATTTATGCACCGAAGCGCTTTGAAAAGCGTGGCCGGTATTCTGACACAGATCTTATAAGATACGATGAGATAAAATCTTTGAAGGACATTGTATACGATGAAAAATCCGATTTTTCACCAAAAGAAGTTATATATCCAATAACACAAGCTTTGTTTTATTTCACAGAGGATGAGTACAGAGAAAGCAAGGTATTTGATAAAAAAATACTATTATTTGTAAGAGCTTGTGATATAAATGGCATAAGAAGACTTGATACGATTTTCCTCCAAAATGGTGATACAGAAGATATTTATTACAAAAGACTCCGTGAAAAAGTAAAATTCGTTTTGATGGAATGTAAAGATGGCTGGGATACCTGCTTCTGCGTTTCCATGAACTCCAATAAAACAGATAACTATAGTCTAGCGATAAGATTTAATAATGATAATGTAATGGTTGAAGTTAAAGATGATGAATTTATTGACATATTTAAAGATAAGAAAGAAATAGATTTTAAGCCTGAATTCGTAAAATCAAATCCGAAGGTTGTCCATGTTCCAGAAATAGATAATACAGATCTACTTAAAAAAGTATATGATCTTGACATGTGGGAAAGCTTTAATTCCCGCTGTATAAGCTGCGGTGCTTGTACTGCTGCTTGCATAACATGTAGCTGTTTTAATACAGTTGATTTAATTTACAGTGAAAATGCAAATGTCGGCGAAAGAAGAAGAGTGCAGGCAAGCTGTATGCACAAGGATTTTACAGAGATGGCGGGTTGCCATGTATTTAGAAAAACTGCCGGTGAAAGGATGAGATTCCGTACACTTCATAAAGTATATGATTATAAAGCTCGCTTTAAAACGGAAAACATGTGTGTCGGTTGCGGCCGCTGTGATGAAAGATGTCCAGAGTTAATATCCTTTTCGACAACGATAAATCGTTTATACGATGCAGTTGAAAAGTTGAAGTCGGGTAAAGGAGGCAGCATAAATGAATAATATTTTCATGCCTAAGCCATATAAGATACTTGAAATAGTTCATGAGACGAATTTGGAATACACATTTAGAGTTGAAGTTGATGTAAAAGCAGAGCATGGGCAGTTCTTCCAAATTTCCATTCCAAAGATAGGTGAAGCACCTATCTCAATAAGCGCTATGGGTGACAATTGGATGGAATTTACTATAAGAAAAGTTGGAAAAGTAACAAATGAGATATTTAACTTATCTCCTGGCGATAAAATATTCATGAGAGGACCTTATGGTAATTCATTCCCCGTTAACAAATATAAAGGAAAAGACTTAGTTGTTATAGCGGGTGGTACAGGTGTATCGCCTGTTAGAAGCTTACTTAAGTATTTTTATGATAATTCGGAAGAAATAAAATCGCTACACTTTATAGCAGGCTTTAAAGATGAAAACAGCGTCTTATTTAAAGACGATTTAAATAATTTTAAGACAAAATTTAACACTATATATACTCTTGATAAGAAAAAAGTCGATGGATTTGAAGTTGGCTTGGTGACAGAGCATATAAGTAAAATACCATTTGATAGCTTTGATGATTACAATGTCATTGTCGTTGGTCCGCCAGTAATGATGCATTTTACAGCATTAGAATTATTGAAAAATGGGGTAACAGAAGATAAAATTTGGGTTTCCTTTGAGAGAAAGATGTCTTGCGGAATTGGAAAATGTGGTCACTGCAAGATAAACGAGACGTATGTTTGCCTCGAAGGTCCTGTGTTTAACTACACAAAAGCGAAGGATTTACTTGATTAAATGTGGAGGTGTATGTAATGAACTATGATATAGATGTAAAAAAAGTCCGCAGAAATTGTTACAGGCAATCGAAAGTCCGCGGTGAATTCATGCTGCAGATGCGCGTTCCAGGCGGTGTAATGGATGCTAAATATCTGTCATATGTAGAACATATTGCAAAAACATGGGGAAATGGACAATTTCATCTTGGCGTAAGACAAACTTTATCAATACCTGGAATAAAGTACGAAAATATCGATGAAGTCAATAAGTATATAAAGACGTTCATTAAAGAGATAGAAGTAGACCTTTGTGGTGTTGACATGGAAGTAGATGACAATGGATATCCAACGATAGGTTCTAGAAACATTATGGCTTGCATAGGAAATAAACATTGCATAAAGGCAAATATAGACACAACATCACTTGCAAGAAAAATTGAAAAAATCATCTTTCCAAGTGATTATCATATAAAAGTAAGCATAGCCGGATGTCCTAATGACTGTGCAAAGGCTCATTTCAACGATTTTGGAATTATAGGCATTACAAAAACAGAATATGATTACGATCGCTGTATAGGATGTAAGAAATGTATCGAGGCTTGTAAACAACATGCTACAGGTGTTTTATACATGGTAAATGGAAAAATCGAGAAAGATTCGTGCTGCTGTGTTGGCTGTGGTGAGTGTGCACTTGTATGTCCCACAGGCGCTTGGTCTAGAAATCCTAAGAAATTCTACAGAGTCCTCATTGGTGGCAGAACCGGAAAACAGACACCTCGCATGGGAAAGATTTTCTTGAATTGGGTAACAGAAGATGTAGTGCTGGGCATACTTAAAAATTGGCAAGATTTCTCAGCGGATGTATTGAATCATAAACCAGTATATCTTCATGGAGGTCACTTGATAGACATGGCTGGATACAATAAATTTAAAGAGCTTATATTAAAGGGTGTAGAATTAAACCCTGAAGCTATGGTTGCAGATAGAATATTTTGGGCAGAAACTGAATACAGGTCAAATATAAACGTTAAGCCTGTTTGTGAATGTTAAATTAAAAGCGAAGGAACCCCCTTCACTTTTTTGATGGTTTATTATATATTTTAAGTGAATTGATTATTTTGATGTAAAATGATAAAATTAAGCCGTATAAATTTTAGGTGGTGATATTGTGCCGCTTTCGGATCAAGAGAGAAAAAATATACGTGAAACATGGCGTATAAAAGTCGAGAAAGATAGAGAAATAGAAACGTATAGAAAAAAAGAGGCTTTTGATAGAGTATATAAAATTGCAAAGATATTAAAAGAAAAGTATTTTGTTGATAAGGTTATATTGTATGGTTCACTTGCAAGAGATGACCGTTTTGATAATCTATCTGATATTGATATTTTTATTGATGGATGGGATGATAGTAAATTTAACTATTGGACAATGTTGATTGATGTTGAAAATGTTGCAAAGCCTTATAAAATAAGCATAGTTACGCAAAAAGAAGCTTATAAATCTCTGCTAAATGAAATATTGAGAGAAGGGAAGATTATAGAGTGACGGATATTAATAAAATTAAAGTCACATTAGCAAGACTACAGTTAGAACTTGAGAATATACAGAAATTATATGATACTTTAAATGAGAGAGGCTTATTATTAAAATACTGTGGATACAATTTTTTGCCTTTACAATTTTAGAGTTTTAAAGTATAATTAGATTAAATTTAATACTTGTGAAATTAGTTTGCGGGGGAACCATTTTGGTTGAGAAGGTAAAACCTGACCCTTAGAACCTGATGTAGTTAATACTACCGTAGGGAAGCAAATGTTTGTTATTATAAAGCTTTACCATGCGGTAAGGCTTTTTTATTATTCTGATATTAAATACTACCTTCTTTCTCCCCTTCATTTTACAAGTATCAAAAAAATAATTTATGAAAGGATGACCATGATGAATTATACTACACAGTTAGACGCAGCAAAAAAAGGAATTATTACGGAAGAGATGAATGTTGTGGCAGCTAAAGAAGATATTGAAGTGGATTTATTGCTGAGTAAGATAGCTTCTGGTGAAGTAGTTATACCTGCGAATAAAAACCATGAAGCACTTAGTCCAGAAGGTGTAGGGGCAGGCCTTAGAACAAAAATAAATGTAAACCTAGGTGTATCAAGGGACTGCAACAATGTAGATGCAGAATTAGAAAAGGCAAAAAAGGCGATAGAAATGAAGGCAGAGTCAATTATGGATTTAAGTTCATATGGTAAAACTTTTGAATTTAGAAACAGATTGATAGGTATTTCTACAGCCATGATAGGTACTGTTCCAGTATATGATGCTCTAGGATATTACGACAAAGATTTAAAAGATATTACTCCTTCAGAATTTATAAAAATCGTTGAAAGGCATGCACAAGACGGCGTTGATTTTATGACCATTCATGCAGGCATCAATAGAGAGACAGCGGAAATTTTTAAAAGGAATGAAAGACTTCTTAATATCGTTTCTCGCGGAGGCTCTTTATTATATACGTGGATGGAATTAAATGATAAGGAAAATCCTTTTTATGAGTATTTTGATGATATTCTTGACATATGTGCTGAGTACGATGTAACAATAAGCCTTGGCGATGCATTGAGGCCAGGATGTATAAGTGATTCCACAGATGCATGCCAAATAAAAGAGCTTATAACGCTGGGCGAACTTGCAAAAAGAGCTTATGAAAAGAATGTTCAAGTGATTATTGAGGGACCGGGTCATATGAGGCTAAATGAAATCGAAGCAAATGTTTTGCTGGAGAAAAAGCTATGTCATGGTGCACCGTTTTATGTATTGGGGCCAATTGTAACAGATATTGCTCCAGGATATGATCACATTACAAGTGCAATTGGCGGTGCGATTGCTGCAGCAAGTGGAGCAGATTTCCTATGTTATGTTACACCAGCGGAACATTTGAGGCTTCCAACTATTGAAGATATGAAAGAAGGCATCATTGCTTCTAAAATAGCTGCCCATGCAGCAGATCTAGCAAAAGGCATACGTAATGCAGAAAAATGGGATAACGCTATGTCTTACGCAAGGAAAAAGCTTGATTGGGATGAAATGTTTAGATTAGCTATAGATCCTGAAAAGGCAAAGAGGTATAGAAGTGAATCTCTACCACATGATAGTGAAACATGTACAATGTGTGGGAATATGTGCGCTGTAAGAAACATGAATAGAGTTATTACAGGAGAAGATGTAAGCTTGTTATAGATTCAACTAGAAAAGGCTTTTGAGTTAAATTGATAAAATTAGGTAAATTGCTATTCTTATGGTATAATGGATGTGTAATCGAATAAAATATAAAAGGGGGCTACAATATGCCTGATTTTGGTACTCCATTTGCTGGGCTTGCAAATAAAAACAAGATCACACATGAGGAGCTTATAAGAGCTATACGATTTATGGTGGCGGCAGAGTATGAGGCTATACAGTTATACATGCAGTTAGCAGAGTCTACAGATAACAAATTAGCAAAAGATGTTTTAGTAGATATAGCTAACGAGGAAAGAGTGCATGCCGGAGAATTTTTAAGGCTTTTGAAGGAATTATCTCCAGACGAAGAAAAATTGTATGAAGAAGGAGCAAAAGAAGTAGAAGAGATGATTGAAAAAAATAAATAGATTAGGTATAGTAAAATTTCACCGAAATGTTGATATGAATACACAAAAATAACGCTTTTAAATTTCGTAAATAAGGAAGGGAAAGATATGGCTTTACCTGATGAAAATAAGACGTATACGTATCGCGATTATAAAAAATGGAAAGATGATAGACGCTGGGAGTTAATAAATGGGAATCCATATCTCATGGCTCCGCCTTCAAGAATACATCAAGAGGTCTTACGAGAGATATTAACTATTTTTTCCTTGTATTTAAAAGATAAATCTTGTAAAGTCTATAGTGCTCCATTTGGAGTAAGACTTCCTAAAGCAAACGAAAATGATGATGACATAGAAACGGTTGTAGAACCTGATATTGTAGTAGTGTGTGATAAGTCGAAATTAGATGATGAAGGGTGTAAAGGTGCACCGGACTTAGTTGTAGAGATTGTTTCACCTTCTACAGCCAGAAATGATAAAATTAAAAAATTTAATCTATATGAGATGGCAGGAGTAAAAGAGTACTGGATAGTAGAACCGGATAACAAGATTGTAACTGTTTTTACGTTAGATGACGATAAAAGGTATGGAAGGCCTGGGATATATTCTGATGAAGATAAAATTAAAGTTTCAATTTTTGAAGATCTCATCATTGATCTAAAATCTGTTTTTACATTTTAGCTTAACCATCAAGACACAAGTGAAGACTCTCTTGTGTCTTGTTTTTTAACTTCAATTCTGTTTTATTTTTCCAGAAAAAAATTTTAAAAACAAGAAGGATTTTTGAAATTTGCGTAGAATATTATATAATATAAACAGAGACATATTAATATACTAGTATACAAGCTTAAAAACTAAAGTGATTTTTACTAACTCATTACGCTTTATGTCCCCTATGAAATATTTTTAAGCAGAAAAAAATCAAGTAAAAAAAGAAGGAATTTTAAAAAGTGTGTCGAATATATAGAAATATGAATATTAATATACTAGTATACAAGAATACAAGTATGCAAAATAGGGGATGTGAAGCGATGGGATTAGAACTTTTGGAAAACAATACGTATGAGTCTAAAAAAGATTATATCTACAGAATGATTAGAAAGAACATAATCGACATCAATCTAAAGCCTGGGGAGGTTATATCAGAGAATGATATAGCTAATGCATTTGAAACCAGCAGGACGCCTATTAGAGAAGCATTTACGAGGCTGGCAAATGAAGAACTGATTGAAATCTACCCACAAAAAGGCACGTTTGTTTCTTTGATAGATATAAAGCGTGCTCAAGAAGCAAAATTCATGAGGGTAAATCTTGAGAAAGAAATCGTAAGACAGGCTTGTAGAGAATTTCCAGATGACATCTTGTTTCAGCTTGAAGCGAATATAAATCAGCAAGAATTTTGTGTCATGAAAGAAAATTATATAACCATATTTGACTTAGACAACGAGATGCACGAGCTTATATACAGAGGATGCAAAATGGATAGGATTTGGTCAGCCATAAGGTTTATAAGTGGTGATTATGACAGAATAAGGACCTTGAGATTATCATCTGATACTGACTGGAATGCAATAATTGATGATCACAAGCAGCTTATTAAAGCCATAAAAGACAAGGATGAGGAAAGAGGACTAAAAATAATCAGCGATCACTTAACGATGATAGATAGAGATGTGATACTGCTTAAAGAAAAGTACCCAGAGTATTTTAAACAATAAAAAATGTTGCACTAAAAAATCTACAATAAGGGAGTAAGATATATGAAAATGACTTTTAGATGGTTTGGCGAAAAAGATGACAGTGTAACACTTGATCAAATTCGCCAAATACCAGGTGTTTCAGGAATTGTAGGGGCTTTATACGATGTGCCAGTAGGAGATGTATGGCCGATTGAAAAAATTCTTGATTTGAAGAAAAAAGTTGAATCATATGGTCTAGAGTTGGAGGTTATAGAAAGTGTAAATGTTCACGAAGATATTAAGCTTGGACTTCCAACGAGAGATAGATACATTGAAAACTACAAGGAGACCATCAAAAATCTGGGCAAAGCCGGTGTTAAAGTTGTTTGCTACAACTTCATGCCTGTATTTGACTGGATAAGAACGAATTTAAATGAAAAATTGCCTGATGGATCATATGTCATGTCTTACGATGAAGACAAGATTAGAGGAATTGATCCATTAAAACTGATAGAAGATATGGACAAAGGCTCTAATGGCTTTATACTTCCTGGGTGGGAACTTGATCGCCTAAAAGAATTAAGAATGCTGTTTGATATGTATAAGGATGTAGATGAGGAAAAATTATTTGATAATCTTAAGTACTTTTTGGAAAATATCATACCTACATGTGAAGAATACGATGTAAAGATGGCGATTCATCCGGATGATCCGCCATGGTCATTATTTGGATTGCCAAGGATAGTAACATGCAAGGAGAACCTTGAAAGGATTGTAAACCTTGTAGATAGCCCGTATAATGGATTGACACTTTGTAGCGGTTCACTAGGCTCAAATCCTGAAAACAATATACCAGAGCTTATAAGGTATTTTGGAAAGATGGGCAGAATTCACTTTGGACATGTAAGGAATATAAAGTTCACAGGTGAAGGCAAATTTTATGAGACATCTCATCTATCTAGCGACGGATCCTTCGATATGTTTGAAATCATGAAGGCTTATTATGATATAGGCTTTGAAGGATATATAAGGCCGGACCATGGAAGGATGATATGGGGTGAAAAAGCAAGACCAGGGTATGGGCTTTACGATAGGGCTTTGGGTGTAGCTTATTTAAATGGTTTGTGGGAGGCTATTCAGAAAATGTCTTGAGATAAACTTGTATTTAGTATTGTGATTGTCATACTATTTAAGTTTGTGACTATATAGAAATCGTTGCCAACTATTACAAATCGCATAATATTTTATTTGTATTTTAAGATGTTTGCTTAGTCAAACGTTAGTGAAAGGGGATAAGCAAATGGATTCAGTTTTAATGAATAAAGGCAGAAGCAATGAAAAGACCAAAACGAAGAAAAACAGTAATTTCAAAAACACGTTAAAAGCTATAAAAAAAGACTGGCAGCTGTATAGCCTTCTTATACTTCCTATAGCGTACTATATCATTTTTAGATATATACCTATGTACGGCAATATCATAGCTTTTAGAAGATTTGTACCTGGTGGTCCTGTGTATGGCACAGAATGGGTTGGACTTAGATATTTTAACATGTTTATACACGATCCAACATTCTGGCACGTTTTTAGAAATACGATAATTTTAAGCGTAGAATATTTGGTAATAAGCTTCCCATTTCCAATAATTTTTGCACTGCTTTTAAATGAGATTAAAAGCACATGGTTTAAGAGATTTACACAGACAGTATCATATTTGCCATACTTTATTTCTACAGTTGTTTTGGCAGATATGGTAATGGAAATACTTTCACCATCATCTGGTGTTGTAAATATGTTGTTAAAGCATTATTTTGGATACACAATAAATTTCTTGGCAGAGCCTCAGTGGTTTAGAACTATATATATTGTTTCAGGTATATGGCAAGGCATGGGGTGGGGCGCTATACTTTACCTTGCAGCACTGACAAATATCAACCCAGAATTATATGAAGCAGCTATTATCGACGGAGCTAGCAGATGGCAGCAAACGATATATATAACTATTCCAGGTATAATGCCAACGATTATGATTCTCTTGATATTAAATATCGGTGGACTTTTGGCAGTAGGTTTTGAAAAGATACTGTTGCTTTATAATCCGCTAACATATTCGACGGCAGATGTTATATCGACATACGTATACAGAATGGGTCTTGTATCAAACAACTTCAGTTATGCGGCTGCAGTAGGTATGTTTGAAGCGATAATAGGTCTTACACTAGTTTATACGGCAAACTACTTGTCGAGAAAATTTACAGAGTCAAGTTTATGGTAAGGGAAGTGATGATAAATGAAAGAATCAAAGCAATATAAGATATTTAAAGTAGTAAACACAATAATAATGATAATTGTAATTTTAGTGACGCTTTATCCATTTTGGTATCTTGTAAGTTTATCATTAAGCAGTGAAAAATACGTATATGCAGGTCTTGTTTCAATATTTCCAAGAGGATTTACTTTAAAGACATATCAAGTTCTTTTGGCAGAGAAAGAATTCTGGACCAGCTATAAAAACACGATTATTTATACTATTGTAGGGACTCTTATATCATTGTTTTTATCGACGCTTTTAGCATATCCTCTCTCAAAAAAGCGTCTTAAAGGAAGAGGAATAATACTTGGATTTGTAGTATTTACCATGTTTTTTAGCGGCGGATTGATACCAACTTACTTATTAGTCAATGCATTAGGGATGAGAAATACAATATGGGGTGTTGTGCTTCCTGGTGCTGTCAGCACATTCAATGTAATAGTCATGAAGACTTTCTTTGAAGGTATACCAACTGAGCTGGAAGAAGCTGCACAAGTTGATGGAATGAGCACTTATGGAATATTGCTTAAGATAATCCTTCCGCTTTCAAAACCTATTATGTACGTTATGGCGCTTTTCTATGCGGTAGGTGTGTGGAACAACTGGTTTGGACCATTTATATATCTGGATGATAATACCAAGTTTCCTGTTGCGCTTTATTTGAGAAATATAATAGTAGGCTCACAACAGACAGCAGTCAGCAGTACTTCAGATGTAAACAACTTGGCGCAAATATCTGCAACTGTAAAATCAGCAAGTGTTATACTTACATCAATACCTATAATGATGGTATATCCATTTATACAGAAGTACTTCGTTCAAGGTGTCATGATTGGCTCACTGAAAGGTTGATTAACAGTATCTAGGTATCAAAGAAATGAAAGAAGGTCAAGCTTTCGTATTCTTTTAAGGAGGTGATGGTTAAACATAAAAAAACTAAATTTTCTGCTATATTTAAATATTTGATTAATAAAGAGGAGGATTTTTGTATGAGTAGAAATGCAAAAAAATTGCTGTCATTTTTATTAGTTGTTGTGTTGGCAGTCAGTGTTTTACTGGCAGGGTGTGGCAATAAAAACACGGAATCTAACAGTAACATAAATACTAGCAAACAGGAGCAGACAGCAACAAATAGTAAAGACCCGCAGAACTTACATTTTAAATCAGATAAGCCATTAGAATTTACAATGCTGTACAGTGATCACCCAAATTATCCATATAAGGAAGATTGGCTTTTATGGAAGGCTATAAAAGATGCTACAAATGTTTCATTAAAGCTTACAATAGTGCCTATGAGTGACTATTCGCAAAAGAGAAGTCTTTTAATTAGCTCAGGTCAGGCGCCAGAGATAATACCTAAGACTTATCCTGGTCAGGAAATACCATTCGTTGCATCTGGTGCTATACTTCCAATAAGCGACTATATAAATGAGATGCCTAACTTTTCAAGAGAAGTTAAAGAATGGGGACTTCAAAAAGATCTAGATACATTAAAGCAAGCTGACGGAAAGTTTTATGTACTGCCAGGACTTCATGAGCTCTACACGATGCAGTATTCTTTAGCAATCAGACAAGACATATTTGAGAAAAACAATATACCGATTCCAAACACATGGGATGAGTTAGAATCGGCATTAAAAAAATTAAAGGAGATATATCCTAATTCTACACCAATGTCAGACAGATGGCAAGGAAAAGCATTACTTCTTAATGCAGCACCAACATTTGGCATTCCAGTATCTAGCAGTGATGGATTGTTTGATTGGACTGGCGCTAATGTGTTATACAATAGTTCGAAAGATGATTGGGAATTTTATCCAACTTCAAGTGAATACAAGGATATGCTGACATACTTCAATAGACTTGTTAAAGAAGGGTTATTAGATCCTGAAACATTTACACAAACAGATGACCAAGCAGTACAGAAATTTGTAACTGGTAAATCATTTGTCATCATGACAAATACTCAGGAAATACAAAATATGATAAACAGAATGAATGAGACACTAGGCCAAGGTAATTTCAAAGTTACACAGATTGTGCCTCTAGCAGGTCCTAAAGGTGCAGTTGTAGCAGGCAGCCGCCTTGAAAACGGTATAATGATATCTGCTAAGGCTAAAGATGATCCTAATTTCCATCAGATGCTTAAATTTATCGACTGGCTGTGGTACAGTGAAGAAGGCGAGACGCTTACGAAGTGGGGCGTTGAAGGTGTGACTTATCAGAAAGTCAATGGTAAGTTCCAGCTTATGCCTGATGTAAACTACATGAACTTAAATCCAAGTGGCACTAAGAACTTGCAGAAAGATTATGGATTCTCTGGTGGTGTATTCTGTCTATTATATGGTGGACCAAAAGATCTTGCTGAATCAATGATGACACCAGAAGTAGCTAAACTTGAAGAAGAAGTAAATAGCACCAGAAAATTACTACTTCCTCCACCGCCTGTTCCACTTAATGAAAGTCAAAGAGAGCAGTATAACATGCTGAATCAACCGTTGGCTGATTATGTACAGCAGATGACATACAAATTTATAACAGGTGTTGCATCACTTGATAAAGATTGGAATAACTTTGTACAGCAATGTAAAGCACAAGGTGCTGACCAGTTAGTGAAGCTTACAAATGATGTATATAAAAGCACAAAAGACAAAATGAAATAAAATAGCAGCTGTTTGATGATTCCCTTTGAGGGCTTCTGCCTTCAAAGGGAAAAATGTTAGTAAGGTAAATTTACTTAAATGTCTAAAAGGTAGTATTATATTAGTAGATAATTGGGTTATGGAGAGTGATAAAATGAATAATAAAAAAGTTGCTGGCAGAATGTACGATTGCTGGCTTAGATATGAGCTTTGTGATGAAAAAGTACTTGATAGTTATGAGGATTATTTTAAATATATTGTAGTTAAAAGCAATGATAGGATTATTAGTAATGCGGTCAATGAGCTAAAAAAAGCTTTATCGAATATTAAAGATGTCGACATAGAAATAATCGAAAATATACCAAAGTCAAATTGCATTTTTATAGGCACACTGGATGATTTTAAGGCAGAAGGATTAAAAGTGGATTTAGAAAGAGAACTTAAAAGTGAAGGCTTTGCATTAAAGGTTGTAAAAAAGGATAATCACAATGTATTGTCCATAATAGGCGGAAGCGAGAAAGGCGTTTTATACGGTGTTTTTCATCTCATAAGATCTATATTTGGCGGCAAAAGTCTGAAAGATGCATTGTGCATTGAAAATCCTCAAAATGATTTTAGGATATTAAATCATTGGGATAACATGGATGGCAGTATTGAAAGAGGTTATGCAGGAAAATCTATCTTCTTTAAAGATAATCGCATAGTCCAAGATCTTTCCAGGATAAAAGATTATGCAAGGTTGCTTGCTTCTATTGCAGTAAATGGCGTCGTAATAAATAATGTCAATGTCCATCAACAAGAGACTAAGCTTATTACAGATGAATTTTTGCCTGATGTAAAAAGGATTGCAGATGTCTTTAGAGGTTACGGCATAAAGACGTACTTAAGCATAAATTTTGCATCTCCTGTTGAGATAGGTGGTCTTTCTACTGCAGACCCGCTTGACGATGAAGTTAAGAATTGGTGGAAAGATGTAGCATCAAAAATATACAGCTACATTCCTGACTTCGGAGGATTTTTAGTAAAAGCAGATTCAGAGTTTAGACCTGGACCATTCACATACGGACGCAATCATGCAGATGGTGCAAATATGCTGGCTGAGGCATTAAAGCCATATGGCGGTATTGTCATCTGGAGGACCTTTGTATATAATTGCATGGTTGACTGGAGAGACCGCTCTACAGACAGAGCAAAAGCAGCTTATGACAATTTCAAGCCGCTAGATGGAAAATTTATGGATAATGTTGTCTTGCAAATAAAAAATGGTCCGATGGATTTTCAGATAAGAGAACCTATTACACCATTATTTGGCGCTATGGAAAAGACAAATGTTTTTATGGAGTTCCAGATAACACAAGAGTACACAGGACAGCAGAAGCATTTATGCTACCTTGTGCCCCTTTGGAAGGAAGCTTTAGACTTTGATACATTTGCAAAAGGCGAAGGCTCGTTTGTGAAAAAAGTGGTAAATGGCAGCCTATTTGGAGCAAAATACGGCGGAATTGTGGCTGTAGCGAATGTAGGCGATAGTGAGTCATGGACAGGACATCCTCTTGCACAATCTAATCTTTACGGTTTCGGAAGGCTTTCATGGAATCCAGACCTTTCGTCAAGAGAGATAGCTGAAGAGTGGGTGAGACTTACATTTGGGTGCGATGAAGATGTTTTGAAGACGGTTGTACCGATGCTGCTGGAATCGAGAGAGATATATGAGGAATACACAAGCCCGCTTGGGATAGGGTGGATGGTAAACCCCGGTCATCATTACGGGCCTAATGTTGATGGGTATGAGTACTCACATTGGGGAACGTATCACTACGCCGATTTTAGAGGTATAGGTGTTGATCGCACTGTAGCAACAGGTACAGGTTATACGGCACAGTACAAAGAGCCTGTTGCGAAAATGTACGAAAACATTGATACATGTCCTGATGAGCTTTTGCTATTTTTCCACCATGTACCTTATGACCATAAATTGAAATCAGGGAAAACAGTCATTCAACACATATACGACACACATTTTGAAGGTGTAGAGCGGGTAGAAAAAATGAGAGAATCTTGGATGAAGTTAAATGGAAAAATAGACGACGAGATATTTAAAGCAGTGTTAGAAAGATTAGACATACAGGTTGTTGATGCTAAAGAGTGGAGAGATGTTGTAAATACCTATTTTTACAGAAAGACAGGCATAAAAGATGAATATGGAAGGAAAATTTATGAATAACCGTCTTAGGCAAAGCTTGAGATAGAAATACGGTAAAAATCTAAAAATTTGGATTATAAAGTTAGTTGATTGATTGGAGGAAGTTTATTATGATTAATATAGCCATAATTGGGGCAGGTAATATTTCACCTGCCCACATACAGGGCTTTTTGGAGTTTAAAGACAGGTGCAAAATCGTAGCCATATGTGATATTTACAAGGATAAGGCAGATGAAAAGAAAAGGCGGTTTGGCTTAGATGATGCCATATTGTACAGCAATTATAAAGAGATATTGAAAAGAGAAGATATCGATTTGGTGGACATATGCACGCCGCCATACACACATGCAGACATTGCAGTGGAAAGTTTAAATGCCGGAAAGAATGTAATCGTAGAAAAACCGATGGCATCATCATTAGAAGAATGTGACAGGATGATTGAAGCATCAAGGAAAAACAAAAAACTCTTGTCGGTAATAGCACAGAATCGCTTTAGGACTCAATTCATGAAACTAAAAAAGATCGTAGAGTCAGGTTTAGCGGGGGATATAGTACATGCACAAGTTGACTCATTTTGGTGGAGAGGTCATTCATACTACGATCTGTGGTGGAGAGGCACATGGGAAAAAGAAGGTGGTGGTTGCACACTAAATCATGCAATACACCATATAGATATGCTTATATGGCTTTTGGGGATGCCTGAAGAAGTACAGGCTGTCATGAACAACGTAGCACATGACAACGCCGAAGTTGAAGACATATCGATAGCGATACTTAAGTATAAAAGTGGTGCGTTAACTCAAATAACCAGTTCAGTTGTGCACCACGGCGAGGAGCAGCAGATAATACTTCAAGGGAAAAAGGCCAGGATATCTGTACCGTGGAAAGTATATGCATCTACAGCATCAAGCAATGGTTTTCCGTCAGGCAGAGATGAAGAACTAGAAAAGAAGATACAAGATTATTATGACAGCTTGGAAGAAACGAAGTACAGCGGTCATACTCCACAAATAGATGATGTATTAAAGGCATTAGAATCAGAACATGAAATCTTGGTAAGTGGTAGCGACGGAAGGAATGCCTTAGAGCTTATAACTGCTATATACAAAGCAGCTACAACAAAAGAAGCTGTCAAATTGCCACTTGAAAAAGATGATCCATTCTACACAGTAGATGGCATAATGGCAAGAGTGCCTCATTTTTATGAGAAAAAAACGTTTGTAGAAAATTTCAACGACGAACGCATAACATTTGGAAGGGAGATAAAGTAAATAAAGGAGGAACACCAAATGAGCAAAGAAAACGGTATGTACTATATGCCAGAAAGCAGGGCTAAAAAAGTCTGCAGTGAAGGAGAATTTAAATTTGCAGCCATTGGACTAGATCATGGGCACATATATGGAATGACAAAAGGACTAATAGAAGCTGGTGCTGAAGTAAAATGGGTATATGACAAGGACCCAAAGAAAGTTGAAAGATTCATAAAAGCATTTCCTACTGCAAAAAAGGCCAGAGACGAAGATGAAATACTGATGGATAACTCAGTTAAATTGGTAGCAAGTGCAGCAATACCATCAGAAAGGTGCGCTATAGGCTTAAAAGCCATGGATGCTGGCAAAGATTACTTTGCAGACAAGCCGCCTATGACAACCAGAGAGCAACTGGAGCAGGCTAAAGACAAAGTGAAAAAGACGAAGAGAAAATATGCTGTCTACTATGGTGAAAGGCTTCACAATGAAGCATCTGTCTATGCAGGACAATTAGTAGAAAAAGGGGCAATAGGACGAGTAATACAAGTCATTGGCATGGGACCACATAGAGAAGGAAAAGGAAGGCCTGACTGGTTCTACGAAAAGGACAAATTTGGAGGAATACTGTGCGATATAGGAAGCCATCAAATAGAACAGTTTTTGTTTTTCACAGGTGCAAAAGATGCTAGGGTCCAATCGGCAAAAGTAGCAAATTACAATCATAAACAGTATCCTACTTTTGAGGACTTTGGCGATGTGACACTAGTTGGCGATAATGGCGCAACAGGCTATTTTAGGCTTGATTGGTTTACTCCAGATGGCCTTGGCACATGGGGAGACGGAAGGCTGTTTATATTAGGCACAGAAGGCTACATAGAGCTAAGAAAGTACATTGATGTTGCCAGAGAAAATGCTCCAGACCATGTGTACTTAGTAAACAAAGACGGTGAATTTTTAATAGATGTAAAGGGGAAAGTCGGATTTCCTTTCTTTGGTGAATTAATACTGGACTCAATAAACAGGACAGAAAATGCCATGACACAAGAGCATATATTTAAAGCTATAGAGCTAGCATTAGAGGCTCAAACAAATGCAATAAAGGTAGAATGAAATTTATAATCTTGAGAAGAGGTGTTTCACATGATAAGTAAATCTTTTTATGCGCATCACAGCGCATTTGGAGCTTTTTCAAGTTTTGTGATTGGAAAATGCGGTAAGGGTGGTGGCGTTGTACTAAATGATGTACGGCCGCCTGAAAACAATGTCTACATCGGATACAAAAGAGACGGCGTTATAAACCTACTGCCATTTATTAAAGATGATACAAAGAATGCTGAAGAAGAGTTTACAGGAGAAGTCTCTACAAGCAAAAAAGAAAAAAATATAAAAATCTTTAGAGAAGATGAGATGGAAAGAGAGTTAGGATGGGCATCAGATACTTGGACAGCAGGAAAATTCAGGTTTTCCATTCTTACTCCTTTCGGATATGTTAAAGACCCATCTGTGATGAATGAAAATGAAAAGAAACTTGCGCTGGCTCCTGTTATATTTGTGCAGTTATCTATGGATAATTCCGACAGCCATAAGGACGCTGAGATGATATTTGGCTTTGAAGGGCCTAAAAGGATACTGTCTGAGCTTACAGATGGAAAATACTTAGGAGGAGTATATGGCAGAAAGTATGGTTTTGCCATCAAAAAAAGTGATGATGTAAGAGAGCTTTCAAGACTTGATATTTTGACGTCATGGGCAAATGATAACTATCAAAATCACGGTCTTGGCAGAGCACCATCTTTGATATTTAAAGTTCCTGCAGGTACAAAAAAGACATATACCGTAGCATTAGCAACATATCAAAGTGGCGTCATCACGACAGGAATCGATGCTGAATTTTACTATACTTCTGTGTTTAAGTCGCTAGAGGATGTCCTTGCGTTTGGTCTTGACAATGTTGATTATTATATAAATTTGGCTAGAGAAAGGGATGAAGAGCTTAGGAAAAGCGGACTCAATAAATACAGGCAGTTTTTGCTAGCTCATGCTGCCCACAGCTATTATGCCAGCACTGAGCTTCTGAAAAGAACCGATGGTACGCCTTTATGGGTTGTAAATGAAGGCGAGTATATAATGATAAATACATTCGATTTGACAGTTGACCATGTTTTTTGGGAAATGAGATTCCATCCTTGGACGATTACAAATACGTTGGATCTGTACTATGAAAAGTATAGCTACAAAGATCAAGCAGGTCTTGCATTTACCCACGATATGGGTGTTGCAGATGGTTTTTCTAAAGAAGGTTATTCATCGTATGAGCTTCCTAACCTTACTGGGTGCTTCAGCTACATGACCCATGAGGAGCTTTTGAATTGGATTTTAACAGGTTCTGTCTATGCAATAAAAATGAACGATAAAGAATGGTTAAAGAAAAACTTGAGTGTACTTGAAGATTGTTTCGATTCCCTTGTGGCAAGAGATAAAAATAATGATGGGATAATGGATGTTGATAGTTCAAGGTGTGAAACAGGATCGGAAATAACGACATATGACAGCCTTGATGAAAGTTTAGGACAGGCGAGAAACAATCTATACCTTGGTGTAAAGACCTGGGCATCGTATGTAGTACTTCATGGACTATTTAAAGAAAATGGATTGGAAGAAAAGGCGAAAAAAGCGTTAGAAAAGGCGAAAGAGGCTGCAAATACAATTGTTGGCAAGTTTGATACAGAAAATCAGTATATACCTGCGGTATTTGAAAATGGAAATACATCTAGGATAATACCGGCTGTTGAGGCGTTGGTTTATCCGTACGTTGTAGGATATACTGACTTTGTAAGCGAGGTAGGGGTTTTTGGTGAGCTTATAAAGGTATTGAAGAAGCATGTTATGACGATTATGAAACCGGGTATATGCATAGATGAAGTATCTGGAGGCTGGAAGCTTTCCTCAACAAGCAAGAATACATGGAACAGCAAAATATTCTTGTGTCAATATGTCATAAAAGATGTGCTTAATATAGACTTTGGGGATAAAGAGATTGAGTGGGATAGGGTACACGCAATGTGGCAACAGGTGTCTTGCAGTGAAGATTGTGCTACAGACCAGGTTAACAGCGACACAGGTTCACCTAGAGGAAGCCGTCTCTATCCGAGGCTTGTAACCAGCATACTGTGGATGAAATAAATTATTAAATTATCTAACATAATTTCGGGGGGGCTTAACATGGTAAAAATAAAGATACCAAAAAATTCTGATGGCAAAAAATTCACCAGTAGATGGAGATATTGTGTAGGTACAGGAAGGTTGGGACTTGCGCTGCAAAAAGAGTACATGGATACTTTAAAATTTGTGAAAGAAAATATAGACTTCAAGTATATAAGAGGACATGGCCTTTTGTGCGACGATGTAGGTATTTACCGTGAGGACGTAGTAGGCAACGATGTAAGGCCATTTTACAATTTCACGTATATAGATAGAATCTTTGATTCATTTTTGGAATTAGGGATAAGGCCATTTGTTGAAGTCGGATTTATGCCTAAAAGATTAGCATCTGGTACACAGACAGTATTTTATTGGGAGGGAAATGTCACCCCTCCCAAAGATTATGAAAAATGGAGCAACCTTATAAAAGCTGTTGTTTCACATTTTATATCAAGGTATGGCATAGATGAAGTCGTAAAATGGCCATTTGAAATATGGAATGAGCCAAACCTAAAAGAGTTTTGGAAAGATGCTGATGAGAAAGAATACTTCAAGCTGTACAAGGTTACTGCAAAGGCGATTAAAGAAGTAAATGAGAATTTGCAGGTAGGAGGACCTGCTATATGTGGTGGTGCTGACTACTGGATAGAAGATTTTTTGAATTTCTGCTATGAAGAAAATGTTCCTGTTGATTTTGTATCGCGACACGCATATACGTCTAAGCAAGGTGAATATACGCCACATCTCATATACCAGGAGATTATGCCATCTGAATACATGCTAAACGAATTCAAAACAGTGAGAGAGATCATAAAAAACTCACATTTTCCGAACCTTCCGTTTCATATAACGGAGTACAATACATCTTACAGTCCATTAAATCCTGTACATGATACGCCTTTTAATGCGGCGTATCTTGCGAGGATTTTAAGTGAAGGCGGAGATTATGTTGATTCATTTTCCTATTGGACGTTTAGCGATGTGTTTGAAGAAAGAGATGTGCCAAGATCGCAGTTTCATGGAGGATTTGGACTAGTTGCATTGAATAAGATACCAAAGCCGACTTTTCACATGTTTAAATTTTTCAATGCTATGGGAGAAGAGGTGCTTTACAGAGATAACCATATGCTTATAACTAGAAGGGATGATGGGTCGATTGCATTGATTGCTTGGAATGAGATAATGGAGAAAACAGAAAATCCAGATAAGGAATATGAACTGGAAATACCTGTAGGATTCAAAGATGTCTTTATAAAGAAACAGATGATAGATGAGGATCACGGCAATCCTTGGGGTACGTGGATACACATGGGAAGGCCGAGATTCCCAAGTAAAGAACAAATTAAGACTTTAAGGGATATTGCAAAGCCTAAAATCAAAACAGGTAGAGCCACATCAAATGATGGCTATGTAAATTTGAAATTTAGATTGGGGAAAAATGCTGTGGTATTGTTTGAATTGACTGAAGTAATGGATGAATCAAACACTTATATAGGACTTGATGATAGCAAGATAAACGGATATTGATTTGATTTAGGAGGGTAAAAATGGGACTTTTTGATATGCCATTACAAAAACTTAAGGAATATACTGGTACAAACCCATGTCCGAAAGATTTTGATGAGTATTGGGACAGGGCTTTAAATGAGATGAGATCAGTTGATCCCAAAATTGAACTTAATCCCAGCAGCTTTCAAGTGCCGTTTGCAGAATGCTATGACTTGTACTTTACCGGCGTGCGAGGCGCAAGGATACATGCAAAGTATATAAAGCCTAAAACAGATGGAAAGCATCCTGCACTAATAAGATTTCATGGATATTCATCAAATTCAGGGGACTGGAATGACAAATTAAATTACGTGGCGGCAGGTTTTACAGTTGTGGCGATGGATGCAAGAGGCCAAGGGGGGCTTTCTGAAGATGTTGGCGGCGTAAAAGGAAATACTCTAAATGGACATATAATCAGAGGATTAGACGACGACGTTGACAACTTGTTATTCAGGCATATTTTTCTAGATACTGCACAATTGGCAGGAATAGTAATGAATATGCCTGAAGTTGATGAAAATAGAGTTGGAGTCATGGGGCCATCACAAGGCGGAGGTTTAGCATTGGCGTGCGCCTCCTTAGAACCCCGTATACGCAAAGTCGTATCTGAATATCCTTTCTTATCTGATTATAAGAGGGTATGGGATTTAGACCTTGCAAAAAACGCATACCAAGAGATTACAGACTATTTTAGGCTTTTTGATCCAAGGCATGAAATGGAGAATGAGGTATTTACAAAGCTGGGCTATATAGACGTTAAAAACCTTGCAAAAAGGATAAAAGGCGATGTGTTGATGTGTGTTGGGCTTATGGATCAAGTATGTCCACCGTCCACTGTCTTTGCAGCTTACAACAATATAAAATCGAAAAAGGATATAAAAGTATATCCCGATTATGGACATGAGCCTATGAGGGGATTTGATGATTTAGCTATGCAATTTTTACTTGAGCTTTAAACGTTAAAAGTATGAGGAGATTTGATATAGTCAGATCTCCTCATACAATATTTTTTATCAATTTTTTGTATTCACTTACATTTAAACCTGTATACTTTTTAAAGCACGATGAAAAGTAATTTGGGTCTTGTATGCCGACTGCATTAGCGATTTCAAATGATTTCATATTTTTTTCTTTTATCAAATTTATTGCTTTTTCCATTCGCTTATTTGTAAGGTATTCTATGAAGTTTATGCCTGTCTCTTTTTTAAATGTCCTGCTTAAATAGCTTGGATTCAGGTAAAAGTGCTTAGCAACGTACGACAGCGAAAGATTGCTATCGCTGATATTTTCCTCTATAAATTTTTTAACATTATCAATCAAATTATTGATATTGCTTATCTGCTCTTTGTTTACTGCCTTAATCGTATTTTTTACAGTTGTTGATATATATTCAATCATGTCAGGCAACGTCTCTATATTTATGATTTTGTTGTAAGACTCTACCTCAGACAAATATATATCATCAAAGTTTTCTTTTAGCTCCAATGATACAGAGAAGCAAATTGATATAATGTTTAATGCTGTAACGCGGATTAACTTAATTACATTTTCGCTTTTAAGATCTATATTAGAAAACACATCTTTTACAATATTTATTGCATCGTTTTCTAAGCCTGATTTCATGTAAAATCTCAATTCGTTAAATAGATGATTAGTGTCAAGCCCAGTTTTGCTTTCTGTAAATTGTACATCTCTATAATGTATGACATTGTTGTTGCCAACTGCTATGCGATAGTTTAATGCATCTATTGCTTCAATGTACGATACTTTTATGTCGCTTAACTCTCCTTTTATATTTCCGATCCCTATATTTACAATGCAGTCAACATCTTTGATGATTTTATTTTTCAACCTTATACAGATTTTATACAGATCTAATTTTTCATCGTTGTTTAAGATGATAATTCTATTCATTGAGTCAGTGAAGACAATGATCCTTTTCAAATCTTTAAAATAATTTTTTAAATAATTAGTCACTTTAAAATTTTGAATCAGACGAGATTCTTCGTTTACATCATTTGAATTGATAATCTCTAAAGCGGCAACTTGATAAATGCTGCCATCCAGAGATATATCGAAAAATTCTAACTTTTCATTTATCAAATTGTCATCTAAATTGCCACTAATAAGCTCATTTAAAAACCGCTCTCTTAAATAAGGCAGATTATCGTAAAGCTGTCTTTTTAATTCTTCAAATTCTTTCTTTTCCTTCCTTTCACTTTCTATGACTGCTTTTAGCTTAGATGCAGTATTTAAGACTTCATCTTCATCTATCGGTTTAAGCAAAAAATCAGATATACCTATTTTTACGGACTTTTGAGCATAATTAAAGTCATTGTAACCAGTTAGGATGACAATCTTTATTGTAGGAAATTTTTGTAGAATAGATTCGCTAAATTTTATGCCGTCAATTCCTGGCATTTTTATATCTGTGAAAATTACATCTGGTTTAAGTTCATCTATTAGTTTAAATCCTTCCTCCGCATTTGATGCTTCGCCTGCTATTTCCATTCCAAGCGCGTTCCAATCAATACAACCTTTTAATAGATTTCTTTCAAGATACTCATCATCAATAATAAGCACTTTTATCTTATCATTTATCATTCTGATCCTCCTTTTTTATCGGGATAGTTATTTCAATCTTTGTTCCTTCATCTATTTTGCTGTAAATTTTTACTACATCTGCAGAGTTGTAATATATTTTTAACCTTTCTATTGTTGATTTAAGACCAACGCCTTTAGACATGCCACTTTCGATTTCTTTTATCTTTTCTTCACTCATGCCTTTTCCATTGTCTTCCGTCATAAGTATAATTTGATTATCACCATATAAAGCTTTTATTGAAATGATTCCTTGACCTTCTTTATTTCTCACGCCGTGGTTCAAGGCATTTTCGACCAATGGCTGCAATATAAGCTTAGGTATTTTATAGTTTAATACTCGCTCATCAATATTCATTACAACGCTAAATTTATCTCCAAACCTTATTTTTTGTATTGTAAGATAATTGTTTATTATGTCAAGCTCTTCTTTTATGGTGATTTCTTCATTGCCATTAATCAAAAAAGATCTATAAAATTTACCCAATGCCTTGACAATCTTGCTGGCATTTTTAGTGTCTCCCATCAATATAAGGGCGCTTATTGCGTCAAAAGAATTAAATAGAAAATGCGGCTTAATCTGCGATTGCATTACATCCAGTTCCAATTTTCTTTTCAACTTTTGCTCGTTAATGATGTCGCCAATTAATTTTTTGATTTCATCGATCATCTTGTTATAAACATCTTTTAGCATCCCTATCTCATCATTGCCGGTTATAATATTTACCTTTTCAAATTTTCCATCCTTTATTCCCTTCATGGAGTTTACCAGCTTTATTATAGGCTGTGTGATAAACAGCGATATAAACAATAGCCCTAAAATAAGCAAAATAATATTTATTATTATTACTAATAGAAGTATTAAATTGTATATCCAAAACTGACTATTAAGCTCGTTAAATGGCGTGATGCTTATTATATTCCAGCCGAATCTGTTTTTTAAATCTGATATTATAAAAACTTTTCCATCTATCTTTTTTATAGTTGAATTATTAGGCTTTATATAATTGAATATCTCGTCATTTAAACTTTTGCTTATATTAGTCGGCTCTACTATACTGTTACCCTTCTCGTCTTTTATTATGATACCAGATGTATAAGTATTTATTGAGCTATTTATATACTTATACAAGTAAGATTCAGAAATATTTATTATCATAAATCCTGCTGGCTTTTGGCTATTTACATCATTTATCACTCTTATGAAAGATACATATCCTTGGTTTCCTTTACTATCATTTATCAAACTACCACTATTAGCTATTAATATATAAGCACCTCTTAAGCTTATCAATTTATCGTACCAATCAGCCGATTTTAGCACAGATAAATTAATATTTTTATAAGAAACATTATCTACAAAGTATTCGTTTCCTCTGTTGTCAAATATATATATAGACGAAATAAAATCATTAAAGTTTAAAAAATCAGCCAAATATTTGCTCATAGGCTGTATATAGGAAGCGTAATTACCTGCATTTCCGTTTGACAAAGCTGATTGCAGTATTTGACTTGATATTAAAATTTTTGACTGATTGTCAACGGTATTTATTAATGATTCTATACTGGAATTAATATTTGAAACAATTTCATTAGAAACTTGCATGACTTTGTTATTAGCTATATTATTATTTATCTCATTATAAGTGATCGAAAGAAAAGAAATTGAAACGATTAAAACAAACAAATAATACAATACTATTTTGGATGATATATTTAGATCTCTGAATTTTTTAATAAATCTTTTTAACATAACATTAACTCCTTTGGAGTAATAATTAGAATTAATAACTTCCCCTTGTAAAATACATGAAACAATGAATTTAACTATATTTTAAGTTTTATTATTGTGATATTTATACAAATTAAAATATCTATCATATATTTTATCACATATTAAAAGAAAATGTAACTAGTTTATTTGTTGGATGAACAAAGTAAAAAAATTAAAGAATTAGGTAAAAAAATTCTATTTTAATAAAAAATTTTTGAGCTATAATTTTCTCATAAAATAAAAACAGATATAGTTATTTTACAATTTTGTTAATTTCTTGTGATTAATTTCTTTTTGATTTTGATTTGATTAATTTCTTTGTATTTCAAGTTGTAGAACATGAATAAATGCTAAAAGTTTACAGTAGTTGACGTTAAAGTGTTTATTTGCTGATTTATGTGAGTAGATTTTTGCATAAAAAATTTAAATACATGTTTAATCAAATCTACTCACAAATCAGATAAACTAATTAAAAAGAGAGCATTCCTGTAATAAAGAAATATAAGATTTGAAATAAAAAGTACCTCCTGATAAAATACAAGATGTCGATTGTTCATGAACACGACTCTCAAATAACAAGGAGGTACCTAATATGAAGTATAACCAAAATACAAAAATAATGCAAATAACAGAAAAGACATTAATTGTAGGTGTAGACATTGCTAAAGAGATACATCACGCTAGAGCTTTCGATTTCAGAGGAATAGAATACGGTAAGCGTATTGAATTTAGCAATGACATTGATGGAATGAAAAGATTTTTAAAATGGGCTGCAGATATTATGAATAAAAGCAACAAAGAGCATCTGATGGTTGGCATGGAACCAACAGGCCATTATTGGCTCTGCTTTGCACAGTTTCTTAGAGATAAGAACCATAAGGTGGTACTGGTAAATCCATTCCATGTAAAGAGAAGTAAGGAATTTGATGATAACTCGCCAACTAAAAATGACAGGAAAGACCCTAAGACAATTGCAATGCTAGTTAAAGATGGAAGATATGTTGAACCTAATATACCTGAGGGTATATACAGCGAACTTAGAATTGCAGTGGACATAAGAGAGATGCTTACAAAGGATTTAAACAAGATAAAGAACCGAGTTGCAAGATGGCTTGATATATACTTTCCTGAGTTTAATAAAGTTTTTGCAGATTGGGAAGGGAAAGCAGCACTGATAACGTTAAAAGAATTTCCAACGCCTGCAAAGATATTAGGTATTGGAGCTGAGGAAATACTTGCAGCTTGGAAAAAGGAAATTAATCGTGCTGTAGGTGCAAAGAGGGCTTTAAAGCTTATAGAAGCTGCCAGTCAAAGTGTTGGTAAAAGAGATGGCATTGAGATGGCAGAGATAGAGATAAAAATTATACTTGAACAGTACGAAATGCTTGTAAAACAGTTAAAAAAAATAGAAAGCAAAATAGAAGAACTTTTCATGCAAGTACCTGGTGCTAATGAAATGCTAAGTATAAAAGGTGTAGGAGTAATAACAGCAGCAATATTTATTGCTGAAGTTGGCGATATAACAAGATATGAGCATCCAAAACAAATACAGAAGCTTGCGGGTTACAATCTGGTAGAGAATAGTTCAGGACAGCATAAAGGGCAAACCACCATAAGCAAAAGAGGAAGAAGGAGGCTAAGAAGTGCTCTATACAAAATGATAATGCCAATACTTGCAAACAATAAAGAATTTCAGGAATTACACAAATACTACACCACAAGAAAAGAAAACCCGCTTAAAAAGAAACAGTCAATGATAGTTTTATGCTGCAAGCTAATCAGAGTATTTTTTGTCATACTGAAAAAAGGAGTAAAATACAACGGAAATAAGATGTTAAGAGATATAAAAAGACCAGAGATTAGGAATGCTGCATAAATTGCACCGCTGTGGTGATGATACACCGCAGTCCCTCGTCAGTCAAGGGCAAGGACCACGTCTCAGCTTTGCTGCGTTTCACTTCACAAAGCTGACCCTTGACAGCCTCGCTCCTGCGATGGTTTGGATAATTAAGCGGTGCTAAAAATAAAGCAAATAAAGATTTAAAACTCAATTTAAAAATTCGAAGATTGACAAAGAGAGCCGGAATTGTCAGGTTGGTAATTTCACCATAAGGGCTTAAGACCCAGCAAGGGAGCATAACTGACATCCACCTCATGTAAGGCAGAACGAAGGAATTAAGGACAAAGATCCTGTGAGACATGGGAGGGTATGCCACATGAGCTTAAGTGGAATTCATAGGCCAAAATATGGAAAAACAACAGAAGCTTATTTGGGATACCTATCATATGTAAAATTAATGAATAAATAGCATTAATATACATGAGGGCTCCTTTGAAGATCATGAAAATTTGAGAATGAGTGAGATATTAAAAGAAAATCAAAGATTATAGAGGGAGGTGAGGGTATTAGTAAAATTTAAGTTAAGTGAAATTTTTATTTTGTTGGGAGGGAAAACAATGAAAGGTAAAAAGTTAAACGTTTTGTTACTGGTGATTTTTATGACTGTAGGAATACTTTTATCTGGATGTAGTAATTCAAGTAGGACATCAAATAATAACACATCTAACAATAATAACAATGATAAACAAATGAAGACATTCACACTTTTCTATGATACATCAACTGCTACGCCAATTGACTATACAAAAACGCCTGTCTGGAAAAAACTTGAGGAATTAACAGGAGTGCATTTGCAGGTAAGCTATCTTGTTGGTACAGATGAACAATCAAAAGCGACACTTATGATTAGTGGTGGAGATTTACCTGATTTGATTCAGACGAGTAATACAACATTTGATCTTTTTAAGAATGCTAATGATCTAGTACCACTAGATGATTTGATAGATAAATACGGAACTAATATAAAGAGATGGTATTCACCGCAAGATCTTAATAAGATGAGAGACCCTAAAGATGGACATATATATTATTTAACACCAGCAAGAAAAACATCATATTTATATCCATATTCTGGTTTTTATTTACCACTAGAAGTACTTAAGGAAGCTGGATGGCCTAAAAAACTAACGTTAGATCAGTATTTTAATATCATAGAGGATTATGTAAAAAAGCATCCAACTTATAATGGACAGCCAGTAATAGGATTTACTGCTCTCACTGATAATTGGAAAATATTCACTTTAACTGGTGCTCCAAGTTATCTGGCTGGTAATGCTAATACAGGCGATGTTTGGGTTGATGACAATAATAAAGCTCATCCATTTGCAATAAGTCAATGGGCACATGATTATTATAAAAAGTTAAACGAGGAATGGAATAAAGGTATACTTGACAAGCAAATGTTTACTAGAAATTATGATTCTTATCTATCTTTGATTGCATCAGGAAGGGTTTTAGGATTTTACGATCAGCGTTGGGACATTCAAAATGCGATTAATTCACTAGAGCAGCAAAAACTTTATGATAGAGTACCTTTTGCTTTGCCGGTAACTTTCGATGGTGTTTCAAAAGAAGACTATAATAGTATGAATATGACAGGCAATAGTGCAGGTATTAGTATAACAAAAAGTTGTAAAGACCCAGTCGCTGCATTTAAATTTTTAGATGCTATGGCCAGTGATGAAGCTCTAAAACTTGAAAATTGGGGAATCGAAGGCAAAGACTATACTGTAAAAGATGGCAAAATGTATATGACACCAGAACAATTGGCTCAATATAAAGATAGCAGCTATACACAAAAAGAAGGAATTGGGTTATATTGGTATTTTCCTCATCCCAATGCAGGAGAAAAGTTTGCTGATGGCAACTTTGTATCGCCTCAAGATAGCCCAGAATATATAGCTAGTTCATACAAACCTTATGAACAAGAAGTATTAAAAGCGTATAATTTAACTAATTTATCACAAATGATGGCACCACCAATTGAGACACCTTACGGCTTTGTATACGATATAAGCATACCTGATAGTGAGCAGCAGATTAAGATTGCAAATCAAAAGGCATCTGACCTTACGAGAAAATATGTGGCTCAAATGATACCTGCGAAACCAGACCAATTTGAAAGCATATGGAAACAATATGTGTCTGAAATGCAAAAAGCTAAATATGATCTTGAAGTACCTTATTTACAACAACAGATAGATTGGAGAATTCAACATTGGGGAGCAAAGTAAAATAACTAATTATTTTTTGTAATGAAGTACGATCATTCGTACTTCATTACACTTAAAATATTTCTTTGGAGGATTGATCATGACTGTTATAAATGAAGGAGCAGAAGTTTTATCAAAAGAAAAAATGATAAATAATAGGAAAGGTAGGAGAAAAAATTTTTTAAAAAATTGAGCCAGCAAAAAGGATTAGTTTTGATTGTTTTGCCATTTCTAATATTGTTGCTGATATTTAGTTATGTTCCATTGTGGGGCTGGATAATAGCATTTAAAAATTTTAATCCTGCTTTGGGAATTAGCAATTCTCCATGGGTTGGATTGGAAAATTTTAAAATGCTTTTTGAAGATCCAACTTTTTATCAGTCAATTAGGAATACATTAGGAATTAGCATTTTAAAATATTTTTTAGGATTTTTTTCCTCTATAACATTGGCAGTTTTAATAAATGAAGTTAGAAATATGAAATTTAAAAAGACAGTACAGACTATTTCATATTTACCACATTTTGTTTCATGGGTTGTTGCAGCTAGTATCGTACTTGATGTCCTTTCGCCGGATGGAGTTATAAATCAACTGCTTTTAAAGCTTCACATTATAAAACAATCAATTAATTTTATAGGTGTCTCGCACCTTTTCTGGCCTTTAATGGCACTTTCTGATATGTGGAAAGAAGTGGGATGGAATTCAATTATTTATCTGGCGGCAATGACTGCCATAGATAATGAGTTGTATGAGGCGGCCAGTATTGATGGAGCAGGTAGAATTAGAAGAATTTTTTCTATAACATTGCCATCTATAGTACCAACCATAAAAATACTTTTAATATTAAATGCAGGGTGGATATTAAATGCTGGTTTTGAACAAGTTTTTCTATTATCAAATCCAATGGTTATAGATTATTCACAGACATTGGAATTGTATGTATATAACTATGGTATACCAATGGGGAGATTTTCGTTTGCTACAGCAGCCGGTATATTTAATTCTGTTGTTTCGTTAGCGATGGTTACACTGGCAAATAGAATATCAAAAGCACTTAGCGGTGAAAGTGCATTCTAATTCTAATTTAAATTTACAAATTCTCAGGGGGTTATAAAGTGGCTAAAAATAAGAGAAGAAGGTTGACCACAGAAGATATAGTATTTGATACGATTAATTATATTATTCTTACAATTGTAATAATTGTAACACTATATCCATTTATACACGTACTAGCGGTGTCATTTAATGATGCTATAGATACAGTAAGAGGTGGAATATATTTATTTCCAAGAAAATTTACAACTTTTAATTATGTTTCAATTTTGAGCGATCCGGAAATTTACAATGCGACAATAATTTCGGCATTGAGAGCAGTTATAGGTTCAGTATTAAATGTTATCGCTAGTATAATAGTTGCTTATGCTATAAGCAGAAGAGATTTTGTTTTAAGAGGTATTGTCTCGAAGATTTTTACTTACTCTATGTATTTTACCAGTGGTTTAATACCCTATTATCTGCTTATAAGAGATTTACACCTTATGAACAATTTTTTAGTTTACATATTGCCTGGGATAGTAAGTGCATGGAATATAATGGTTGTGAGAAGCTATATTGATGGCTTACCAGCCAGTCTTGTTGAATCAGCTAAATTAGATGGGGCAAGTGAACTAAGAATAATATTTTCAATTATATTTCCGCTTAGTGTGCCAGTATTAGCAACAATAACGCTTTTTGTAGCTGTAGGACAGTGGAATTCGTGGTTTGATACTATGCTTTTTTGTTCAACAAATCCAAATTTAAGCACACTACAGTATGAATTGCAGAAGGTTTTGCAGTCAACTCAGCAGTTTACACAACAAGCTTCATTTGATATGGGATTAAGAAATAATACTAATTCAGTTACCCCTGAAAGCATAAGAGCTGCAATGACAATAGTAGCGGTTGTTCCTATTATGCTTGTTTATCCATTTTTGCAGAAGTACTTTGTAAAGGGTTTAACTATAGGTAGTGTTAAAGGTTAGCCCGTTTCTGATTTTTATATAGATGCTGAAAGGGGGGATTAAAAATATTTATTTTTTAGATTAAGTCTTTTTAATTGTGAGGTGATAGTAAATAAATTTTTCAATGAATTAAATTTACTGAGGGAGGAAGTAAGATGAAAAATAATTTAAGTAAGTTTGTATCTATTTTTACAGCTTTTATAATGATTTTTGGAACATCATTGTTTTTTCCACACGTAAGTGCATTTGCAGATGATAATAATGCGAATTTGGTTTCTAATGGGGACTTTGAATCAGGTACAATTGATGGATGGATTAAGCAAGGTAACCCGACATTAGCAGCAACGACTGAGGAAGCAATTGGGCAATACAGTATGAAAGTTGCGGGTAGAACACAAACATATGAAGGACCTGCATATAGCTTTTTAGGGAAAATGCAGAAAGGTCAATCATATAACGTATCGCTTAAAGTTAGACTTGTTTCTGGACAAAATTCATCCAATCCTTTGATTACTGTGACAATGTTTAGAGAAGATGACAATGGCAAACATTATGATACAATAGTTTGGCAAAAACAAGTTTCTGAGGATTCATGGACTACTGTAAACGGGACTTATACATTAGATTACACTGGAACATTAAAAACATTATATATGTACGTAGAATCGCCAGATCCAACGCTGGAATACTATATTGATGATGTTGTAGTGACACCACAAAATCCAATACAAGTAGGTGAAATTTCGAATAATCAAATCACAATACAAAATGACATTCCAGATTTGTACTCTGTATTTAAAGATTATTTTCCAATCGGTGTTGCGGTTGATCCAAGTAGATTAAATGATACTGATCCACATGCTCAATTGACAGCTAAACATTTTAATATGCTTGTTGCAGAAAACGCCATGAAACCGGAAAGCTTGCAACCTACAGAAGGGAACTTTACTTTCGATAATGCTGATAAAATTGTTAATTATGCAATAGCACATAACATGAAAATGAGAGGTCATACATTGCTTTGGCATAATCAAGTTCCTGACTGGTTTTTCCAAGACCCAAATGACCCAACTAAACCAGCTTCAAGGGATCTGCTGCTTCAAAGATTAAAAACTCACATAGCAACTGTGTTAGATCACTTTAAAACGAAGTACGGTGCACAAAATCCAATTATTGGCTGGGATGTTGTAAATGAAGTTCTTGATGATAATGGTAACTTAAGAAATTCTAAGTGGTTACAAATAATAGGTCCTGATTATATTGAAAAAGCTTTTGAATATGCACATGAAGCAGATCCATCTATGAAATTATTTATTAATGATTATAACATTGAAAATAATGGCGTTAAAACTCAAGCTATGTATGACTTAGTGAAAAAATTAAAGAGTGAAGGTGTGCCGATAAACGGAATAGGCATGCAAATGCATATAAATATAAATTCTAATATAGACAATATAAAAGCTTCTATAGAAAAACTTGCTTCATTAGGTGTGGAAATACAGGTAACTGAATTAGATATGAATATGAATGGCAATATATCAAATGAAGCATTGCTTAAACAAGCTAGATTGTATAAACAATTGTTTGATTTATTTAAAGCTGAGAAACCGTATATAACTGCTGTAGTTTTTTGGGGAGTTTCAGATGATGTAACTTGGCTTAGTAAGCCAAATGCTCCGCTGCTTTTTGATTCAAAATTGCAGGCGAAGCCAGCATTCTGGGCAATAGTAGATCCAAGCAAAGCTATACCTGATATTCAATCTGCAAAAGCTTTAGAAGGATCACCGACGATTGGTGAAAATGTTGATAACTCTTGGAAACTTGTAAAACCATTGTATGCAAATACTTATGTAGAAGGAACTGTCGGAGCAACTGCTACTGTCAAATCTATGTGGGATACTAAAAACTTATATTTGTTAGTACAAGTTTCAGACAATACTCCATCTAGTAATGATGGTATTGAGATTTTTGTAGACAAGAATGACAACAAATCTACTTCTTATGAAACTGATGATGAACATTATACAATTAAGAGGGATGGTACAGGGAGTTCAGATATTACCAAATACGTGACATCTAATGCTGACGGATATATAGCACAGCTAGCTATTCCAATTGAAGATATTAATCCTGCACTTAATAATAAAATTGGATTTGACATTAGAATAAATGATGATAAAGGTAATGGTAATATAGATGCAATAACAGTTTGGAATGATTATACAAACAGTCAAGACACAAATACATCATATTTTGGAGATATAGTATTATCAAAACCCGCACAAATTGCAACAGCTATATATGGTACTCCTGTTATTGATGGTAAAATAGATGATATTTGGAATAATGTTGGAGGTATTTCGACAAATACATGGGTTTTGGGTTCAAATGGTGCTACTGCAACAGCAAAAATGATGTGGGACGATAAGTACCTTTATGTTCTTGCGGTTGTCACAGATGAAAATTTGAATAAATCGAGTGTCAATCCGTACGAACAAGACTCTGTAGAAGTCTTTGTAGATCAGAATAATGATAAAACTTCCTATTATGAAAGTGATGACGGCCAATATAGAGTTAACTATGACAATGAGCAAAGTTTCGGAGGAAGCACTAATTCAAACGGATTTATGTCGGCAACAAGCATTACACAGAATGGTTACATTGTAGAAGAAGCTATTCCATTTACAGCTATTATTCCATCAAACAGCACAATAATAGGATTTGACTTGCAAGTTAATGATGCAAATGAAAATGGGCAAAGAACGGGAATAGTTACATGGTGCGATCCCAGCGGCAATTCATGGCAAGATACTTCAGGATTTGGCAATTTGTTGCTTACAGGTAAGCCATCTGGTGACACTAGTTCAAATAATAATATCAATAGCAGTATAAATAACACAATCGGCATAGTAACAAAGAATGGAAATGTCATCACATTGACGCTTGATGCAGGAAAAGCTAAAGACCTTATAAACAATACAAAAGACAAGAATGTAGTATTCGACCTTACAACGCTTGGAACAAGCCAACAAAAAATTGTAGAAATTTCAAAAGATATTTTGACTGCTAGTGCTGCCAGTGACAAAGACATCGTTATAAAATCTGACAATGCATCAATAGTATTGTCAGAAGATACATTAGATCCAAGTCAGATAGCGAGTGGAGTTAATATATCTATAAAAGACAACGGAAAGCCAAATGCATCAAATTACGTACCACTTTCTAATATGATAGACATAAGCATTAAATCAGACAGTGGAAATGTAGTATTAGTAAAACCAGTAGAGGTGACATTAAATATATCAAAAGCTAACGATCCAAGAAAAGTTGCTGTGTACTACTACAATCCAACAACAAGCCAATGGGAATATGTAGGAGGAAAAGTGGACGCATTATCTGGAACAATAACATTCAATGCTACACATTTCTCACAATATGCAGCATTTGAGTATGACAAGACGTTTAATGACATAAAAGATAACTGGGCAAAAGATGTAATAGAAGTATTAGCATCAAGGCATATAGTAGAAGGAATGACAGATACTCAGTATGAACCAAGCAAGACAGTAACAAGAGCAGAATTCACAGCAATGATACTGAGGTTATTAAACATAAAAGAAGAAGCATACAGCGGAGAATTTAGCGATGTAAAGAGTGGAGACTGGTATGCAAATGCAATAGAAGCAGCATACAAAGCTGGAATAATTGAAGGTGACGGAAAGAACATGAGGCCAAATGATAGCATAACACGAGAAGAGATGACAGCCATAGCCATGAGAGCATACGAGATGCTTACATCCTATAAAGAAGAGAATATAGGAGCGACATCATTTAATGATGACAAATCAATAAGTGATTGGGCAAAGAATGTAGTGGCAAATGCAACTAAATTGGGAATAGTAAATGGAGAGCCAAATAACGTGTTTGCACCTAAAGGAATAGCTACAAGAGCAGAAGCAGCAGCTATAGTATACGGCTTATTAGAGAAATCAAATAATCTGTAAGTAAAAAGGCAGAGGGAATTCAATCCTCCTGCCTTTTAAATATTTTACACTGTGATTTCTATTAATGTGCTGTTTTTATCGAGGTTAAAGTGTAATTTTATATTGTCAATAATTAACTCGTATTCGCCTAAGAAGCCTGTAAATTCAAACTCGCCGGTATTGTTTGTAACGAGACGCGTAGGATGAGTCCACCACTCTTTTTTGATAAGTTTTTTTAGTTCATAGTATGAAGGTTTACATGAATTGTCACGGCGTAAAAGACCTGCAGGTGCACCAAGCCACGCATTTTCATCGCAAAAATTCCACCATGTGATTGATTCTACCATTGGATGTGAAAAAAGAGTTTTATAATGCTTTATAATTTCCATTGCTTGTCGTTCTTCACCATCAGGCGTTGAGGGCCAATCGCTAATTTGGTAGTCATTAAGATCTTCTATTTCCGGAGGCATTAAATGTCCTGATAATAAAGTATTCTCTGTGAAATGCAGGGGAATATTAAAACGCGAAAAACGCTCTAATATCTCTAAAGTTTTTTCAACTCCCCAATATCCTTGATGCATGTGTGATTGGATTCCTATGGCATCAATAGGGATTCCAGCTTCAAGGCATCCTTCTATAAGTATTTCGTATGAAATAGATGTATTAAAGTCATTTATAAGTAGAACAGCATCAGGATTAGCCTTTTTTGCTTCATTAAAAACTTCTTTTACGAGGCGAATGCGCCCTAATTCTTTGCATATTCTGGTTATACCATTATCGTATTTATCAAAAATAGGCATAATGACGACTTCATTGATTACATCCCATATATCTACTAATCCTTTAAAATCGCTTACTTCACGCTTTATGCGATAAAGTTGAGCTTTCAAAATTTCTTCATTTCTCATATTTAAAAGCCAAGGTGCAGTTACGGTATGCCAGCAGAGGGGATGTCCTTTTACAAGGCACCCTTTTGATACAAGCCATTCTGAGGCTTTTTTAAGTCTATTTGTATCTGGTTTTCCCTTTTCAGGTTCAAATCTACCCCAATAAAAAGGTATTGTAGCATAATTAAATATGTCAAGAAATTTTTTAAAGCGCTCTTCGATTTTTGCTTTATCGTTTTCTTTTAACTCGTCATTAGCAAGTGGAAGAGAATCAAATGCTCCACATCCAAATAAAAATTTATGCTTTACCTGAGATACAGTGATTTCCGTGTCTTTTATAGGAGAACCGTCTTTTTTAGTCAGTCTGATCTTGACGATTCCTTTGCGATGTTTTAATTTATCTGCAGCGTCTACGTTCATTAATAATCCCTCCAACGATATGTAATTGTTTATAAATAAAATTTACTCTCATACTTTAGATAAGTCAATAAATTATGCATGTAAGACTAGCATAATATTAAGGTACTTTTTTGTCATATTTGATGATTGGCTTTTTTACGATGCATTTAAAAAAGTAAAAATATCTAAGATTGTAGTAAAAAATTTATATTCATTCTAATTATATGGTATTTTATCATATTATTGTAAACAATTTAGTTAAAAAAATAGAAGGGATGTGGAGGCATGAAGCTGTTTAAAAAAATCATGTTGATCTTTTTATCAATAATGTTGATAGTCAGTACATCAGCATGTGGCACTGGCTCAAATAACTCAAGTAATTCTAACGCTTCTAAATCTTCGAAGTCTTCTGGCACAAATGAAAAGATAACGCTTACATTTTGGAATATCTTCACTAGCGACCCGCAAAAGACCATAGTCAAGAATATAGTAGACAAATGGAACCAAGAAAATCCGAATGTGCAGATAGAACAAAGTATTACTGAAAATGATGCATATAAGACAAAGATAAAAACAGCTATTGCAGCAAATGAAGCACCTGATATTATTTATGCGTGGGGCGGTGGTTTTTCTAAACCTTTTGTAGATGCTGGCAAGATACTTTCGCTAGATGATTATTTAAATGATGGAACAAAAGATAAGATGTTGCCTGGCGCGCTTAATAATATTACGTACAATGGAAAGGTTTACGGATTAACTTTTGCTCAACAGGCAAGTGTACTTTACGTGAATAAAGAATTATTTGACAAATACAGTGTTAAAATTCCTACTACATTCAGCGAATTGGTTGATGCAATAAAGACTTTTAAAGCAAATGGAATTACGCCATTTGCCTTAGGTGAAAAAGACGAATGGCCAGGAATGTGGTACTATGACATGATAGCGCTCCGCGAGGCCGGTGCACAGCTTTCTAGAGACGCATTAAACGGAAAAGCTTCATTTGAAGATCAGGCATTTATAAATGCTGCCGAGAAGCTTCAGGAAATGGTAAATGCTGGAGCATTTGATCAAGGTGTTATGGGCCTAACAAGAGATGAGGCTACAGCAGAATTTAATCAAGGTAAAGCTGCTATGTATTTCGGAGGAAATTTCGATGCAGCATCATTTGAAGTAGACTCATCTTTAGTTAAAGGAAAAGTTGAAGCTGTAAGATTCCCAACGATTGAAGGTGGCAAAGGCGATCCTACAGAATACATTGGTGGAGGCAGTGATGTGTTGCTTGTAAATGCTAATACAAAGTATAAGGATGAGGCTGTGAAAGCAGCTAAATATCTTGCAGAAAATATGTCTCTTGAGTTTTACAAAGTTGGTGCTGCTTTGCCTACGTGGAAATACGATAGTGTAGATCAGTCAAAAGTTGATCCTTTAGAGATACAGATAATGAATAACATTGTGGCAAATTCAAAAGACAGTGTTCTTGCGTGGGATCTGTATCTTGAAGGAGATCAGGCACAGACACATAAAGACTTGGTGGCACAATTGTTTGCAAAACAAATTACACCACAAGATTATGCAAAGCAGATGCAGGAAAAAATCAATGGGAAATAATGATGAAATGGGATATATTCTGATGTGTTTTGATGTAAAATCGCAAAGCTACTGAACTGGTGGCTTTGCGATTTGCTGTTATTAATTTTTAGAAGTAATAATATATTAAGAATTTCGTTAATTAGTAAAGATATTAAAGATTGTGGTAAAAAAATTGTATTCATTATGTTTGCATAATGTTTTATTATATAGACGTAAGTTGTAAACATTACAATAAACATTAGAGAAAGGATGCGGAACAATGAAAAGATTTAAAAAGGTTATGCTAGTTGTATTATCTTTATTGCTGATTCTTAGCGCATCAGCGTGTGGCAATAGCTCAAACAACTCAAATGCTTCAAATTCATCGAAGTCTTCAAGTTCATCAGGAAAGATAACGCTTACCTATTGGAATATCTTCACTGGTGAACCTGCAAAGACAAAAGTCAAGGAGATTATTGATCAGTGGAATAAAGAAAATCCAAATGTGCAGATTGTTGAAAGCGTTACTGAAAACGATGCTTACAAGACAAAGATTAAGACTGCAATTGCTGCAAATGAAGCACCTGATATATTTCAGACATGGGCCGGAGGATTTTCACAGCCATTCGTTGAAGCTGGTAAAGTTCTTCAATTAGACAGCTACTTAAATGATGGTACAAAAGACCAGATGCTGCCAGGCGCACTAGATAATGTTACGTATAATGGAAAAATATATGGCATTACTTATGATCAGCAGGCAAGTGTACTATACGTAAATAAAGAACTTTTTGATAAATATAATGTTAAGATACCTACAACATTTAGTGAATTGATTGATGCAATAAAGACTTTCAAATCAAAGGGAATAACTCCATTTGCACTTGGTGAAAAAGATGAATGGCCGGGCATGTGGTACTACGACATGATAGCACTTCGTGAAGGCGGTGTGCAGCTTACTAGAGATGCATTAAATGGCAAAACATCATTTGACAATCAAGCTTTTGTAGACGCTGCAAAGAGACTTCAAGAGATGGTTGATGCAGGTGCATTTGATGCTGGATTTATGGGACTTACAAGAGATGAAGCTACAGCAGAATTTAATCAGGGAAAAGCTGCTATGTATTTCGGAGGAAATTTCGACGCTGCAGCATTTGACTCAGATCCATCATCACTTGTAAAAGGAAAAATAGAAGCTGTCAGATTCCCAAGTATAGAAGGCGGCAAAGGTGATCCAACAGAGTACATTGGCGGTGGTGCAGGTGCATTAATGGTTAGTGCAAATTCAAAGCACAAAGATGAAGCCGTTAAGGCTGCGAAATATCTTGCAAAGCATTTGTCTGATATGGAGTATCTGATTGGTGCTGGATTGCCTATGTTTAAATACGATAATGTAGATCAATCACAAGTTTCACAACTTCAAATACAAATAATGAATAACGTTGTTGCAAATGCAAAAGGAAATGTTCCTGCATGGGATTTGTACCTAATGGGTGATGATGCTCAGACACATAAGGATTTAGTTGCTCAATTGTTTGCAAAACAAATTACACCTCAAGAATTTGCAAAGCAGATGCAACAGAAGATAAACGGCAAGTAATATATTGAGATGTTGTAATTTCCTGCTAATTATTTGATAATTAGCAGGAAATTATTTAACGGCGCACAAAGATAACTACTATTGATAGTGTATATGCGTTTCTACTATTTTTGTTAGGAGGTTTTTCTATGGAAAAAATTTTGAGCGATAAGAAAGCGATATTTCTTTTCGTCTTTCCTGCATTTTTAGTTTTTTTGGTTATTGTATTGCTTCCGATATTTTTTTCTTTTTATTACAGCTTATTAAAGTGGGACGGTTTTAGCAAAGGAGTTTTCATTGGACTGCAGAACTATAAAAATTTATTTATTAATAACACAGATGGGTTTATTATTTCTGTCAAAAATTCGTTTATATTGGCAATTCTTTCTGTGTTTATTCAGCTGCCTATTTCTCTTTTACTTGCTTTGATATTATCCAGAGGAATTAAAGGTGAGAAATTTTACAGAACAGTGTATTTTATACCTGTTATATTGTCGACGGTTGTTATAGGTCAGCTTTGGATGAAGATATACAATCCTAACTATGGACTATTGAATTTCATACTGACTAAAATTGGTTTACAATCTCTTACAAATCAGTGGCTTGGGAATACAAAAACGGCACTTGGCGCGGTATTTGTTCCGATTTTGTGGCAGTACATCGGCTATCACATGCTATTGATGTATGCATCTGCAAAGTCAATACCTACAGATATATACGAGGCTGCTAAAATTGATGGTGCGACAGAATCGCAGATAGCGTTTAGGATAACAATACCTCTTATGAAACCTATATTGAAAGTTTGCGTCATATTTGCTGTTATAGGTTCTTTTAAGGCATTTGATTTAATCTATGTTTTGACTAATGGCGGACCATTACATGCCAGCGAAGTGCCGTCAACATTGATGTACAACATGATATTCTTTAGATATCAATATGGTTATGGTAGTGCAATGGCTATATTTATCATTTTAGAATCTTTAATTGGAACAGTCATTATACAAAAATTATTTGGAAAAGACGAAGCATATTAAAGGTGGTGTTAAAATGGATAATGTAGCAAATAAGAATAATAAAAGAGGCATGAAAAAAATTGGATTTTATTTGTTGGAGGCTATGCTTGTTATTTGGGCAATAATACAGCTATATCCTTTATTTTGGCTATTCTTATTCTCTGTAAAAAATAATACTGAGATTTTCGGGGGTAATATTCTTGGATTTCCTCGTATTTGGCAGTGGTCTAACTATTCTGAGGCACTATCCAGTGGTAATGTAGGCAGGTATTTCATAAATAGTTCCATAGTCACAGTTTTAACTATTGTCATATCCAGCATTTTGGTGGCAACAAGCGCTTATGCGATTGTTAGGATGAAGTGGAAATATAGCAAACTTGTCCTTACGATATTTTTGATGGGCATGATGGTGCCGATACATGCCACACTGCTTCCGTTATTTATAATTTTGAAGAATTTAAACCTGCTTAACACGTATGCATCGCTAGTAATACCATATGTCGCATTCGCTATACCTATGGGAATATTTATTTTGACAGGCTTCCTTTATACTATACCACGAGAATTAGAGGAATCGGCATTTCTAGATGGATGTAGCATATACAAATCATTTTATTACATTATATTGCCGCTTATAAGGCCGGCATTAGCGACAATAGCGATTTTCACCTATTTGTCGACGTGGAATGAGCTAATGTTTGCAAATACTTTTATAAACGATGATGCTATAAAAACATTGACAGTTGGTATCATGTCTCTGTCAGGACAATATCAAACTGAATGGGGACCAATTGGTGCCGGACTTGTAATTGCTACGATTCCTACAATTTTAATATATGTTTTGCTTAGCGAACAAGTGCAAAAGAGCCTTGTAGTAGGAGCGGTAAAGGGGTAAAATTATAATAGTGTTATTTAAAAAATATTTAATTGAAGGAGATAATGGAAGTGAGAGTAAGCTTTAATTATTATCCTCACGGTAAGAGAAAAGCCTTGACAATGAGTTATGATGACGGTCAGGTTTACGACAGAAAATTGGTTGAGATATTCAACGAATACGGCATCAAAGGAACATTCAATTTAAATTCAGGTAAGTTTGATACAGAACCTTATGTATCTAGAGATGAGATAAAAGAATTGTATAAAGGACATGAAGTAGCAGTCCATTCACTAGATCATCCTTATTTGACGTTGATACCTTCGGAAGAACTGGTCTATCAGATAATGGAAGATAGGAGAAACCTTGAATCACTTGTAGGCTATCAGGTACGTGGTATGGCATATCCTTATGGTGACTACAACGATATAGTGCTAAACAGTCTTGCATCATTTGGCATAGAGTATTCCAGAACTGTTAGGTCGACTAAAAGCTTTAGGATACCTAATAATTTTTTAGAATGGCATCCAACTTGCCATCATGATCAAGATGTAATAGAAAAGCTAAAGGAATTTAAAAGCCTAAAAGAATGGGAGCAGATGCCATTGTTTTACGTTTGGGGGCATAGCTTTGAGTTTGAGAGAAATGACAATTGGGAATTGATAGAAGAATTTTGCAAGATGGCATCGTTTGATGAAACCGTGTGGTATGCTACCAACATTGAAATAATGGATTATATAAATGCGCTTAAAAGCTTAAAGTTTAGCGCTGATGGCAGCATGGTATATAATCCATCAGCAATACCTGTGTGGATTGGAGTAGATGGTGAGCCGGTAAAGATAGATCCTGGTGAGAAAATTTATCTAAAATAGCATGTATATATAAAATCATCCACGATTGTCATTAGTAAGGCGATTTAGTGGATGATTTTTTATTGCTTAATAAATAAGTTTTCTGACCGATATATCTAATAGAGGAGGTGATAGCGTGAAAAAGATGGTGGCATTTGCGCTTTCAGTCGCAATTGTTGCGGGTTCCATATCGCTTGCTGCCGCAAAGCCAAGAGAAAATCATAGAAATACTTTAAGACAAGCAAATGCCGTAACTGTAAAAAGCGAAGATAGACAAGAAGTATCTTTTGGTAAAAGTAATGAGGCAAAGTATACAAAATTTGCCGGAAAGGTTAGGGCTAAAGGAAAAGAAATCAAGTTTGATGTTCCTCCAGTCATCAAAAGCGGTACAACGTTGATTCCGGTGCGGGCTGTTGTCAAGAGTCTAGGTGCAAGCGTAAATTGGGACGCTGCATCAAATACTGTTACAATAACAAAAGGAGACAGAACTATTGTATTTGACTTAAATAACTCAAAAGTATATGTAGATGATGCCGAAGTAAGTATAGAAATTCCTCCGATGACAATCAATAATAGAACGTTTGTCCCGATAAGATTTATCGCTGAAATCTTGGGAGAAAAAATAAATTATGATAATAACACGGGTAATATCGACATTGAAGATGATAATACGCAAAACAGCACTGTATCGCAAGATGTCTATGGACAAACAGATGAAACAGTTATACAGGATGTCTATGGATCTAATAATACAGATAATACAGACAACACAGTTGTAAACAGTGTATATGATGAACAGGATTAAAAGAGAATTTATAAAAAGATACTCAAAGGTGAGTATCTTTTTATAGCATCTTTTTAATTGATTTTTTTATTTTGAATTTTTGAGTATTATTTATGCAGTCATTCCGCCTACTACTTCTAAAGCAATTCCTGTGATGAAAGAAGCTTTTTCTGAAGCTAAAAATAGTACTGCTTCAGATACATCTTTAGGCTCACTATAGCGACCTAGAGGAACTGATTTAGTTAAAAATTCTTTAGCAGCTTGCGAATCTTCTGGATTAAATTCTTTTTCTAAAGATCTCATCATGCGTGTATTAACTAATGCAGGGCATACAGCATTGACGCGTATTCCAAGACCTGCATATTCTACTGCAGCTGTTTTTGTGAGAGCTATGACGGCAGCTTTTGATGCATTATAAGCACTTGTATTAGGCATACCCTTTAAACCTGCAATAGAAGACGTATTTATAATTGAACCGAATCCTTGCTCTTTCATGACACGCAATACGTACTTTAATCCGTAAAAGACACCTTTTATGTTTACATCAATGATTAAATCAAGTGAATCCGATGGATAATCTGTTATTGGCGCAACTTTTCCTTCTACACCTGCATTGTTAAAAAACACATCAATCTTTCCAAAATGATCTTTTGCTTTTTTTACATATTGTTGAACTTGCTCTTCTTTGCTTACATCTGCACATATTAGAAGGTAATTTTCTTTTTGTAAATTCAGATCTTGTGCTGTTTTTTCAAGAGCATCCATGTTTAAATCAACTAAAGCTAATTTAGCTCCCTCTGCAGCAAATGATTTAGCAGTTTCTTTGCCTATTCCACCAGCAGCTCCTGTAATCAATACAACTTTATCTTGAAAAGTCATTAGTAGATTCTCTCCTTTTAAAATTAATTTGCAAAATCAATACTATACAATTTTTTCTAACTTGTCAATAGATGTTTAGTGTTATGGTAAAAATAATCAATACATTGCGTCGATATGGTGTGACAGCAACAATGTGTGGATTAGACTATCTGGAAGAGTTGAATTTTCAGATGATGTAAAAATAAAAACAAAAATTCTTGATGATAATCCATTTATAAAATCAATTTATAAGTCACCTTACAATCCAGAGTTTGCGATATTTTATTTAGACGAGGCTATGGCAACCATTTCTGATTTTTCAGGTCAGCCACCTAAGCAATATACACTTTGATTAATGTAATGATAAGTTATGTGGCATTTTAAACGATGCCTTGTAACTTATCATTATTGATGCTTGATAGATTGGATGAATGGTAAGTTGTACTTTACAAAAATTAGATAGACTTTAGGTGATGACTTAATTTGACCATTGCATATGTTATAATATCAATATAAGGATGTATTTCGACTGTGTACATTGATAGTAAATGATTTAGATTGTGGGTTAGGGGGAATTGCCAATGAAGTACGGTATTAGAAAACCAAGCCTTAAAAAGAGCATTGCAGCAAGGACAAGTGTAAAAAGATTTATAAGGCATAATCTTGGAATAAAGGCTCCAAGAGGATATGGATGGTTGACAAATCCTAAAAAAGCAGCATATAATCGGATATATAATAGAACTAGCATAAGTTTGTTTAAGCTCTTGAAAAGTATTTTTAAATAAATTTTTTTACATATCAGTTATTAACTTTTGGGAGACTAGCATGTATATTGACTTATTAAATGGGACAATTTGGTCTTAAAGCCTGCTGCAGGCTATATAGTTGTAAATCTATGTTTTACAAAAATGGATTTACAACTTTTACTTTATCAAAATACTGTCCAGAATTTAAATCTTCGCTCCATATTATGCTGCAATCAAGATTTACAGCACTGCAGACTATAAGAGAATCCCAAAATGAAATCATATAACGCTGACTTATTTGGATCGCATCAAGTATATCCTCGACATTCGGTATATCTAGTTTCCAAAGTCCAAGATCTGAGATAATTTGTGACGCTTGCGAAGGAGATAATGGTCTTTCCACTTTTTTTTAATAGTTACATAAAACTCTGATAGAATTTGAGTGCTCAGACAGCCATTTCTCTTATTCCACAAATCTTTTAATAATTTTTTAGCAATTTCATGTTTTCTGCCGGCAGATATGTCGTGGGCACAGCCCAAAATATTCGTATCAACAAATTGCAAACCAATATTATCTTTCATATAAATTCTCTCTATTCCATGTTGTTTTACCTTCTGTGCCTAAATCAATGTTATTTTCTAATATGTCAATATGGTGCAATCTTGCTTTTTCGTACAAATCCTCTTTTTTAACTATTTCTTCTAATGTCTTAGTTAGAAGACCAGATACAGATGTTTGTTTATTTATAGCTATATGCTTTATCTTCTGCAATAAATCTTTAAGTAATGATAATGTAATGTTTTGTGTCTTGTTCAATGATACCACCTCCACGTAATTTAGTATAGCACATATTTACGTGTATATTAATGCATTCATTTATCAATGGTTATTCAAAAATACTTAGATTTATGTCATTTCGCAATAGTTTTTAGCATTATACAGATACTATTGTATTTTATAAATTATTGAAGACAATTTTGCATTATGGTACTATAATTTTAGATCTAAAAGAAAGAGTGAATATTGATGAATGGCGAACAATTAGAGACAAAAGAAAAGATACTTAATGCAACAATTGATATAGTAGGGATGAAAGGCGAGGCTACTATTAGGGAAATTACTGAAAAGGCAGGTGTGAATGTAGCATCCATAAACTATTACTTTGGAAATAAAAATAATTTGCTAAAAGAAGTGGAAAATTACTATGCCGAGAAACTTCTAAAGACTGGATATGATATTTTAAGGGATGACAATCTAAAATCTAAAGACAAACTTTTTAAATGGGCCTTAAATTTAATAGAGTACATGTATAAATACCCTGCACTAATTGCAATCATAGTAAAACTGACAAATGATGATAAAAACTATAATCCAGTAATGATAAAAAAGATATATTTTAATGATGAAATACAAGAAATAATAGAGGATATAATAAAGGATATAACAAAAATAGAAGATAATAGAATCTTAAATTTTAAATATCTACAACTTTTTTCAGGTATTTTAGGTACCGTTATAAACCATGTCGTTGTAAGCATATATGGCGATAAAAAAAGCATTTTAAATTTAGGAGATCCGGAGGAACTAAGGCAGTACATAAGGCTTTTGATAGACGGCATCTTAAAATAAATAAACATTTTGTGATTTTTCTTATCTTTTAGCATAAGATAATTAAAATGATTATTATGTCGATTATGTTGACTCATTAATTTTAATATGCTAAACTTAAAACAAATATTTTAAACAATTGTTTAATTACACTTTATTAATGGAGATAGATATAGATGGGAAGCTTTGTAGAAGTAAAGAATATTTCTAAAAGATATAAGATGGGTGAAATCACTATTACTGCAGTTTCAGGGGTAAGCTTCAATATAGAAAAAGGTGAGTTTACCGTAATAGTAGGTGAAAGCGGTGCTGGCAAGACGACAATTTTAAATATGCTTGGTGGAATGGATACCTGTGATGAAGGCCAAATAATTGTGGATGGAAATGAGATCAGCAAATTTAACCAGAGACAACTGACAACATATCGCAGAAAAGATATAGGGTTTGTATTTCAGTTTTATAATCTTGTTCCAAACCTTACGGCTTTAGAAAATGTAGAACTAGCAACGGATATCTGTGATAATCCTATGGACCCTGTAGAGGTACTTAAAGATGTGGGGCTTTATGAAAGGCTTAACAATTTTCCTTCGCAATTGTCAGGTGGCGAACAGCAAAGGGTTGCTATAGCCAGAGCACTGGCAAAGAATCCTAAATTGTTATTATGTGATGAACCAACAGGGGCTCTAGATTATAAGACTGGAAGGGCAATTTTAAAGTTGCTGCACGAGACGTGCAGGAGATTAGGAATGACAGTCATAATAATAACGCACAACAAGGCTATAACTCCAATGGCAGATAAGGTTATAAGCCTTAAAAATGGTAGCGTTGAAAATATAGTTGCCAACGATTCTCCAGTCCCTATAGAAAGGATAGAATGGTAAATGGGAAAATCTCTATTAAAAGATATATTTATTGAAATTGTTCATACAAAGAAGAGGTTTTTATCTTTGTTCTTTATTGTTTTAATGGGCGTTGGAGTTTTCGGTGGAATAAAAGCAGCAAGCCGAGATATGAAACTCACCGCTTCAAAATACGCTGATGACTACAATCTTTTTGATGTGCAAGTTATCTCAACAATGGGTCTGACAAAAGGCGATGCAGAAAGCATAAGCAAGGTAAAGGGTGTTGCGGCTGTCAATCCTTTTTATACGATTGATGCGGTTGTAGATAAAAACAATAAGGGTTTTGTCATCAAAGTCATAAGTATAGATCCTTCAAAAATAAAGAATGATAAAATTTATGTAAATAAACCTAAGCTTCTAGAAGGCAGATTTCCTGAAAACAATTCTGAATGTGTCGTAGAGACAAAATTTCTAAAAGATCTTGGCTTTTCTATAGGTGATACTGTAACTATAAATTTGGATTCTCAAAATCAAGACAATATTAAAAGCAAAAAATTTAAAATAGTCGGTGTAGTTGAAACGCCTTATTACATCTCAAGAGACAGAGGTTCCAGCATTGTTGGAAATGGGCAGATACAGGCTTTTATGATGGTACCTCAATCTGACTTTTCTATGGATGCATATACAGAGATAGATGTGCTGGTAAATGGCGCAAAAAATTTTTCTACTTTTTCTGATAAATATTATAATTTTATACGTCCGGTAAAAGATGACTTAGTCACATTGGGAAAAGTTCGGAGTGAGATAAGGTATGAAGAGATAAAAGGTAAAGCACAAAAAGAAATTGACGATGCAAAGAGGGAACTTGAAGATAAGGAGAGTAAGTACAACAAGGAATTGGCTGATGCTAAAGCAAAGCTGGATGAAACAAGTGCTATGCTTTCCAATTCAAAAATAGAACTAGATAAAAAACAAGCCAGTTTTAATGAGCAAATGGCTTTAAATCAGAAAAAAATTGATGATGGAAAAAGGCAGATCGCAGAGACACAGGCGAGTATATCACAGAGTGAAATAGATTTAAATAATGCAGAAGCTGAGATACAGGCAAAAGAAAAAGAATTAAATTATGATGAAAACATAAAAAAATTAAATTCGACATACGATGAACTTAATAGCTCGCTAAATCAATTGAATTCTGAGATAAACAATAATCCATCTTTAAAGGAACAGCTAAAACCAAAGGTAGACGAATTAAATGCGCAAATCGTAAGTGTGTCTAAACAAATAGATACACTTAATGCAAACAAACAGGCATTAGACTTAAACTTGGCGCAGTTAAATGAGAAGAGGTCACAGCTTGAAAGTGCCAAAGCGCAATTAGCTGCGTCAAAAGATAATATAGCGAAACAAGAAGCCGCACTTAATAAAGCGAAGATTGATGGTCAAAGGCAGCTTAATAGTGCGAGGGAACAATTAAATAATGTTTTAAAAGAATTAAGCGATAATGAGAAGAAGTATCAGGATAACAAAGTTGAATTTGACAAGCAGATAAGTGAAGCTAAAGAAAAAATAGCATCTTCTGAAGAGAAACTTAACGGTTTAAAAAAGCCTAGCTGGTATGTTTTAGATAGAAAATCAAACATAGGCTATGTAGAGTATGGAGATGAAGCGGATAGAATAAAGGCGCTGGGAAATGTATTTCCGACCATATTCTTCCTTGTTGCAGCACTGGTAAGCTTAACATCTATGACTAGGATGGTAGAAGAGCGGCGTACACAGATGGGCATATTGAAAGCATTAGGATACGGCAAGTTTGCCATAATGTTGAAATTTGTAATATATTCATCAGTTGCAACAATCTTGGGTGGTCTTGCAGGACTTATCTTAGGCTTTAATATACTGCCAAGGATAATATTCAATGCGTATAGCATGATGTACACACTGCCTCCGGTCATAACAGAATTTAATATATATTATGCAGTTTTAGGAATTGTTGCTGCATTGATATCTACTACAGCCGTAACTGTTTTGGTGTGTCTTAGCGACTTAAGAGAGACTCCTGCTTCATTGATGAGGCTGAAATCACCTATGGCAGGGAAGAGAGTTTTGCTGGAAAAAGTAAATTTTATTTGGTCACGACTTGATTTTATGCAGAAGGTAACTGCCAGAAATATATTCAGGTATAAGAAAAGATTTTTCATGACTGTAATTGGTATAGGTGGTTGTACTGCATTGCTGCTTACTGGATTTGGAATCAGAGATTCCATAAATATCATTGTGGATAAACAATTTAACGAAATTTTTAACGAAGGCTTGAAAGAAGTCTCCCATCCTCTATAGGTGGGAGATGAATTTCTATTGTCTGCCATAGAATAATATGTCATAATAGATGCAGAAAATTTTATCGTAGAAAGCCAAGGTGAGAAAAAATGATGATATGTAAGCATTTTCTCATAGAACCAACAAAAGAGCAAGAAGAAAAACTCTTTTATACATTATATTTGTGCCGCAAATTATATAATTACTCACTAGACCAAAGAATAAAACATTATAAAGAATATGGCAAAGGACTTACATACGAAGAACAGCAAAATATGCTCCCAAAATACAAAAAAGAACATCCAGAATACAAGACAGTACAATCGCAGATATTACAGGATGTGTTGAGAAGATTAGATAGAGCATATAAAAACTTCTTTGACAAAAGAGCAAAATATCCTAAATTCAAAGACAGATACCACTACACATCTATAACACTTCCACAATGCGAAGCAAAAAGAAACTTTGGGAAAGAAGGATATGTATACATAAAAAATATAGGGCATATAAAAATCAAAGCACATAGAAATTTTGATCCGACAAAAGTAAAAACAATAAACATAAAATACCATGCAGGAAAGTGGTATATTAACCTGTCAATTGAAGTAGAAGAAGAAAAAGAAAAAACAGTCATAAGAGAAAAAGCAATAGGAATAGACAAAGGAATAAACTCAATAGCTGCAACATTCAGATGGAGAATTATACTCAAATCCTAGATGGCTACAAAAATCAGAGAAGAAACTAAAAAAAGCACAGAGACAATTATCAAGAAAAAAGAAAGGAAGCAAAAACAGAGAAAAGCAAAAGAAAAGATTAGCGAAGCTTCATGAAAAAGTAGCAAATCAGAGAAGAGACTATCTCCACAAAATAAGCTATAACATAGTAAAACATAATGACATTATATGCGTTGAAGATTTGCAAGTAAAAAATATGATGAAAAATCATAAACTTGCAAAATCAATAGCAAATGCAGGATGGGGAATGTTAGATGCATTTTTAGAATATAAAGCGGAAAGAGAAGGAAAAATATTCATAAAAGTAAATCCAGCATATACATCGCAAAGATGCTCAGGATGTGGAAGAATAGTAGAAAAAGACTTATCAGTAAGAGTACACAAATGTGAGTGTGGATTAGAGATAGACAGAGATGTAAATGCAGCGATAAATGTGTTGTATGAAGGATTAAGACAATTAGGCATAACAGCCTAAGAGTAATATTTTTGTAGGGAAGGTTCCTCCCGAAGTTACGCCTATGGAGATTGTGTAAGACCTGCTGTGAATAACAGCAGGCAATGGTCTATGAAGTAGGAAGCTCCATCCTCTATAGGATGGAGTAGGTTCACATATCAGATGGTTACGACTTTTAAGAGTGATGCTTCTTCAAAGGACATAAAAGAGCTTTCTGCAACTATTAATAATGACAAAGATATAAAGGAAAGCATCATGCTTAATCAATCCAGCGTAGACGTTACAAAAGGTAAAGTTAAAAAAAGCGCATTTCTGGTCGTTACTGATGATAAGGAAAAATTTAAAGATTTTATAGTCCTGAGGAGCAGAACTACTGGTGATAAAATACCATTGACAGACGATGGAGTTGTCATAACTGAAAAGCTTGCAAATATGCTTGGAGTGAGGAGTGGAGATTATATCAATTTAAACACCGGTGATGGCAGGAAAGCAAAAGCGAAAGTAATGGGCATAGCAGAAAATTATTTGCAGCATTATATTTATATGAGTTCTTCTTTGTACGAAAAGCTATTTGATAAGAAAATAGCATCAAATGAGATATTGTCGAAGATTACTAGCAGTTCAAATTCAATAGAAGATAAGCTGTCTCAAAGAATATTGAAATCGCCCGCGGTAATGACCGTTAATTTTATATCATCTGTTAAAAAGACATTTCAAGACGTTGTAAATAACTTGTTGTCAGTCGTATTAGTTCTGATTGTCTCTGCAGGAACGCTTGCTTTTGTGGTCCTTTATAATCTGACTAATATAAATATAACAGAGAGAATAAGAGAACTTGCTACTATGAAAGTGCTGGGATTTTACGATGATGAAGTTTCTATGTACGTAATGAGAGAAAATTTCATACTTACTGTCATCGGAATTTTATTAGGATTTGTGATGGGAATTTTCCTTCACAGGTATCTTATGACGACGGTAGAAGTAGAGATTCTCATGTTTGGGCGCAATATTGAACCGATGAGCTTCTTGTATTCTGCACTTATCACAATTGGATTTTCTATTCTTGTAAGTATTGTAGTGCACTTCCAGCTTAAAAAAGTCGATATGGTGCAATCATTAAAAAGTCCGGAGATTGATTAATGTATGGTATTGTGCTATCATCTAATGAAAATTTCAATGATAGCACAATATTTTCTATTTTTATTGATGAATTCTATACATTAATTTATAATGTTAATAAGGATTTATTAAATCTCTATATGTAAAGGAGTGTATCTATATGCCGATAATCAATTCAATAACAAAGGAAAAATTAAGTGACAATGTAAAAAACGCTATAAAGACAGAATTTGCAAATATGATGATGGATGTGGCTGGCAAAAGCGAAAATTGGCTCATGGTAAGATTTACAGAAGGCGATGATTTGTATTTCCACGGAGAGCCTTTAGATAAAGGTGCAATCGTAGAGATACAGTTAATAGGAAAACTGACTAGAGAACAAAAGGAAAAGATTTCAGCAAGAATCTGCGATATTTTTGAAAATAATTTAAAATATCCTAAGGACAATGTATACATAGTCATTCAAGAATTTGCTGGTGAAAATTGGGGATACAATGGCAGCACATTTTAAAAGGTGAAAAATTATGTCTGATAAAATAAATTTTAATGTTATAAAGCCTATCGATGAGGCAAGATATCTTACTGCTGAAAATGCATCAAGGTATCGCCTCATCATGCGATATTTTTACCAGAACTATGAGCGGCTTAGATACTGGTTGTCTAAGGAAGATGTGTATAACTATGTAAAGAATTTTGATTTGTTTTATGATTATACGCTGGAAAAGTGTGAGCAGGATTTAAAGTCGCTGACTGAGTGGAAAAACTTAATAGCTGAGCAGGACACTGGAAGAGCCCAATCTGCAGAAGAATTTAAAAACAAGAAATTTAGATACATGCTTAGCGAGTATTCTATAGAGATAGAAAGAATGACAATTAATCTAGAAAAAATAAAAGGCTATGGTGGTTCTCTAGAGCCATCTTTATTTCAGAGATTGTATGAAAACTTAAAGAAAATTGATGATATATCTAAAAGCGATAACTTGGAAGCTGTATACCGGTGGTGGAAAGATTTCACTTCTGATTTTGAAAATATTTATCATAGTGCCATAGACTACATTGCTAGTTTGCAAAGTTCAAATGCAGATGAACTCATGAAAACTGATGCTTTCTTAATATATAAAGACAAACTTACTGAGTATTTAAGAGGATATATAAAAGATCTACAGAGGTTTTCTCAGGTTATCGTATCGCTTTTAAATAAGATTGACAAAAAGTCATTAGATGGTATCGTAGAGAAATTGCTGCTTTATGAGGAGAATATACCAAGGCTGGATAGGGATTTTGATATTAATGACGTCAAAGAAAATATATTAAGCAAGTGGGAGAACATAGTATTTTGGTTTAGAGGAAATGGCGATGAAGATAGTGAAGCATATAGGCTTCTTGAAATATCAAATGAGATAATAAGAAAGATTACAATGTATGCAGCTAGAATTTCTGAAAACAGGTTAAGGACTGCCAGCAGAAAAAATGAATATATAAAGCTTTCAAAGATATTTGCAGACATCGATGACATAGGCTATGCTCATAAGCTTTCATCAGTCGTGTTTGGAGTTTTTCACACGAGACATTTATACGGTGATTTTGACAAAAGGACTGAAAGCATAAATGAAAGCGTGTGGGATGATGTGCCGTGTAAATTTATGATAAGGCCAAAGACGAGAAGTTATACACAATCCACAAAGACAAATGCTATAATAGATAGGGTAGAAGAAAAAGAGATGTGCTTAAAACAGTACCTTGAAGAAAGACACAGTGAGATTGAGGAAATATCAAAGTATATAATTGACGGCAAGATCGTGCTGAGAGAGTTGCCAATAATTAAGCCTTTTATAAGGACAACCCTTTTAAGCTGGATAAGCAAATCCTTAAGTCAGCCTAAAAATATAGCTAAATCAGAAGATGGCAGGACATACAAAGTCAGTATTTCAAGAAACAAGGTAATAACTTTAAATTGTACAGACGGTGTCCTTGAAATGCCTGATGTAACGATAGAGTTTTTAGATTGATACGGTGGTGTTTTTAATTGGAGGAACTTAAGATACTTTTAGAGAACTTTTGGGTTACAAAAGATGATACGGAAATGTTTAATAGAATACGTGACAATGAAAAGAAATTAAGATCATTTGTAGAGGATAAGTTAGGATATCGGCTTATTGTGAATCCACTTCTTATAAAGCTGGAGAAGATACCGGGTGATGCTGAAGAGTGGATGGGGATCGAAGAATTTCAAAGTCCTATGGACTACGCATTTTTATGCCTACTTCTTGCATTTTTAGAAGATATGGGGATAGGTGACCAATTTATACTTTCAAATATAACGGAGTATATCGAGATGCAGTATGATGGCATAGAAAGTGTTGACTGGACCCTTTTTAAGCATAGAAAATCTCTTGTCAGGGTACTTAATTTTGCAGAAAAACTGAAAATGATAAAAGTGGATGATGGAGAGCAGGAAAGATTTGCTGAGAATCGTGATATAGAGGTCTTATATGAAAATACAGGGCTTTCTAGGTATTTTATGAGAATTATGAACAGCGAAATAAGCGAAGAAATGACGATGAAAGATTTTATGAAGGACGACAGGTATGAGGACAACAAGGTTCTTGAGAGAAGGCATAGGGTGTACAGAAAACTTCTTTTATCTCCGGCTGTTTACTATGAAGGACCTGACGACCAAGATTTTATCTACATAAAAAATTATAGAAATACGATAGAAAAAGACTTTGACGATTATCTCGATTCGAAACTGCACATTCATAAAACATCTGCATACATAATTTTCGATGAGAATAAATATGCATCATCTTATTTCCCAGACAATAAAAATATATCTGATATAGTTCTTCAAATCGCATATGTTTTAAGAGAGATGATAGATTCCGGTGATTTAAATGTAGGAGTAAATGACCGCATTGAAATTACAGAAGGACAATTTATGAATATCATATCTAATGTAAAGAATAGGTTTAAAAGTGGATGGAGCAAGGTATACGCTGATATGAATGATGATAAATTGTTTAGTGAGATTACAGAGTTTATGGAAAGTTGGAAAATGGTAATATACAATGATGATACCCACTCGTATACTTTGATGCCGATCTTAGGCAAGTTTATTGGTGAATATCGAAGTGATTTTAAAGGAGCAATTCAAAATGGATGATAGATGGATAATTAATAGAGCTGGTCTTCTTAACTTTTGGTATTATGATGATGAAGTATTCGAATTTTCTGGAGGAAGGCTTCTTCTAAGAGGTTCCAATGGTTCAGGAAAATCTGTAACTATGCAGAGCTTCATACCTCTTCTTTTAGATGGCAATAAAAGCCCTGAAAGGTTAGATCCATTTGGCTCAAGGGCTAGAAGACTTGAAGACTATCTCCTAGGTGAAGAAGATGTAAATGGAATTGACGAGAGAACTGGTTACCTTTATATGGAATTTAAGAAAGAAAATAAAGATAATTATATCTCTATAGGCATAGGCCTTAAGGCAAAGAGACATCAAAGCATGGACTTTTGGGGATTTATCATTAAAGATGGAAGACGAATAGGTATTGATATATTGCTTTATAAGATGGAGACAGGTATCGATGGCAAGAGAGTCAAAATACCTTTGTCAAAAAAAGAGCTTAAAAATTGCATTGGAAGCGGCGGAGAAGTAGTTGATTCACAAAGAGAATACATGGAATTAGTAAATAAAAATATATTTGGCTTTTCAAGCATTGATGACTATGATGAACTTATTAAGCTTTTAATACAGCTTAGGAGTCCAAAGCTTTCTAAGGATTTTAGACCAACGGTTATATACGATATATTGAGAGCATCTCTTTCACCTTTGACAGATGACGATTTAAGGCCAATGTCTGAGACAATAGAAAACATGGATCAAATAAAGCTGCACCTGGACTCGCTGAATAAAAACATGAAATCCTTAAAGAAGTTGAAAAATGAATACGACAGGTATAATAAGTTTATGCTTTATTATAAGGCAGAGAAACTTTTAATGCAGAAAAATGAGCTTACTAAAGTACGAAAACAAAGCGAGGAAATCAGACAAAGCATTGAAAAAAACAATCAGGATGTTCTTAATGGAGAAAATAAAATATCGGATCTTTTAAGCGAGCTTCAGGCATTGAAAAATAAAGAAATTCAATTAAGGAAAAACGATGCCTTTAATACACAAAGAGAACTTGTTGAAGAAGAAAATATTTTAAAACAATTCAGTAAGGACAAGGATTTAAAAGAGGTTCAGCTTAAAAAGAAAAAAGATCGATATTTTGAAATAGAAGAAGAATTAAAGGACCTTGAAGGCAGAGAATATTCAATTGATAAAAATATAAAGGACAATCTTGAATGTATGGCTTCCATATCTGAAGAAGTCAATTTCGATGAGCACAACTTCTCAGAAGAAGAATTGAAGAAATCGTATGGTAAAGATTTTGACTTTGATTTTTGGAACAATTCATTAAAGGAATATACAGGGAAAGTGAAGAAGGCATTAGATGCCCTCAATGACGAGGCAGAGGCAAACCAAAAGTACAATGATGCATTGCTTGAAGAAGATAGGTTGAGAAAGGCAAATGAGGACTTGAAGCGAAAAGTCAATGAAATTGAGATTTTGTTTGATGAAGAAAAGAACAGGTTCATTGACAAAATATATGATTGGTCTGATACGAATAAACTTTTGAAGCTTAATAGAGAGGACATCGAAAAACTTGCCAGGATCGTACTGTCATACGGTGAGACGAGCGTGTACGAAGATCTGATATCATCTATAAGGAAGCCATATGATGATATCAGAGGAATACTTCAGATGGATATGCTTAAAGTTAAAAATGAGTTGGACTTAAAAAGTTCTCAGCTTGATGAAAAAGAAGAGGAATTAAGAAAATGGAAAGAGACGGAGGATCCTGAGCCAGAGCGCAATGAACAAGTTTTAGAAAACAGAAAAAGACTGGATAAAGCGGGAATTGCATATGTACCACTTTATAAAGCAATTGATTTTAAAAATGATATAGATGATGATACAAAAGGAAATATTGAATCAGCTCTTATAGATATGGGAATCTTGGATGCACTTATTGTGTCAAGAAGCGATTTAGACAGAGCAATAAAAATGGATAAGGACATGGCAGATAAGTATATCGTTCCGGGGACTTTTAACATGAAGCTTAATGTATTGCAGTATTTTAATGTTGTCGATTCAAATAGCGGTGTCAGCCCGGAGGAAATTTCAGATGCCTTAAGCAATGTATTTATCTACGAGGAAGAGAATGCAACATATATAAATGATGATGGCACGTATGGAATAGGGATTTTAAAGGGGAAAGCAGCAGGAAATGTAAAGTCAAGGTATATAGGTTTTGAATCGAGACGGCGCTTTAGAGATGAAATGATGTCATCCATAGCTAAGGAGATAAGCATCATAAAAGATGAGATAAGAGAACTTAACGATAGACAATTGTCAATAAAGTCCCAATTAAGTGACTTAGACGTAGAATATAAAAATTTTCCAGAAAAAGATGATTTGGAAGAAGCGCTGAAAGAATTGAAAGAAGCACAATCAAATCAAAAATTTACTGAGGATAAATTGAATGATGCAACCCTTGCTGCCAAGAAGTTTTTTGATGTGCTTCAAGAAAAGAGAGCAGTTGTGAGGAAATTGACATCCGAAATCGGCATACATGCAGATGTGAAAGCTTACAGAGATGCTTTAGGTGAATTGGATGAGTACAAAAATCTCCTACAGAAATTACAGATAAATTACAATAGTTATATTACTATTTTAAGAAGCATAGAGACTAGAAAAATGCAGAAACAGGATATCGAGTATGACATTGATAATTACAAGTTTGAGATTGATGCTTTAGATACAAAGATAAAAAACAGCATAGAAAAGATCAATGTGTTAAAAGAAACCATTGAGAAACTTGGTATAGAGGACCTTCAAAATGAACTTTCACAGTGCATGAAGAGGATTGACGATATACCAAAGGAAATAAATGATTTAACTGCTAAAACTGCTGCTCTTAAAGAGAGAATAGTCCTGCAAGAAAAAGAATATGAAAGATTGAGAGAAGAAATAAGAAAAAACGAGGATATTCTAAACATATACGATATAGGATTAAAAGATGAAATAACATTGGGATTTATTGATGAGTTTACAAATCTAGATGATATGTATAAGCTAGCAAAGACTGTTCAATCGCAGTACAAAGAGATGTTTACCAAGTTTGATAAAGATAGTGCGACAGAAAAGATTAGAAATGCATTTTATGTCTGTATAAATGAACTTGTGGAATTTGGGCTTTCATTAGATGTAGTAGAAAATGAACAAAGTGATGTGGGTATGGGCACTTATCAGGAAATATATAAAGATTTAAGGAGATATCAGATAACAGCGAAAGTAAATGACAAAAAGATATCCCTTTATGGGCTGTACAACATGATCGATGAAGATATAAAGATAAACGAAAACCTTATGAAGGAAAAGGATAGACAGCTTTTTGAGGACATAATCATGCACAATGTAGGACGTAAGATCAGAAGCAGAATCTTTAAAGCAGAAGAATGGGTTAAAAAGATGAATGACTTAATGTCTCAACGCGATACGTCAAGCGGCCTTAAGTTTCAATTAGAATGGAAGCCAAAGGCTGCTACAAATGAGCAAGAACTTAATACGAGAGAGCTTGTAGAGCTATTGAAACTTGATGCAGACATGATGAAAGAAGAAGATTTTAATTTAGTAGTAAATCACTTTAGATCAAAGGTTGAAAGTGCAAAGAAAATATATGAAGAAAACAGCAACACTGATACATTCCACCAGATTATGAAGAGCATTCTCGACTATAGAGACTGGTTTGAGTTTAAGCTGTATTTCAAAAAAGAAGGAGAAAATCGCAAAGAGCTTACTAACAATGCCTTTTACAAGTTCAGCGGTGGAGAGAAAGCCATGGCTATGTATATACCTCTTTTTTCAGCCGTGTACTCAATGTATCAATCAGCATCATCACAAGCACCAAAGATTATATCGCTTGATGAGGCTTTTGCAGGAGTGGACGATAACAATATACGGGATATGTTCAAGCTTATAGAAGATTTGGGATTAAATTTCATCATGAACTCTCAAGTTTTGTGGGGAGATTATGATACGGTGCCAGAGCTGTCTATATACGAGCTTATAAGACCTAAAAATGCAAGCTATGTGTCTTTGATAAAGTACAAGTGGGATGGAAAGATCAGGCATTTAGTTACCGGCATTGAAGAAAGTGTTGAAGCAACAGATGATTTCTCATACGATGAGGTTGCATATACAAGAGTAGGTGAGTAGATGAAAGCTGAAGATATAGACTTCTTTAAAAGAAACAAAGGATATGAAAGGATATTTAAAGCCATACGTGATAAGTATAAAAGCATAGGAAGGATAGGCGGTGTAATCAAACTTGATGATTTGACGGATTCGGAGAAAGAAATTTTGTCTAACCATTTTAAAAAAGACTTTAGCAAGCGAAAATCAGCAAATATCGATGTCAATAAATTTGCAGCGACATTTTTAAATACCAGATTTGAAGAATACAGCTTGATCGACATATTAGAATCGTATTTTGATGAAAAGCTGACCAGCAAAAAAGATGATATGTACCAGTATGCAAATGAAAAAGAAAAGTTCTTTAATAGATTTTTATCTGATTATGAAGGGACAAAGTGCTGGCAGTGGTTGAAATCTATTTATGATAATAAAGCTGTAGGCGTAAGAACGATAAACCAGAGATATGATAGTGATCGCACTTTGCTCGAAAGAGATATAAAATACGTTTGTGATGCATTGAATAGACTCCCGGTTTATGAGGGAAAGAAGTTAAGGCTGCCGGTCTTTTCATCCCATATTACTAGAGATCCGCATGGATTTGACGTAAATACTGACTGCGGCAAAATGTTTATAAATGCGTTGTCTACGATTTTTGGAGTATCGGATGTAAAAAATTCTGAAGAGATTGCTGAGCTTTTTTATAGGGCTGGCATCGTGATTGATGAGATATCGAATTTTGTGACGCTTAAAGGGCTTTTGGCTTATAGCGCAGATAAGTGCAACAAGGTATTTAAAGCTGCATATGAGTGCAATGAAGTTTTGCAAGTACCGCTTTACAATCTTAGTGAGATGGACAGGGTTGAGAGTCCATCAAAAAAGGTATTTGTTTTAGAAAATCCAGGTGTTTTTTTGTCTGTATGCGACTTTATAAAGAAACCTGTTCCAATTGTCTGCGCATATGGCCAGCCGAGGTTGTCATTGCTTGTCCTTTTAGATATGCTATATAAAAATGGTACAGACATATATTATTCAGGTGATTTTGACCCCGAAGGAATACAAATAGCGCATAGACTTTTCAAAAAATATCCTGAAAGATTCCATTTTTTGAGGTATGATGTTGAAGATTATATAAAAGCTTTATCAGATAAGACATTGACTGAATCAAGGCTTAAAATGCTAGATAAGATCGATATAGCTCAACTGAAGCCTTTGGCGGACAAGATGAAGATATTGAAAAGGGCCGGATATCAAGAGCTTATTCTTGATGATATTATTAAAGATGTATTGTCGATGAATTAATTAAAAAAATGAGCATAACAAATTACTTTTTGAATTGTTATGCTCATTACTTGTTTTAATTTATTAATTTTTTTATCTCTTCCTTTGCTAATTCTGTAATTTTTGCTATTTTATCAATATCCATACCTTCTTCTAATAATTTTTTAGCAATTTTTATGCTTTTTTCTTTTTCGCCTTTTTCAATACCCTTTTCAATACCTTTCTCAATACCTTTTTCTATTATCATTTTGTATGTTTCTGATTCTTCAATTCTAAACATTTTTACCACCTCCGAAAAAACTTTCTCAATAACTTCTCTTTTATAAACTATACCCGATAATATCTCTGCCTTAAATGCTATGTCTTTCTTTTTGTTTATGTCCAAAGGAATATCTTTTATAGCCTCAACACATCTTTCCAAATATTTTTCTCCTTCTTCTTTCCTTCTGCTTTGATCCATCAACGGAAGAAGCGAATATAAGTCATAATAGTTTGTTCCTACAACATCAGTATATTTTATGTTACCAACATTTATTATCCTGTATTTATAATCTAATGTGTTTTGTTCTCCAAAGTCGTAGCTTAAGCTATTTGCCATTTTTACATTGTCTTTTCCTATATATACGACTATCTGATATGGTAAGAGATTATGCTTTTCCATTATCTCCAGGGAATATCGTAACATCCTGTAAGGCATTTTTCCGTCATTTTCTGATTGAAATTCTATATGCACAGCGACATTTCCTCTATCTGTAGTACATTTGAATATCATGTCGCTGTCTCTCCGCTCGACTCTTGCAAATTCTATATTTAGTTCATCAATCTTTGTATATTGCAATCCAAGAAAATAACTCATTATGTCATCAGCCATATCCGAAAAAATATTTTTCATCGTTATATCGTATTTTTGGCTCATATTTCTTCCTTCCATTTCTCTTAATCCTTATAATTATTATACCACACGGTTTTACAAAAAGATATGGCTAATATAGTATTGTTTATAATATTATTGAAACAGCGCTAATCATAGACTTTTTGATTATAATGAACAAAATTGATAAATAATTCAAGTTGAATTTGACAGAATTTTAATTATGCGGCTTGTGAATGTAATATTTTAGTATATAATATATTATGAAACGCTAATTTTAGAGGAGGGATTTTTATGGCACTAAATCAAAACATGTTTAGGATGTATGATATAAGAGGTGTATGGAATGATGACCTTACTGAAGAGACAGCAGAGCTTATTGGTAAGGCCTTCGGTACATATATTCAAAATGAAAAAGGCATAAAAGACGTAATTGTAGGCAGGGACAACAGGATATCATCAAAGCCTATAAGAAATGCGGTAGTAAATGGACTTACCTCTACTGGCTGCAATGTGCTGGATATCGGTGTTCTGACTACGCCTGCTTTTTACTATTCCCGCATACTATATAATTACGACGCAGGGCTTATGATAACAGCAAGCCACAATCCACCGCAGTTTAACGGATTTAAAGTTGCATTTGGACCGTCAACTATATACGGCGATGAGCTTAAGAAGCTCTATCATATTGCGGAGAAAGGCGATTTCAAGACAGGGACAGGTTTTTTGAAATACGCATATCCGATACAAAGTTATATAAAAATGATACAGGACAAAGTAAAACTTGGCAATAAAAAGCTTAAAGTAGTTGTTGACTGTGGAAACGGTACATGCTCAAACATCTATCCTGATATTATATATGGACTTGGGTGCGAAGTATACCCGCTGTACTGCGAATCAGATCCGACATTTCCAAATCACTTTCCGGATCCAGTCAACGCAGACAATCTGAAAGACCTGATAAAAGAGGTTAAAAGACTTGGTGCAGACGTTGGCATAGCTTTTGACGGCGATGGAGATAGGATTGGCGTCGTTGACGAAAAAGGCAATATAATATGGGGCGATATGCTGATGGTGCTTTACTGGAGAGAAATCATGAAAAAGCACCCTGGAGCGGACGCTATTGTTGAGGTTAAATGTTCAAAGGCATTACCGGAAGAGATAAAAAAGCTTGGAGGCAATCCAATCTTCTATAAGACTGGCCACAGCCTCATAAAAGCCAAAATGAAAGAAATCAACGCTGTTTTTACAGGTGAAATGTCAGGACACATGTTCTTTGCAGACGAGTATTACGGCTATGATGATGCGGCATATGCTGCAGCAAGGCTTTTAAGAATACTTTCCAATACGGATAAGACATTATCGGAGCTTCTTTCTGATGTTCCAAAATATCCGTCAACGCCGGAATTGAGATTGCACTGCGATGATGAAAAGAAATTTGATGTTGTAAAGGGCGTGACAGAGTATTTCAGAGAAAAGGGATATGATTTAATAGATATCGACGGTGCAAGAGTTATGTTTGATGGTGGATGGGGGCTTGTCAGAGCTTCAAATACAGGTCCTGAGTTGATTGTAAGGTGCGAAGCTGATACAGAGGAAAGATTAAAAGAGATTAAAGTTGAACTTGCAGAAGTATTAAAGAAATACGGCGTTGAGCTTAAGTAAATATAAATAAAAGGGACAGTGATCTATAATGAGATATCTGTCCCTTTTACACTGGAAAAATTTCTAAAAAATTTGTTGTAAACGGTCACTAAAGGAGGAATTTCAGCAAGTAATGTCGAATACATTTTAGAAATGCATTAAAAAAAGGAGGCAGCATATGTGGAAGATGGTGAAAAATGGTATGTTATATACACAAGAACGGGGGATGAATTAAAGGTAAAGAGGTTGATCGAATTATTATTTAGCAAGCTCAATAAGAAGCCTATTAGAGTATTGATACCTAAAAGAGCGATAATTGAAAGAAAGGGAAAAAAGCGGGTAGAGAAAATCAAATTTTTATTTCCTGGCTATGTCTTTATTAAAACTAATATGTGTTTTGAAATATACTATGAGATTTCAAAGTTACCTCATTTTTTGAAATTCTTAAAAGATGAAATGGAGCCCGCTGAGGTCAGAGACGACGAAATAAGAATTATACTTTCGCTTGTAGGCGACTCTGACATTGTTGGATTCTCAACAGGGATCAAGATAGGTGGTAAAGTTAAGATAATCGATGGACCGCTTAAGGGGTTTGAAGGTCTTATCGAGAAAATTGACAAGCGGAAAGGAAGGGTAAAGGTAAGGCTAAATGTATCTGGCAATGCTAATTTAGTTGATTTAGGAATACATATTGTAGAAAAAATAGACAACGGTGAATTTAATAAGTTGTCTGAAGTGTCATAGAATGTGTGGAGGAATACAAATGAAAATAAGAAAAGCGATAATTCCAGCAGCAGGACTTGGAACTAGGTTTTTGCCTGCAACAAAAGCACAGCCAAAAGAAATGCTTCCAATAGTTGATAAGCCGACCATACAATATATTGTAGAAGAAGCCGTAAACTCGGGTATAGAAGATATACTCATAATAACAGGAAGAAACAAAAGAGCGATAGAGGACCACTTCGACAAATCTGTAGAATTAGAACTAGAATTAAAGAAAAAAGGCAAAGAAAATCTTTTAAATCTTGTTGAAGATATAACAAATATGGTGGATATACATTATATAAGGCAAAAAGAGCCAAAGGGACTTGGACATGCCATTTATTGTGCACATACATTTGTAGGGAACGAGCCATTTGCAGTTCTATTAGGGGACGATATAGTTGATGCGGAAGTACCCGTATTGAAGCAGATGATAGAGCAGTACGAAAGATACAACTGTTCCATAATCGGCGTACAAGAGGTACCAAAGAGTGAGGTAGACAAATACGGCATAGTAGATGCCAGCATGATTGATGACAGGCTGTATAGAGTAAACAACCTAGTAGAGAAGCCAAAAAAAGAAGAAGCACCATCAAACATGGCCATACTTGGAAGGTATATAATATCGCCAAAGATATTTGATATACTAAAAGACTTAAGGCCCGGAGCAGGTGGAGAAATACAGCTTACTGATGCACTTAAAGCGCTATTGGACTATGAAGCAATATACGCATATAATTTTGAAGGAAAGAGGTATGATGTGGGCGATAGAATGGGGTTTTTAAAAGCAACTATTGAATATGCTTTAAAAAGAGATAATCTAAAAGATGATCTTCTTAAATATCTAAATGAAATTGTAAAAGCTGCCGATAAAAACGATATAGAAGTTGCAGCATACAGTGAAAATAATAAACAGAAATAGGAGGAACAAAATGGAAGAAGAAATATCATTAAGAGAGTTATTGGAAATCATATGGAAAGGACGAAAGCTGATTGTGTCAATTACCATTATATCTGTATTAATAGCCGGTATATTGAGTTTTTTTGTAATTAAACCAACATATGAAGCATCAACAACATTAAGCGTTTCAGACGTTACACCACAGACAGGGTTTTTTGGTTCTAATACAACTGTAGTTTTACCTAATCAAAATACCAATGATGGGTCTATGATAGAAAGCGACACTGCCGATAAAGATCTGTCGTACTTATTGTCATCTATATTGAAGTATCAAGACATGACTGTAAATACATATAAAGAAGAAGTAACGAATCCTCAAGTATTACTGGATACAATAAAACAATTAAAGTTAGATACGAAAAAATACACACTTGACAACTTTAAAAACGAAATTGATGTACAGGCCATAGACAATACCAATTTAATAACAATCAAAGTTAAAGAAAGTGATCCTGAATTGGCTGCTAAAATAGCGGATACCATAGCATCCAATTTTAAATCTTATATCATATCAAAAAACAATAGACAAACAGATAAGCTTATAAGTACAATAGAAAATCTCATAAATTTGCAGAACACAAAGATAGAGTCAGCGACAAATGAATTAAATGGGACAGATCCAGCAGACAAAATAAAATATGAACAAAATCAAACAAAACTAAATTTATTGAAGAATACAAGAGATATAATGATGGAGAAATACAATATGCTTCAACTTATAAAAGCATCTAATTTAGGAGAACAAGGTATACTAGTAACATCAAAGGCTATTGTTCCAGATAAGCCAGTATCACCAAAAAAACTATTAAATATAGCAATTGCCTTTATACTTGGCCTAATGCTAAGCGTATTTATTGTATTTTTTATGGAATACTGGAAAAATACAAGTCATAATGTAAAAAGTGTATGAGATCTAAATATAATGCTAAAGTATCCTGCCTTTTGTAGACTTAGGCGGGATATTATATATAAAAGGCAATTTGGCGGCTGCTGAATATGAAAACAATTTACTTAAATTCTTTAAGTATTTCATTTAGTTTTTCCATATCGGGCTTCCAGTAGCTTATATTGTTTAAATTATAGAAACTTCCTGGCACTGTGTAAGTTTTAATGTCATCAGCGTTTACATCTTTCATCACCGACATCAAGGCCAATATCTGATTGAAGTTAAGGTTTGTATATATATCACCCTTAAAGGCATTGTACAATTTTAAGTATGTGGATATATCATTGTTTGTTTTTAATTGCTTTAAAAAAGCCAATAAAAATTGCTGCTGCCTTTTTACTCTATTTATGTCCCCCATCAGGTCATATCGCCATCTTACATATTCTTCAGCTTTTTTGCCGTCTAAAACCTGATACCCTTTGTTTAAATTGGCACCGTGTGTATGCATGTCTTCTTCAACGTTTATTGGAATGCCACCAACAGCATCGACTATCTGAGGGATATTTTGCATATCTATTGACACGTAGTAATTAACATCGATTCCTAGAAAGTTGCTGATTGTCTTCAAGCTTAATTCATATCCGCTTTTGCCCATACCACCATATGGATATGCAGCATTTATTTTATCGTATCCTTCTCTACCGGGTATTTTAACGTATGTATCTCTTGGAATCGATAAAAGATTTACTTTTTTTGTTTTTAAGTCAATTGAAAATATTCCTATTGTGTCTGTCCTAAAGTTTCCTATTGTTTTTATCCTTTCATCTGTCATATCTAAACCGAGAAATGCCAAATATATTTTGTCAGTGTTAAATTCGGATTTATCTTTTTTTGCTGTATTGATGTCGCTTGAACTTTTTGGCACTTCACTGTTTTTAAATGCGGTTTCAGGGTTGTTTATCACATTATAACTTTTGTAGCTCCAAATAGATAGCGCAATGATAACAGCAATAGAAATTATGAGTACTAATCTTTTTTTCTCCATCGTATTTCTCCTTGTCTATTTAGATACATAAGATTACTAATACTTTTAAATAATTAGCAAAAAACTATTTTTTTTAAATTATACATCAAATAGGAGACAAAGTAAAAAGCAAATATATAAATAAAAACTTTTTTGGAGAATATATATATAATGAAATAGCATTAGGGAGGCGGGATATTTTGAGCAAAAAAGAACTGTCGGTATTTTCCATCGCTGCGACATATATAGGTACTGTCGTTGGGGCAGGGTTTGCATCTGGACAAGAAGTGCTTCAGTTTTTTGGATATCACGGTATAAGAGGCTTTATAGGTCTTTTTGTTGCAGCTTTTATATTTATTGTTTATGGGTATTTTATTTTATTGCTTGGAAATAGGCTTAATGCTGTTTCACATTATGAAGTCATTATGAAAGCTGGAGGACCTGTATTTGGCAAGATAATAGATTATGTGATTATATTTTTTTTATTTGGTGCTTTTACAGCTATGCTTGCAGGTACAGGAGCTATTTTCAAAGAACAGTTTGGACTACCTACACAGATTGGTTCTGTAATGATGGCTGTAATATCTGTTATGACTGTATTGACAGGAATAGCAGGTGTAATCTCTGCTATTTCTTTTGTTGTCCCGATTTTGCTGATTGGCGTGTTTGTAGTAAGCGTACTAGCCATCTTTTATATGCCTGATATTGCGGTAATTGGTCGTATTTCAATGCCGTTTGATGCGGCAGTCAAGAATTTTTTCATGTCTGGAATTATTTATGCTTCTTATAACTTGTTGATGTCTGTTGCAATACTAGCACCTCTTGGAAATGAGACATCAAAAAAATCGAAATTAAAAATGGGTGCTTTATTTGGAGGTATAGGCTTATGGCTTGGCGCTACAATGATTTTGATTGCTATTCTTACAAATATGCCAAAGGCATCCCAGTATCAAATACCTATGCTGTATATAGCAGGCAAGTATTCTAAAACATTGAAGCTTATTTACAGTTTTATTTTGATTGCAGAAATTTACACGACAGCAGTTGGAAATCTCTACGGCTTTGCCGCAAGGCTTACAGATACAAAAAGCATAAAATACAAGATTTATACGATTGTAACTGGCGGAATAGCGCTTATTTTAAGCGGATTTGGTTTTTCGAAGCTTGTACATTATATGTACCCTTTGGCCGGCTATGCAGGAATTGCTATGCTGATTGGATTGACATATGGAGTAATTAAGAAAAAAACTTAGTAAGATTAAATATTCCAGTTAATATTTTCTCTTAAAAATTCGAAATATATAATGTTAAAATAATTGTAGAGCAGACTTTGCTATAGACGGGAGTGAAACTATGAATACATTTTTGTACGATGTTAAGACAAAATGCCCAGTTTGCGGTAGGGAATTTACTTATACTAAAGTAAGGATGTCGCATCTTAAAGTGTTGGAGAGAAGAAAGGACCTATATACTAAATATGATGGTATAGAGCCCTTTTTTTATGACCCTATCGTTTGTCCAAATTGTGGATATGCAGCTTTAAGTGATGTTTTTAATAATATCAGCGATGAAGGCAAAAAAGAAATATTATCAAAAATTACTACAAACTGGACTAAGAGGAAATTTTCTGGTAAAAGAACACCACAAAAGGCGCTTGAATCATATCTCTTATCACTCTACTGTTCACAGCTTAAAAATGATAAAGATATTATTTTTGCAAAGACATGTCTTAGAATTGCATGGATATACAATATTTTGAATGATTCTAGCAATGAAAATAGATATCTAAAAATCTCACTAGATATGTATAAAAAGGCATATGAAGGCTTTGAAGCGTATGATGGAGAGATACAGCTTATATACATGATAGGTGAGTTAAACAAGATATTAGGTTATAGAGATGAAGCGCTAAAATGGTTCAATAAAGTTATAAATCATCCTGATAGAAAAAATCATTCTCTAATTGTGAATTATGCAAAGGATGAATGGCAAAGCTTAAAAATATGAGGTCATGTTTTTACATGTAACCTCATATTTTTATATGAAGAGAAATGTACAAAGGGGGGTACAAATGTTTCAAACAAAAAAACCTGAAAATGGAGCAATTTACTTCTTTAACAATGAAGTAGATAAAAATGGGCTAAGCGAACAAGAAGCACGAAAAAGATTGTTAAAATACGGTCCTAATGTACTTGAGGAAGGAAAAAAATTGACGGCATTGGATATTTTTTTAGATCAATTCAAGGATTTTATAATAATGGTTCTTTTGGCTGCAACGCTTATTTCTGCAATCATGGGAGAAATTGCAGATGCAGTTACTATTACTATAATAATTATCTTGAATGCCGTATTGGGGTTTATACAGGAATACAGGACAGAACAGTCTTTAGAAGCACTAAAAAAGCTATCGGCTCCATCGTCAAAAGTAATTAGAGATGGGGTTATCAAGGAAATTCCGTCAGAAGAAATAACGATTGATGATGTAATCGTACTTGAAGCTGGCGATAGGGTACCTGCAGATGCTGTCGTTTTTGAATCATATAATCTCAAATTAGATGAATCTATTTTAACAGGCGAATCTGTTCCGGTATCGAAAGAGCCCACGGAGATAGGAAATAGAAGGACTGTACAGAAAAAAAGCATTATATACATGGGGACAGTAGTTACAAACGGAAGGTGCAAGGCACTTGTTGTAGATGTCGGCATGAGGACAGAGATGGGCAAGATTGCAGGCATGATTAAAGAGATTGATAACAATATGACACCCCTTCAAAAGCGACTGGACAAATTGGGTAAAATTCTCGTAACAGGATCGTTATTGATTTGTGCGCTTGTGACAGTGATTGGCATTGCTAGAGGTGAATCAATATATTATATGTTTTTATCAGGTGTAAGCCTTGCTGTTGCTGCTATTCCAGAAGGACTCCCTGCGGTTGTGACGGTATCCCTTGCAATAGGCGTGCAGAGGATGTTAAAAAGAAACGCCATTGTAAGGAAACTTCCGGCCGTAGAGACACTTGGATGTACCAATGTTATCTGCACTGATAAGACAGGTACGCTGACAGAAAATAAAATGACAGTGAAAAAGATTTTTGTAAATGACGATGTAGTAGAAATTGAAGGGAAAGATCTTAAGAGCAGATTTGTATCGAGAGGTATAAAAATAGATCCAGCTTATGATGCAACAATAAGAAGACTTTTGGAGATCGGTGCCGTATGCAATAACGCTGATGTAAAAATAGACAGGTTTAAGGTTCGCAATGAATTTGTTGATGATGTTAAATATTACGGTGATCCTACAGAGGCAGCTATTTTGTATGCATCTATTTTAGGTGGTATATCAAAAGAGTCTGTAGAGCGAAAGATAAAGCGCATTGAAGAGATTCCATTTGATTCTGACAGAAAAAGAATGAGCGTCGTGGTTGAGGAAAATGGCTTGATGTATGCATTTACGAAGGGTGCCCCAGATGTTGTAGTCGAACTATGCACTAAGGTTTTAAGGGATGGAAGGGAGGTTCCACTCAGCTCTTTTGAAAAGAAGAAAATACTTGAGGTAAATGAAAGGTTCAGCAGAAGTGCTCTTAGGGTTTTAGCATTTGCATATAGAAGGCTGCCGAAAGGTACTAGATATGATTCAACAAATATTGAAAAAGACTTGGTATTTGTTGGATTGGAAGGAATGATAGATCCTCCCAGAAAGGAAGCTTATGATGCTGTTTTAAAATGCAAATTGGCAGGGATAAAGCCAATTATGATAACGGGTGATCATAAACTGACTGCCGCTGCGATTGCAGATGAATTAAATATACATAGCAAGACAGAAAATATCATGACAGGTGACGAAATAGACAAAATAGATGATAAAACACTCTGTGAGGCGGTGGAAAATACGACAGTATATGCTAGAGTCTCGCCAAAGCATAAGCTGCGTATTGTCAGAGCTCTTAAGAAGAGGGGATATACTGTTGCAATGACCGGCGATGGAGTAAATGATGCACCTGCTATTAAAGAAGCTGATATTGGAATCTCAATGGGGAAAAGCGGTACAGACGTAGCGAAAGAGGCATCATCAATGATTTTGACTGATGACAATTTTGCAACTATTGTCGCGGCTATTGAGGAAGGCAGAATCATATACGACAACATAAGGAAATTTATAAGGTATCTACTTTCTTGCAACATTGGAGAAGTCATTACTATGTTTATAGCGGCTTTGACATCGTTAGAGCTTCCACTCATACCTATTCAGATTTTGATGGTGAATCTTGTAACAGATGGTTTGCCAGCGCTGGCTTTAGGTCTTGATCCTGCAGATAAGGATATAATGAATTTAAAGCCGAGAAAAGCCGACGAAAGTATTTTTTCAAATGGACTTGGGACTAGAATAGGTATTGTAGGTATTTTAATGGCTATTTGTACTTTGTCTTCTTATGTATTTGCATTGACATACGGCACTTTGGATAGAGCAAGAACGATCGCTTTTTCAACGCTTGTCATGGTTGAGCTTATACATTCTTTTGAATGTAGGTCTGAGAGGCATTTGATATTTGAACTTGGTGTATTCAGCAATAAATATCTTATAATCGCCTCTACTGTATCGTTTTTGCTGTTTGTCTCAACTATATACATACCGTTTTTAAGCAAAGTTTTTAAAACTGTTCCACTTACCTGGTTTGACTGGCTGGTAGTAGTATTTTTCTCATCGATAGAGTTTGTCTTTAATAACTTGTATACGGCATTTGTACTGCCAAAAAAAGAGGCGAAGTGAAATTACTTCGCCTCTTTTAAGACTTTTAATGAGTACCGCAGTTCAAGATAATTTACAAGCTTTTTTATTAGTTCCTTCTGATCGCTTTTTAAAAGATTCCAGCTATGCCTGTAATCGGCTATGACTGATTCCATAACAGTATTTTGATTCATTGTGGCGGCCTTAACTTCTTTGTAGACGAAAAGCCTTGAGACTCTTCCGCTGCCTTTTGCTAATGTATTTGGGTTGATGCCATAATCTACAATTTCATCTTGTACTAAAGCATACCAATTGTAGCTGTCTATTTTTCCGTATATTATTCCGTACTTATTTGTTTTACTGTATACCTTTATCATAGAGAGAATTCTCCTCCAATAGAAATTCATTCTATTAGAGTTTATTACCTTGTCCTAAATTTTATTCATATATTCTGGGAACCATAAAAGAATTTCTCTTTTTGCACTTTCCACGCTGTCGGAGCCATGAACTATATTAAATGTCGTATTTGTGCAGAAGTCGCCTCGGATTGTTCCTGGCTGGGCATCTTCAATTTTTGTAGGGCCATTTAAAAGCCTTACCATTTTTACTGCATTATCACCCTCCAGAATCATAGCGAAAACAGGGCCAGATGACATATATCGGATGAGGTCATCGTAAAAAGGCTTATCTTTATGCTCTTCATAATGCTTTTGAAGCAAATCTAAAGATGGTGAAATAACTTTTGCAGCTACGAGATTAAGACCCTTGTTTTCGTATCTTTTTAATATTTCGCCTATAAGGCCCCGCTTTACCCCGTCTGGCTTTACCATAGCAAATGTCTTTTCCATTTACACTCCATCCTTCTCTAAATTATTCTTTTTATTAATTTTATCCCTAACGAGGGAAGTTAATGCACAAATAATGGAAAGTACTCCAGCTACAATGTATGCATCTCTCAATCCGAATAAAAATGCGCTATTACTATTTATCTTCAGAGATTCATAAAACATTTGTCTGTTGGTGAATATAGCACTTCCCATTGCTATGCCGAGAACCATTCCTGCATTTCTCATTGTTGCCAAAAAGGCGGATGCGATGCCAAGCCTGTTTTTGGATACGCTACCCATTACAGAGCTGTTGTTTGGTGTCTGGAATATACCATTGCCTACACCGAAAAGTCCGAGCCTTAACATGATTGATGTCATTGATGAATGCAGATTTAAGGTTGACATCGAAAAAAGTGCTGTAGCGGTTATAAGTGCACCAATTGTTGATAGAATTTGTGCACCATATCTATCTGATAAAACACCGCTTAAAGGCGCTACAACAAGCATTATCAGAGGAAAAGACGTCATGATTATACCAGATACGTCTGTAGAGTATCCTATTTTTTGCAAAAGGAAAGGAGTCAAAAATGTCATAGTGTTTTGAGCCATAAAGTTTATTAAAGTGCTGAGATTTCCAAATGTGAATAACCTGATTTTAAATAGGCTTAAGTCAAGCATTGGAAACTCCAGCTTATTTTCGATTATAATGAAGATTATGAAAAATACTATAAATGTTGCAAGCGAAATCATGCTGGGTATTGAAGTCCATCCCCAAGTGCCCCCTTCAGATATAAACAGGAGCAAACCTGTAAGAAAAATAAATGCAGACATGGCGCCTAATGGGTCAAATTTTTCTGGCACTCCTTTGTTGTCAGGGACTACTATTTGAGCCCAGATAAAACCGATTATTCCTATTGGTATATTTATATAAAATATAGATCTCCAGCCAAGGTATGTAAGCAAAAAGCCGCCTAATGTTGGTCCTATAGAAAGTCCTATTGAAACTGCCATTGCATTAAAGCCCAGTGCCTTGCCTCTTTCGTTTGGAGGAAATGTTGCTGTTATTATTGCTGGAGCCATAGACATAAGCATACCTGCACCAACTGCCTGAAAAGCTCTTACTACTATTAACATATAAATATTGTTTGACATACTCAATATGGCAGATGTAACAGAAAATGTTATTAAGCCGTATTGATAAAGTTTCTTGTATCCAACCATGTCCCCAAGCCTTCCAAATGTAAGCATCAGGCTTGATAGCATTAATAAATATGTCATTGAAATCCAGCTTGTCGTTGTTATGTCTGTGTGAAATATTTTTGCCAGTTGTGGCATTGCTATATTTGTTACACTGCCGTCAATGGGACCCATTACGGTACCTATTAAAACAGCCGATAAGATTATCCATTTATTAGTGCGAAGTTTTTCCATATTAGCAATTTCCTTTCTTGATAAATATAGCTGAAGAAGTTATAGTAACATAAAAAATTATAACATAAATCTCCCTAAAAAACTAAATGGACAGTGAAGTTATGAGGCATCACCCAGTATTGCTTTTTTGGGCATATTTGTCTATAATTTAACTTGTATTATTTTAGCTGAATAGGATGTGGGCAGATGGTAGATATTAAAAGGCTTTTAATTGTTTGCTTTTTTACGATGGTAATAAATTTAATAGATACGTTGTCGTATTCTATAAGGCCATCTGGTGTAAGGACAAAAAAGCTTGCAGTTTCACTCTCGTTGTTTAATATTATGGCTGTAATTTCGAGGCTATCAAACATGATACAGGGACCATTTCTTGGGAGTTTAGTTGACATATCGATAAAATACAAGTTGGTTCCACTTCTTGGTTTAAACATGAGACTTGTTTTGTTATCGGCAACAATGGGTGCAGTCATTGGAGCACCGCTTATGCCAACGTTTGTATCCGTATTCTCAGCAGCAATCAATGGCATGGAAACTGCAGGGTCTGTTCCAAAACTTATATTGATGTCTTTGAAGTGGAAAAATATAAAAAAGATAAGAAGCAAGATAGTTTTGCCTAGGCTCAGCATGCTTAAAGGCATTAAAGAGACCAATATACCAAAAAGTTTTTTGATTTACAATGTTATAATAACGTCTATATATACAACGGGCATCATTTCATCATTGTACGCTGGCGCACTGTTGCCTGAATTTCGTACGACTGCCAGCCTTCTTTCAGGAATAGTAAACGGATTCGCTACTATTCTTTTAACAGTTATCGTTGATCCTGTTGCAGCACTGATTACAGACCAAGCTCTTGCGGGGAAAAGGACTCAGCAAGATGTCAATACTATGGTTGTTTTGCTGGTATTCGGCAAAATAATTGGTACATTGCTTGCGCAAGTTGTTTTTGAACCGGCATCTCATTTGATTCTTTTTGTCACAAAATTAATTGTTTAATGAAAATTTAACACAGAGTTAATAAAATTGGTGTATAATATATAAAAACGATCCTTATGTAAATCAAAGGAGATGGATAGCCTTGAATTTTATAAATCCCACAAAAGGTCTTTTGGATCTTGATAAGATGTTTGATGATATTATAGAGTTTATAAGAGATGATAAAAATTCCAGATATAAGCTTATGATAGGAACCGATTCGCAGCCTGGAAAGGTTATATGCTTTGTTTCGGCTGTGATTATATATCGTGAGGGAAAAGGCGCTAGATATTATTATAGAAAATTTCAACATAAAAAAATTCCATCTCTTAGGCAAAGAATTTTTATGGAGGCCAATTACAGCATAGAACTTGCAAATCTTTTATCATCTAGATTTGAGAAGATGGGCAAAACTGATTTTAATATAGAAATACATCTTGATGTTGGTGAAAATGGAATGACAAAAGATATCATAAAAGAAGTAGTTGGAATGGTTACAGGGTGTGGCTTTGACGCACAGGTAAAACCTGATTCGTATGGAGCAAGTAAAGTCGCTGATAAGTATACAAAATCCATGTAATATACTGTTTTGTATAAAAAACCTCTTTTTGGGGTTTTTATTTTTTAATAATTTTTAAATAACTATTGCAATAATGGAATTTAGTGGTATAATAAAAATAAGGATAAAAGATATTAATTAATAATTATTATAAATTAATGAGGTGAGATTATGGAGAAAGTCGTCAAAATAAAAAATGGTGTTTATTGGGTAGGAGCATTAGACCCTGATCTTGAGTATTTTGACATAGTATGGAGGACGCCATGGGGAACGTCGTATAATTCTTATTTGGTAAAAGGCAGCGAAAAGATTGCTTTGATAGAAACGGTTAAAGAACCATTCTATGACGAATATATTGATAAGATAAAAAGCCTTGTTGATTTAAAGGATATAGATTATATAGTAATGGATCATACGGAGCCAGATCATTCAGGTGCACTGCCGAGACTTCTTAAAGAGGCTACAAATGCAGAGGTCATCGGTAGCAGGACAGCTATCACATTTTTAAAGGGGCAGATAAATCGCGATTTCAATTCAAGAGTTGTAAAAGACGGCGATTTTATTGATTTGGGTGGAAAGACTTTGAGATTTATTATGGCACCTTTTCTGCATTGGCCCGATACCATGTTTACGTATTTGGTAGAAGAAAAAATTTTATTTACATGTGATGCTTTTGGCTGCCATTATACTCCTAAACATTTATTTAATGACCTTGAAGATGATTTTTCTGACGCATATAAGCTGTACTTTGATTCTATCGTAAGTCCTTTTAAACCAAAAGTTTTAGAAGCTATAGAAAAAATTAGAAATTTACCAATCGATATGATAGCGGTAGGTCATGGGCCAATATTGAGAAAAGATATAGAAAAATACGTTGAGACCTACAAGAAATGGAGCTTATATGATACGAATACAAAGAAGAAAGTGCTGATATACTATGTTTCTGCATACGGCAATACTAGAAAAATGGCGGAAGAGATAGGCAATGGCATTAAAGATTCTGGAGTTATAGATGTGGATATATACAATGCAAAGGCAGTTAATTTAGACGATGCAAGGGATAAGATTGAAAAAGCAGACGGGTTGTTGTTTGGCTCTCCGACAATTACTGGTGACGCTGTTGAATCCATCTGGAATGTTATAGATAGGATAAATCCTATAAAAAATAAGAATAAGCCCGCTGCAGTTTTTGGCTCATATGGATGGAGTGGCGAGGCGATACCTTTGATGGAGGAAAGGCTTAAAGGGTTAAAACTTAATTTGGTTGAGCCAGGCCTTAAAATTAATTTCATTCCAAGTGATGATGATTTAGAAAAATGCAGGGATTTTGGAAGAATATTTGCATCATCACTTGTGTAACATAAAAGTGTTATATGCTTCTTGCATATAGCACAAATTAATTTTTTTTACATATATAATTTGAAAGGAATGATCATAATGAATTTTGTCATAATAGGCAATGGAATTGCTGCACTATCAGCCGCTGAAAGCATTAGGAAAAATGATAAAGAATCTAAAATAACGATGATTTCAAATGAGCCATACAATACATATTTTAGGATAAAATTGTCTCATTTATTGGGGCATGAGTACGAATTAGAAAAACTATACGTTAAACCTGAGCCTTGGTACAAAAGCAGCAATATTGATATTATGCTGAAATGCAGTGTAAATTCAGTAGATATAGTTAAGAAAACGGTACACTTAAATAGTGGTGATGACATTAAATATGACAAGCTTATTATTGCGTCAGGAAGCCACAGCTTTGTTCCACCTGTTAGAGGATGTGATAAAAAAGGCGTGTATGCTATAAGAAGTCTGGATGATGTTAATAATTTAAACCAATATATAAAGGGTAAAAAAAGAGGAATTGTAGTTGGTGGAGGACTCTTAGGTCTTGAAGCTGCATGGTCTTTAAGGCAAGCTGGATACGAGATGAATGTCATTGAATTTTTCCCGAGGTTGTTGCCTAAACAATCTGACGAAGAAGGCTCAAAGATTATTGAAAATATTATAGAAAGCAACGGAATTAAACTTATGTTAGGCACAGAAGTAGAAGAGATAACTGGTGATGCTGTAGACGGCGTAATATTAAAGGATGGCAGAGAAGTCCACGCTGATTTTGTGATATTTTCAGCAGGAATCAGACCTAATGTAGATGTGGTAAAAGGTTCAGGTATAAAAATCAATAAAGGGATTTTAGTAGATGAATTTATGAGAACAAATGTGGATGATGTATTTGCGGCAGGAGATGTTGCGGAGTACAACGGAAAGATATATGGACTTTGGACTGTTGCAATGGCACAAGGTAAAAATGCAGGTCTAAATGCAGTAGGCATGAAGAACCAATATAAAGAAGTGCCGCCATCTAGTACGTTGAAAATAACGGGTGTTGATGTATTTTCGTCTGGCGATATATCTGGAGAAAAATCCACTTCATACAGTTATAAAGAAGAGAATGTTTATTATAAGCTGTTTATAAAGGATAATAAATTAGTCGGTGCAATTCTCATTGGCGATATAAGCAGCTCTACTAAAGTTAAGAGAGCAATTGATTTTGAATATGATTTAAGAGAAATTATAGATTCTTCAAAAGACGCTAAAAGTATATTAGAAAAATTATAATACTTAGATTCCTAAGTATTATAAAGTTCTTTTATTGAGTTTAAACTTATTGAATGTCAATGGTGCGCCAATTGAAAACCACAGTCCGCAAATGAAATATCTTAAAGCGTTAAAAACGTTAGTATATGGTAACATATATTTAAGAACACTTAATAGAACTAGGAATATTGATACACCAATAATTATCTTGTATATTTGATTTTTAATCGTATTTGTTACTGTAAATCCGAAGTACTGTCCATCAATGAAATATCCTATCAAAATACCTGATGCCAGTCCCATGTATTCGAAGTTCTCAGTATAAGGAAACAGAATTATTAATGCAGTAGGGACAATAATTGCTAAGATTATTTTATAGGCAAGTGGTATATCAAATTTACTTTCAACTATGATGCTGTCCACAAGATCACCGACAATTATTATTAAAACAGCAATTAATATGCCTCCAATTATGTCTACAGGCCAATGGACACCTAAATACAGCCTTGACAGTGAAACGAGAATTATAGAAGCTATTCCTAAGATATTGATGCATTTTCTATTGTACTTAAACATCAATGTTCCCCAAAAGGTAGTTGTACCCTGCGCATGACCGCTTGGAAAAGAGTATCCGCCGGCTGATTGGGTAAAAATCGACCTTATGCCTGGATAGCCAATTGGTCTTTGGACCATTGTCACATTTTTTACTACAGTATTGACATAAATAGATGACAAAAGAATTATACCAATTTTAAGTCCAAATCTCTTATCAACACACCAGTAGAATATGGGCAATACTAAAAAATAAAAGTAAGAACTACCCATCATAGTAATGCCAATGAATATGTAATCTAAAATTGGATTTGAAAAAAGCTGTATATCTTTTATTATAGCTGCCTGCATATCATCACCTCAATATATATTCTACATTTATAAAAATCTTTCTTCAATATAAAGTCTATAAATTGCATATAAAAATTTTTATGAGTCAAATACTGGCACAGTTAATTTGTCGAAAATTATTTTCTATTAGTAAGAAGGATTTTTTTATTTTATAAAGAATAATAATATATAGGTGGTGTTAAAGTGAAACCTGAAAAGATATTATTGAGAGATATGGAGAAAAGGGACAAAAGGACTTTTTCAATGTGGCTTAAAGATGTAGATGTTGTAAAATTTCTTATTGATATGTTTAAAGTATCTAGAATGAGCGAAAATGTATTAAATATCCCATTTGGGAAGAACAGAAAAATATTTATTTTGCAGACCAACGACGGAGATAATATAGGATTTTGTGGACTGTATAATATTAATTGGCAGTTAAAAAGATGCAGCTTGTATGTATACATTGATGATTGTGAAAATGTAAGCGATGATGTTATAAGTGATGCTATGAATTCAATAGTAAAAAGCATATCACTGCTTAAAAAGTTTAAAATATTAGAAGTTCACGCGAAAGCTGATATTTTGAAAAAATATATGAATAATATGAGTGACGCAAAAAAATGCAACAACGAGTATGTTTTTGAAATAGGATTAAATGGTAAAATCGTATAAAGGCCTTTTAAGGCCTTTATTTACTTTTTATCAAATAAATAATATAATACAATACAAGTGATTCTTATTTAAGAGGTGCTTTTATGAATATACCGAATATCTTAACGATGATTAGATTTGTGTTGATACCCGTATTTGTTTACAGTTTTTTTTACATAAACAATGGCAATATATATGCTGCAGTTATATTTATAATATCTGGATTGACTGATGTTCTTGATGGATATATTGCCCGTCATTACAATCAGATAACAAAAATAGGCATATTGATGGATCCATTGGCAGACAAGCTGATGATAATAACAGTACTAGCAAGTCTGTGGATAAAGGGAATAATACCCTTTTTTATAATATTGATTGTAATTGTAAAAGAGGTTACCATGATCATTGGCGCATTTATTCTATACAGAAAAAAAGACATTGCAATACCTGCCAATAAATTTGGGAAAGGGGCAACACTTCTTTTTTACATCGCAATAATTTTTTCAATTTTTGATTGGCCTTATGGTCTTACGTTAATGATAATAGCACTGCTACTTGCGCTTATAGCTTTCTTTATTTATTCAGTTGAGTTTAAGTTTTACAATTATAAACAATAGATTGTTTTATAATTTTGCAGTTTTGATTTTTGGAATTTTTATGTTATATTTTTTGAGGAGGTATGGTTATGAGACTAGAAGAAAAATATGAGAATTTAAAAAAGTATATAAAGCAACTTGGAAGTGCTGTCATAGCATTTTCAGGTGGAGTTGATAGCACTTTTCTTGCTAAAGTTTGCAAAGATGTGCTAAATGATAGTTGTTTAGCTGTTACGGCCACATCATCTACATATCCGGAAAGAGAATTTAAAGAAGCTCTGGAGCTAGCAAAGGAGATTGGTATAAGACATAAAATAATAAAATCTGAGGAACTTGAAATAGAGGGATTTTCCAAAAATCCTATAGATAGATGTTATTACTGTAAGAGCGAATTGTTTTCTAAGCTTAAAAAAGTTGCTGATGATGAAGGAATAGAGTATGTTTTAGATGGAACAAATGCTGATGATACGGGAGATTTTAGACCGGGTAGGCGCGCCGCAAAAGAATTAGGTGTCAAAAGCCCTCTTTTAGAATGTGGTTTTACAAAAGACGATATAAGGGAGATGTCAAAAAGATTGGGCCTTCCTACATGGAACAAACCTGCTTATGCCTGTCTTTCATCCCGCTTTCCGTACGGCCAAGAGATAACAAGTGAGAAATTGTCAATGGTTGAAAAATCAGAAGAATACCTTCTGAATTTAGGCTTTGTGGGATTTAGAGTGAGGCACCATGGCGATGTTGCTAGAATAGAACTTAATCCAGATCAGATTAATATGATGATGGATGAAAACATCAGGAAAAAAGTTGTATCAAAATTGAAAGAAATAGGCTTTAAATATGTTTCACTTGATCTTGAAGGTTATAGAACAGGCAGTATGAATGAAGCTATATCGGAGTTGATAAATGATGTACGATAACGTAATAAGGGACGTTCTTAAGAAATATGAAAATGGCTATATAGGATTAGATGAGGCAGTTGATATACTAAAAAAGCTTCCATACGAAGATTTAGGATTTGCAAAGATTGACTACAATAGAGAAGTTAGACGAGGCTTCCCTGAAGTCATTTACTGTGAAGGTAAGACGCCTAAACAGGTTAAGGAAATAGCGCTTAGGATGTATGAAAAGGGAAGCAACGTTTTAGGTACTAGGGCGTCTATTGAACACTTTGAAGCATTGAAGGAAGTATGCGATAAAGCAGTTTATTACGATGTGGCGAGGATTATATCGATTAAATCAGAAGAGATTATGCCTACAAAAGGTGTTATCGGTGTTGTGGCAGCAGGTACATCTGACTTGCCTGTTGCTGAAGAAGCTGCTGTAACGGCAGAACTAATGGGGAATTCTGTAAAGCGTATATATGATGTAGGTGTAGCTGGAATACACAGATTGATGAGCAAAGTTGAAGAATTGAGAAAATTTAGAGTCATAATATGTATAGCAGGAATGGAAGGTGCACTACCTACTGTAGTCGGAGGGCTTGTGGCTTGTCCAATCATTGCGGTTCCAACAAGTGTGGGATATGGAGCTAATTTTCATGGACTTTCTGCACTGCTTGCTATGCTTAATTCATGCTCAAGCGGTGTCAGCGTAGTGAACATCGATAATGGGTTTGGTGCAGCTTATTCAGCAAGTTTAATAAATAAGATAGGAGAGTAATGATATGAGATTTCTATACTTCGATTGCTTTGCTGGAATTTCTGGCGATATGACTATTTCATCTCTTCTTAGCCATGGAGTTGATGTCGATAAATTTAAAGGCGAATTGAGTAAATTGCCGCTTAGTGGATATGATTTAGTATTTGGAAGCGCAACGAAAAATGGCATAACTGCAAATACTTTCAAAGTTAATTATGATGACTATCACCATCATCATAGAACTATGAAAGATATAGAAAATATCATAAATCAAAGTTCGTTGAATGAAGATGTAAAGGAAATGAGTCTTAAAATATTTCGCAATTTAGCGGATGCTGAAGGCAAAGTGCATGGGCTGTTGCCTGAGGAAGTCCACTTTCATGAAGTCGGTGCGGTTGACTCTATAATCGATATAGTTGGGACATCTGTGCTTATAAATATGATTGCTCCAGATAAGATAATTTTTTCAAAACTACCTGTAGGGTCTGGATTTGTAAATAGCCAACATGGGATGATACCTGTACCTGCACCGGCAACAGCAGAGTTATTAAAAGGCATACCGGTGTATGACAATGGAATAAGTGGAGAACTTGTAACGCCTACAGGTGCAGCTATAGCGAAAACAATAGCTGATGAATTTGGAACGATTCCAGAAGCTAAGATCGATTCTATAGGATATGGCGCTGGATTTAAGGATTTTGAGGTTCCAAATGTTTTAAGGACGATGGTAGGCACTATAGATGTAAAAAAAAAGTAGAAAATCTTACTGTTCTTGAAACAAACATAGATGACATGAGTCCGGAATATTATCAGTACATATTTGATAGACTTCTTAAAAATGGAGCTTTGGATGTTTACCTTACGCCAATAATGATGAAGAAGCAAAGACCTGCAAATATGTTGTCGGTGCTTTGTAAAGAAGAGAGGGCAGATTTGCTGCGAAAGATAATATTCGAAGAAACATCTACATTTGGCATAAGAGAGTATAAAGTAAATAGATATGCTCTTCAAAGGAATTTTAAAACTGTAAAGACGCCTATTGGCGATGTGAGAGTTAAAATGGGTTATATGGATGGCAAACTTATAAAATCTCATCCTGAATCAGATGATGTAAAAGCCATTGCAGAAAAAACTGGGCTTTCTATATTATCAGTTTTGAAAATTTTAAAAGATTATGAAGATGAAAATGACACAGAAAATGACACATAAAAATACTGAAAGTACTAGCTTTCAGTATTTTTACTTAGTCTTTATACATTTTTAGCACAGGTCTTAATTTTAGGGATAGATATGAAGATATTAACACTTTTATAAGATCACCTAATATGTATGGTACTGCTCCTAATAGGACTGCTTTTTTAATTTCCAACCCAGCCACAACACTTAGCTGCAAAGCACCTAGCGCATATACGATCAATATACCGCCAATGATATTTGCTAATATTAACTTAAAGAAGCTGGTATCTGCTATTCTTGTTAATAATGATATGACAAAAGAAGCTATTGGCATAGCAAGTAAGTAACCGCCTGTTGGACCAAGTAGTATACTGATACCGCCATGAAATCCGGCAAAAACAGGAATACCCACTGCTCCAAGCGCAAGATAGATAATCATGCTGAAAAATGATGTGATAGGGTCTAATAGACTTCCAGACAGCATTAGTGCAAATGTTTGGCCTGTTATAGGCACAGGAGAAAAAGGCAGCGGTATACTTATAAAGCTCATGACGATTGTAATAGAAGCAAACATAGACGCAAGTGTCATCTTTTTTAATGAAAAAACAGACTTGTCATTATGTACTATCAAATTATTCACCTCGTCGTAATAAATTTATTTGTATTATACATGATATAATCTGTATTTGTCAACCTAATTTTTAGAGTTGGTTAACAAATAGTGATATTGACAATTTGCTGGTTAATGTATATATTATATATTAATAACATATTTTTGCCATGATAGTGAGGAGTAAATGTATCAGATAGAAGAGAGGGATTCCCTGAGGCTGAAAGGTTTCCTTATCGTTAGGTACATTGAAGGTAGCACTGGAGCATGTAAGCTGAAATGTAAGTAGGCTTAAACGGGTTTGCCCGATATAGCTTAAGCTATAAAATAAGGTGGTACCGCGGAAAACCTTCGCCCTTTTGGGAAAGGTTTTTTTATTTTACTTAAAAATACAAAACCTGAAAGGAGATAAAAATGGATATTGCAAAGACGTACAATCCAAAGGAATTTGAAGATAGAATATACAATGAATGGATGGAGAAAGGGTACTTTACCCCAAAAATTGACTATAGCAAAAAACCATTTACAATAGTCATACCACCGCCTAACATTACAGGGCAACTGCATATGGGACATGCACTGGACAACACGATGCAGGACATAATCATAAGATGGAAAAGGATGCAGGGATATGTTGCTCTTTGGATACCAGGTTCAGATCATGCCAGTATTGCAACAGAAGTAAAAGTTCTTGATAAAATAAAAGAAGAGACAGGACTTACTAAAAGAGATATAGGCAGGGAGAAGTTTTTAGAAAAAGCATGGCAATGGAAGGAAAAATATGAAAACCGAATTTTGGATCAGCTAAAAAAATTAGGTTCTTCTTGCGACTGGACGAGAAAAAGATTTACGATGGATGAGGCTTTATCAAAAGCGGTCAGAGAAGTTTTTGTTGCGCTATATAAAAAAGGGCTTATATATCGAGGAGACAGGATAATAAACTGGTGTCCTAGCTGTAAAACTGCATTGTCAGATGCTGAAGTAGAGCATGAAGATGAGTCTGGACATCTTTGGTACATTAAATATCCTATAAAAGATGTAAATGGATATGTTACGATTGCCACTACACGGCCTGAAACAATGCTGGGAGATGTGGCAGTAGCCGTTAATCCTAATGATGATAGGTATAAAGGACTAATAGGGAAAAAACTTGTACTCCCGATAGTAGGAAGGGAGATTCCTATAATTGAAGATGATTACGTAGATCCTTCATTTGGAACAGGTGCTGTCAAGGTGACGCCAGCCCATGATCCAAATGACTTTGAAATGGGAATAAGACATGATCTAGAATTCATAAATATAATGAATGAGGATGCTACGATAAATGAAAACGGCGGTGAATATTCAGGTCTTGATAGGTATGAAGCCCGTAAAAAGATTGTTGATGAACTTAAGAAAATAGGCCTTCTAGAAAAAGTAGAAGACCTAAATCATAGCGTAGGACACTGCTATAGATGCCACACGACTGTTGAGCCGTTTTTATCAAAGCAGTGGTTTGTAAAGATGGAACCGCTGGCGAAACCTGCACTTGAAGCAGTAAGGACAGGCAAAATTGAATTCATACCTGAAAGATTCGAAAAAATATATTTCAATTGGCTTAACAACATAAAAGATTGGTGCATATCAAGGCAGCTGTGGTGGGGCCATAGGATACCTGCATGGTATTGTGATGATTGTGGTTATGTCACTGTTTCAAAAGATGACCCAACTTGTTGTGAACAATGTGGCAGCAAAAACATACATCAAGACGAGGATGTGCTAGATACGTGGTTTAGCTCAGCATTGTGGCCTTTTTCGACAATGGGGTGGCCTGATGATACGGAAGACTTAAAATATTTCTTCCCCACTGATGTGCTTGTTACGGGATATGACATAATATTCTTCTGGGTAGCTAGAATGATTTTCATGAGCCTGGAATTCATGAAAGAGGTGCCTTTCAAGCGCGTTTTAATACACGGACTTGTTAGAGATTCTCAGGGCAGGAAAATGAGTAAATCGCTGGGAAATGGCATTGATCCATTAGAAATTATAGAAAAGTATGGTGCTGATACACTCAGGTTTACTCTTATTACAGGTAATGCACCAGGAAATGACATGAGATTTAGCGATGATAAGCTGGAAGCCAGCAGAAACTTTGCAAATAAGCTTTGGAATGCATCTAGATACGTAATGCTTAATCTAACAAGTGATGATACAACGCTTTATCTAGAAAATCTAAATATTGCTGATAAGTGGATTTTAACTAGATTAAACAATGTTGTGAAAGAAGTGACGGAAAACCTAGAAAAATATGAATTAGGAATAGCTGCAGGAAAATTGTATGATTTTCTCTGGAGCGAGTTCTGCGATTGGTATATAGAGCTTAGCAAGCCTGTGCTTTATGGTGATGATTTAGAGGCTAAGAAAAAAACAAAATCTGTATTGAGGTATGTACTAGACAATACGTTAAGGCTTTTACATCCATTCATGCCTTTTATAACAGAGGAAATATTTAAAAACATACCACATGATGGCGAAACGATTATGCTGAGCAAATGGCCAGAATATAGAGAAGATTTGAATTTTGAAAAAGAGGCAAAGGATACAATACTTATAATGGATGCTATAAAAACCATAAGGAATCTAAGAGCAGAAGCATCAGTATCACCATCAAAAAAGGCAAGAGTGATAATAAACTCAGATAGGGAAGATGTTATAAAAATTTTTAAAGATGGAGAGAATTATATTACTAAACTTGCTGGAGCTAGTGAAGTCATATATGAAAGGGATAAAGATAAGCTTCCACAAAAGGCTATGTCCGGCTCAGTTGAAGGCACGTTGATTGTCATGCCGTTGGAGGATTTAATAGATATAAAAGTTGAAATAGAAAGATTAAGAAGCGAGAGAGAGCGTGTAATTAGCGAGATAAAACGCGCAGAAGGCATGCTTAAGAATGAAAAGTTTATAAGTAAGGCACCAAAGCATGTAGTAGATGCAGAAAAGGGAAAGTATGAAAAGTATACTGAAATGCTTAAAAATTTAGACGAGCGGATTGATTATTTAATGAAGTGATTTTGATGCCTCAACAGGAGGTTATATGATGTTTACACTATTCAGGAAGGTGGAAAAAAATCCAACTTTAATAATAAGAGAAGCAAATGTGAAAGATGCCAAAGGAATAGTGAAGCTAATTGAAAGTGTTGGAAAAGAGAAAATATACATGGTTTCAGAAGATTTAGGGTGGACAGAAGAAGAGGAAAAACAATTGATAAAGCGACTTGACCGAGGGAAAGATCTGATTTTGGTAGCTGATTATGGAGGAAAAATTGTAGGTTGCCTTACTCTTTTTAGGTATTATGGCGGCAGATCGCCTAAAGTTCAACATGTAGGCGAAATTGGCATAAGCATAGATGCTAAATACAGGAATATTGGCATTGGCTCAAAGCTTTTTGAGTATACAATTGATTGGGCCAGAAAAAGAAACTATAAAAAATTGTGTTTGAGTGTTTTTAGTTCTAATATAAATGCTATACATCTGTATGAAAAATATGGTTTTAAAGAAGAAGGGAGGAGAAAAAAACAATTTAAAATTGACAATGACTATGTGGATGAAATACTGATGGGATTATTTTTATAAAACATCCCCAGACAATTATTGTCTTGTCTGGGGTTTTGAATTTCGGAGGATGAGAATATGAATTATCAAGATGCAATAGATTACATTCACAATACTCATAAGTTTGGAATGAAACTGGGTCTTGACAATATAAAACGCTTGCTTATGCATATGGGAAATCCACAGAGCAATCTAAAATTTATTCACGTAGCTGGGACAAATGGAAAAGGATCAATATGTGCTTTTATAAATAGTATTTTATTTGAAGCAGGTTTTAAAGTTGGTCTTTATACATCTCCATATTTAGAAGAATTTGAAGAAAGGATGAGGATAAATAATCAAAATATTCCAAAGGATAAATTAATATATTACGTTGAATACATAAAGCCTATTATAGAAAAGTTGGTTGTTGAAGGATATAACCATCCTACAGAGTTTGAGATAATTACGGCAATTGCATTTAAATATTTTTGTGATGAAAATGTTGATTTTGTTGTGCTTGAAGTAGGGCTAGGAGGGCGTTTTGATGCTACAAATGTCATCGATAGTTCGCTAGTATCTGTAATAACAACAATTGACTATGACCACATGGATAAGCTTGGAGATACTTTAGAAAAGATAGCGTTTGAAAAAGCCGGTATCATAAAAGAAAATGGGACAGTCGTTAGTTTTTATCAAAAAGATGAGGCACTTAAGGTTATAGAGGAAGTTTCTAGGTTTAAGAATGCATCACTATCTGTTATGGATATAAATGATGTTAAAATTAAAGAATCTAACAGTAATCATCAGGTATTTGACTACAAAAATTACAAAAATCTTAAGATAAGCATAATTGGAAAGCATCAGATTTACAATGCTTCACTGGCTGTTATGGCTGTAGAGAAGCTAATACAATACGGTATAAATATTAGCGAAGATGTGATAAAAAGGGGACTTATTAACGCAAAGTGGCCAGGAAGAATCGAGGTTATCAGTAAGTTACCATTAATCGTAATAGATGGCGCCCATAATCCTCAAGGCATGGCTGCATTAAAGGAAGCTTTGAATTTATTTACATATAATAGATTGATACTTGTCATTGGCATGCTGAAGGACAAAGATACAGATAGTATGCTAAAATTGATAGTTCCTGAAGCAGACCTTATAATAACAACAAAACCCATAAGCGATAGGGCTTACACTGCAGAAGAATTATCACAAAAAATTGCATATGATGATGTACTGCATTTTGAAAACATAGATGATGCAATAAATGAAGCTTTGAAAAGTGCAGGAAAAAATGATTTAATATTATTTTGCGGTTCGCTTTACATGATAGGGCATGTCAGGATGTATTTAAAAAATGTAATAAAATAAATATTTAAATAATATAATATAGAAAACTATAGTCTCCAGAAGGTGGTTGTATGGAATATAACAGTGCAGAACTTCTACAAGAGATAGATAATGCACTAAAGCGGCTTAAGGAAAGCGAATTGTATCTTGAAAGAGTTGAAAAAGACAACTACCTTAAAACAAAACTTGCACAGTTAAAATATGACTTTGCAAGGGAGGAATACTTAAGACTTTTGAAAATTGCGCGAGATGAGCATATAAAGTACGATATGCAAGATTTGTATGAAAAGATTATAGACATGTGATGAAAGCGGCCGAAAGGCCGCTCGCTGTATTTGGTATAATCTTTTTGAGAAATATACATGTGCTAATGATACAATAAGGCTAAAATATGAAAGGATAAAGTTCATAAGAAGTGTAGTGCTGTATTTGATAGGTGTGTGTTTTGCAATAGGTGGATTTGATTACGCCATAGGCTCTCCTTTGGGATTTGGTAAAAAGTTTGAAGAAGGAATCAGGGCAATGGGAGCGGTGGGGCTTGGCTTTGAAATTATTCCACTGCAACAAGTAATGTTTGTGGTAGGGAAAATTGCCTTTATACTGGCTGGCGCATACCCAATGCTGGCTATGCTTGAGAGATTTTTTAGCAATTTTTTTAAAAAGATAGGGGACAGGTGCGGCATAGACGATATCTCTGTTGTGAGCTTGCTGGGCAATCTTGCTACTAATTTGCTTGTATTTGGCAATTTTAAAAACATGAATAACAAAGGGAAAGTAGTCTGTTCGGCTTTTGCTATAAGTGGTGCTTTTGTATTTGGAGGTCAGATGGGGTTTGTGTCAGGAGTGGCACCAAGTATGCTGGTACCATTTTGGTGTCCAAATTTGTTGCAGGGATATTTGGGCTTATTCTGGCACTTTGGTTTATGGGACAGATAGCATTTCACATACGTCAGCAAGGCTTTGAAAGTCCTTCATACATAATTAATAAAAATATATTGTTCTGCTGATACAGCTATCATGATGAACAAAAGCAATACATAAAACCTTGTCAATTTTGCATTTGTCAAGTCAGAAATTACTCCAAAGATTAAAAAATCTTACTTGATATAATAAAATATTTATGATAAAATTGTAAATGCGTCGGGGCATGGCGCAGAGGTAGCGCGCGCGGTTCGGGACCGTGAGGTCGCAGGTTCAAATCCTGTTGCCCCGACCATTTTGTGGCATTAATTACTTCCATGCATATTATAAAGTAGCATATGCGTGGAGGGATGCACTTTGAAAATATTTGTAGCCAACAAAGGTGATGACACAATAAGCTTTATAAATGATAACCAGACGAAGGCATTTCTTGAATTGGTGAAAGATAAATTTACTTTTAAGAGTGATAAAAGTCATGTGCCGCAAATAGGGCCTCATAGATTGCTTATGGATAAATACAAAAAAGAATTGTATACGCTAAATATGTTTGATGATTCAATAAGTATCATTGACATTGAGAATTTCCAATTAATTGATACTGTGTATGTAGGGCCTTCCCCAAATGATGGAATAATATTAAATAACCTTATTTATGTATTAAATGGCGATGCAGATTGTTTAAGTGTTTTTGATATAGGGTCTGGTAAAATATTAGAACAGATTAAGGTTGGTTTTCAACCGCAATCTATACTTTACAGTAAAAAACATAAAAAAATTTTTGTATCCAATATGAATTCTGATTCGATATCTTTAATAAATCCACTTAATTTGCGCATTGAAAAAACATTATCAGTTTATTCAAAACCATATGGGATGTGTTTGTCAGATGACGAAAAATTTTTATTTATAGCAAACACATACCTTGAAACAGGGCTTGATGGTTCTATAACAATCTATGATATAATAAACGATGAAATTATTGACAATATACGATGTGGAAGATTGCCAATTTCCATTGCATTCCATAATGGCTTTATATTTGTAGTAAACTCATGTTCTAACACATTGATGAAAATCAATTTACAATCCCGGCAATGCGAAGAACTTTATTGTGGTTATATGCCAGTTTATATTAAAATATTTAAAGACTTCGCATATGTATCAGTTTCAGGTGAAAATAAGTTGATTATTGTGAATATAAATGATTTTAAAATTGAAAAAAAAGTAGAAGTTGGTAAAGAGCCCGATGGTCTCATTTTTGAGGCGTAAGGGCTTTTATAATATAGCTGTATATATCATTTGATTTTTGTTTCCAGTTATCGCACACTATTTTAGCTTGCTGTGCATTGACTAAATTTAGATTTATTTCGATAAGGACGATATCATTTTCTATGACTTGTAAATTAGCTATGAATTCATTATCCGATTTTTTATAATATGTTGCTACATATTGAGATTCTTGTTTGAATTTTTCTTTGTTTATTACTATATATTCATCGATTTTTTTTCTTATATTTTCTTGTATGTGATTAAAGAATAATTTTAACGCATTCAATCCAAATTCCGATAAAACATATTTATTCTCTTTAAGTTTGATAAAATTACTTTCTTCTAATTCATTTAAATATTGCTGTAAATAGAAATAATTCATCAAATTATTATCAGAGATTATTCTATTTATTTGTTCACCTGTTATAGGCATATCTATTCTATTTAATATATATAATATTATTAGTTTATTCTCGGCCAATTCTTGAATTTCATAACTCAACTTTTCACACCCCTCACAATATATTGTATGCTATTTATATTCTACCACAAAATATATATTAAAAAAAGAGAGTACTTTGAATACTCTCTTTTGCATTATTTATTTCATATATTCTGCTTCGCTTCCTGCTGCGCCGTTGCCTCTTTGTGCTGTTTTTTCGCCACCTATACTTATGCCATTTGACATTGCAGATTCGGCGTAATTTACCATTCTTCTAAGCATGTGACCTCCAACAGCGCCGCAATCACGACTTGATAAATTTCCCCAATAATCTTCAGAACCTTGTTTTACTGGCAGTCCTAGTTCTTTAGCTATTTCATATTTTAAATTATCCAGTGCTTTATGTGCTTCGGGCACTACTTTCGGTTTATCGTTCCAACTTCCTCTTGCCATATTTATTCCTCCTAAAAATTATTCCAATCTTTAATTTGTGTAGAAATATGCAATTTATTCTTTTTACAAATTGCGATTTTATGTTAAAATCATTTTGAAATTAAAAAGTAAAAGGTGATTTATGTGAATAGACAATTAATTGTTGAAGAAAAAATGAAAGAGTGGGGTGCATCAATCGTTGGATTTTCAGATCTTATAGATGTACTTCCTGATGATTTAAAAGATTTAAGGTATGGAATAACGGTGGCAGTTAAATTATCAGATAGAATAATAAATGAAATCAATGATAAGCCTACTTATACTTATTTTCATCATTATCGCTCAGTAAATACGTTGATAGATCAGATAACATTGAAAACTGTATTGATGATGGAAGAATGGGGGTATAATGCTCTGGCAGTACCTGCATCCCAATCAATAAAGGAACTTGGAGAATACAGGGGATTATTTCAACATAAGACGGCTGCAACAAAAGCAGGATTGGGGTGGATTGGCAAAAATGGTCTTTTGGTTACAGAAAAATATGGCCCGAGAGTACGACTTGGTACGGTATTGACAGACTTTGAATTAGATACTGGGAAACCGATAGAGACTAGCAAGTGCGGAAATTGTACCTTATGTGTTAAAAGTTGTCCTGCAATGGCACTTCACGGGAAATTATGGGAAGCCGGAATAGAAAGAAAAGAAATTGTTGATGCACAGGCATGCAGTGAATATATGAATAAAAATTTTAAACATATAGGAAGAGGCTCTGTTTGCGGTATTTGCATTAAAGTTTGCCCATATGGTATTAAAAATTAATAATTTTTTAATAAACTTTATCTAAATATTTGCTAAAATTTATTTATAGAAACAAAAAAGGGGAGTCACTGCAATGTGGCGAATAACTTATAAAATAATGGCGCTATTTATAACATTATTATTTTTTTTATCTGGATGCGGCATAAATAAAACGCAAGAAAGTGGTATAAATAACAAAATAGCTAAGATTAACAAAAATGTCGAATATAGTTATAGTTTAAATAGCATTCCAAAATTTGGTCTACAGGCCATTTATTTTATAAATGGGAAAGATGGCTGGGCAGGTGGACAAGGGATTATTCTCTCAACAAATGACGGAGGCAAGAATTGGAGTGTAGAACATACTGGTTCTTTTAATATATTGGCATTTGATTTTGTTAATTCGATTTATGGTTGGGCAATATCTGATAAATCAATATTAAGAACTACCAATGGTGGTAAGACTTGGACTGAATTGCCGAAATTGAGTGCAAATATAACAAATATAAAATTTGTAACTGTTGATAAAGGTTATGGGCTTTCAGGCGATAAGCTTTACGTTACAAATGATGGCGGGCAAACTTGGGAAAGTATAAACACTAAAATAAAAATAGATTCATACGATTTTGTCGATCAATACCATGGTTTTGCGTCATACAATAACAGTATATATTATACGAAAGATGGTGGAATATCGTGGAATTTTTTGTTTAATCCGTATTTGCAAGGGGAATGGAATGTTGAAATTTCCGCAATTGATTTAAACGATATATGGGCCATTTATAGAGGTAAATCATCATCAATGAATAAACAACCTTATCTTATTTTAAAGACAAATGACGGTGGCAAAACATGGAGTACATTAGCAGAAGAAAGTTATTTTGGCGATTTATATGGAAGTCATAAATCGAGCAATTTTTTAGGCTCGTATTTAAGTACAATCAACATCGTTGATAAAGACACTGCTTTTGCTATTGGTTTAAATCCAGCTAATGAAAGCGACAAAATGATAATTTCCAGGACGACAGATGGTGGAAATACTTGGAGCAGTTACCCGATACCTCAATTTGATTTGGAAAGTTTGATTGAAGGACCTATTCCAATATCATTTGTAGATACTTATAATGGTTGGATTGCTTCCACAAAAAACGGGAATGGCATAATATTAAACACATTAGATGGTGGCCAAACATGGCAGCAACAATATCCTGTAAGAAAGGATAATAACCAAAAGAACAGTGAATTTATAAATCCTGTCATTATTGATGCATTAAAAGATATTGCAGGAAATGCAATCATAAAAATTTACGCGCCTTCTGTTGTGCCTTTGCCGGAAGATAAGAAAAATCTATATATAACTGCGGCTCCTAAAATGGGTAAATTTAATGATAATTACAATGTGGACCTTATAATAACTGATAAGCCCCTTGATGTAAAAAGTTCTAAAATAGAATCTAACAAAAATGATGCTAATAATATTCTTGGAGATTTTGGTGGTCTTCTTTTTAGTTCTGATATCGACGCCGAAAATTATATAAGCGCGATTGAACAGAATAATGGATTTATTGTTGACGATGAGAGCAAGAAACTTAATTATAAGGATTTCATATGGGGACATGTCTATTATAAGAAAGGTAAATACAGCGTGCAATGGAAAGAAGGCAGATGGATTGTTGAGGTTAATTCTGAAGAAAAGCCGCAATTAGACCTTGCTAAGCAGATGGTAAAATATCTTCAAAATTATAATTTGCCTGTTCCACTGTATAAAGGGCTGATCGTAGTTAATATATCTAAGAACAAGACGACAACTAATATTTACTGGGCAAAAGAATCCAGTGTTTACTATATAAATTATAACTTTAAGCCGATAGATGCTTTGCAAATGGCAGTATCAATGAAAGAGAACTGATTAGGATTTAGCTTAACTTTATTATAATTTGCATTTCAAAAAAGTACTCAAACAATGAGTACTTTTTTGAATATATTGTAATTTAAGAGAATAATATTAAATCTATGATTCATATCTTGACAGGAGTGAAAGGTTGAAATTAAAAGTACAAATTGCAATAAGAATAAAATGGCATAGCAAACAGGCCATCTTTTGATGACTTTTTAAAAATTAAATATCGAAGTAAGTGTTAAGGCTAAATAGCTGGCTTTATTTTATAGCCTTGAAGTTGAGCTAATAGTATAGCTTGCTCAACCGTAATCTCGCGTTTTGCGGGAAAAGCATCAGATTTTTTATATAATTCAGCATTATATGGTTCTTTCTTCTTCAACATGTTGTATAATGCTGTAAGAAGCATTCTTGCAATAGCAATGATTGCTTTCTTGTGGCCGCGACGCTTTTTGATGCGCAAATAGCGGTTACGAATTTCAGGATGTTTCTCGCTTTTAACTACAGAGTTAGCACACTGCACAAGAAGCGGCTTAATGTAACATCCTGCTTTGGAAACCCGGACAGATTTTTTCTTGCCTGCACTCTCATTGTTAGTTGGAGTGAGTCCAGCCCATGAGCATAAGTGTTTCGCTGAAGGAAAAGCCTCCATATTTACGCCGATTTCAGATATTACAGTAATAGCCGAGAAAATATTTTTAAACGATGGAGCGGTTAGAATTATGTCTAGTTCTTGTTGATAAGGCGCAGCGAGCGCAAGAATTAGTTTTTCTAACTCTGCTTTCCGGGATTCCAAATCTTCAAAATGACCTTTGATGATCTTTAATTTTCCAGCTTGTTCAGGCGTAATATAACCATCAACAGCGATAAAGCTCAGGAAGTTTTTTTAGCATAGAACCATGAATTAAAGATCCAATATCAAAGGAAGTATCAAGAGGATTTTCTAGAAGCTTATCAATTATCTTTTGAGAACTTTTGCCGAAAGTGTCTGAAACAATGTTTCCTAACTGTATGTTAGAAACCGTGAGACAATTTTGGAGTCTGTTCTTTTCGCTAGACATAAAGCAAATAAGCTTAAAGCGATAGCGCATTAAGTCACGAAGTTGTCTAATATCAGCAGGAGGCATAAAGCTAGCGGCAACAAGATCATGCTTAAACAGGTCAGCAATCCATTTTGCATCTTTCTTGTCAGTTTTTTTACCACGAATAGCCTTAACATATTTAGGATGTGCAAGTATGATGTTGCAGGAGCTTTCTAATATATTAAACACAGGAATCCAGTATTTCCCGGTAGATTCCATGCAAACATCCTTGCAGTTATTGTCCAAAAGCCATTGTAACAGCTCTCTTAAACCCTTCGTGTAGGTAGAAAAGCGATGGCTTTTATAGGTGGTAATTCCATTAGAATTAGTGGAAGCAATACATGCAACCACAAAGGTTTTGTGTACATCAATTCCACAACAGATTTTATACACGATTTTTAAAGCCATAGGGAACTCCTTTCTAAACCGATAGGTTCTAAAAATTAAAGGGATAGACAGCATTGACTGATTGTCTAGCATTAAACGAGAATGTTTAAACAAAGATAAGGTTACGTGCTCAGTGGCACACTTATTTGTGCTTGGAAAGACAATCTACACATATAAAAATGCGGTCACTACGTAGATGTAGCAAACCACTCACCTCCCCGTGATTTGTAGTTTACTGATATCCCTATGACATAATTATAGAACAAAATTAGCTCAAAGTGGCACATTTCATTACGTTTTGTGCCTTGAGCGAAGCGAAAGGAATGATTATAAATATGAAAAAAAATAGCAATACTTTAACTTTTTGGCTATTTTTAATACCTTCTTTATTTATTTTTATAAATGTTGTTATAATACCGTTTATTCTTGGGATTGCTTATTCATTTACAGATTGGAATGGTTTCACATTTGCAGGCTCAAAATTTGTAGCTTTCAGTAACTATTTGAAAGTATTTAAGGATGATAATTTTTTAAATGCATTTTTATTGACGTTTAAATATGCTGTTATTATGGTTATTGTTTCAAATATTATAGGATTTTCATTAGCTCTTCTTGTAACTCGAAAAATGAAGACGAGAAATATTTTGAGGTCTATTTTCTTCATGCCAAATCTTATAGGAGGGTTAATATTAGGATTTATATGGCAATTTATATTTACTAAGTTATTTGTGCAATTGGGTAACGTGTTGCGCGCTTCAAATATATTTTTTAATTGGATAAATGATCCTAATATGGCCTTTTGGAGTATTGTCATTGTATCCGCATGGCAGATGTCTGGATATGTGATGATTATTTACATCGCCGGTCTTGAAAGTATTAATCAAGATATTATAGAGGCATCTTTGATTGATGGAGCTGGACCTATTCGAAGATTATTTAATATTATTCTGCCACTTACTGTTCCTTCTTTTACAATTAGCCTTTTTATAACATTGTCAAACTCATTTAAACAATATGATACAAATTTATCTCTTACAAATGGAGGACCATATGGTACGACTGAATTATTGACTATGAATATAGTTCAAACAGCGTATAAGCACAATCAATATGCAATAGCCCAATCTAAAGCTGTTGTGTTTTTTGTAGTAATTATGGTTATTACACTTGTACAGGTATATTTAACAAAGAAAAGAGAGGTTGAAATGTGATGGAAAAAGCCAAGAGAGGTATATCTATTCTTGAAATATTTGGTTGGATATTAACACTATTTGTTATATTTCCAGTTTATATTATGGTTATTAATTCTTTTAAAGACAGAAAAGAAATATTTACAAGTGAATTAAGTTTGCCTTCATCACTCAACTTTACTTATTATATTCAGGCTATTCAGAAGATGAATTTTTTGACTGCATTGGGAAATTCATTGTTTATAACTGTGACAAGCGTTGTGTTTATAATTATATTGTCATCGATGGCAGCATGGGTTCTTGAAAGAAATAAAACTACTGTTTCAAATGTCATATTTTATACTTTAGTTGCTACCATGCTCATACCTTTTCAGTCAGTAATGATACCTCTTGTACAGTATTTAAGCAAATGGCAGATACCTGGTATTAACTTTTCATTAATTGATACACGATATGGTCTAATTTTTATGAATATAGGATTTGGAATAGGTATGTCCACATTTTTGTTTCACGGGTTTATTAAAAATGTACCGCTGGAGATGGAAGAAGCAGCGACAATAGACGGATGTAGTAAATTTCAACTTTTTTGGAGAATAGTTTTTCCTAATCTTAAACCTATTATTGTAACTGTCGCCATATTAAATGTTATTTCACTTTGGAATGACTATTTGCTTCCATCATTGGTTTTGCGCAGCCCTAATTTAAGGACGATTCCATTGTCGACATTTTTCTTCTTTGGTGAGTTTACAATAGAGTGGAATTTGGCTTTGGCTGGTTTAGTGCTGACTATAATACCTGTTATTATTTTCTATCTATTCTCTCAAAAGTACATCATTAAAGGTGTAATGGCTGGTGCTATTAAGTAGAAAAGTTAACTGATTATATATAGAAAGTGTGGAGGTTCATATGAAAAAATCAATATATCCGTACGAAGAATGGAAAATAAGAGAGAATGCCTTTGATATTAATATGAATTATCGAAATGAAACTATTTTTTCTTTAGGAAATGGATACTTTGGAATGAGAGGAACATTTGAAGAAGGGTATACGGGACCTGATGATACAACATTTAATGCGACATATATAAATGGTTTCTACGAGGTTTATGACATTAAATATACAGAAGGTGGATATGGCTTTCCAAGCTATGGAGAAGCAATGGTAAATGTTGCTGATAGTAAAATAATTAAATTATTTATAGATAATGAACCATTTGATATATTAAAGGGAAATTTAATCTTATATGAGAGAGTACTTGACATGAAAGAAGGATTTACTGAAAGGAAGCTGTTATGGGAAACAGAAACGGGAAAGAGGATAGAGATTATAGTTAGAAGATTGATTTCATTTAAAAGGCAACACCTTGGGGTCATAGTGTTTTTGTTTAAGCCAATTAATTTTAGTGGTAATGTAAAATTGATTTCAGAGATAGATGGCAACATCAATTATAGAAATGAATCAGAAGACGTTCGTGTTGGGAGCAATATGCAGGGCAAAGTGATGGAAACTCTGGAAAGTCAAGTAGATAGTTATTTAGGCTGGATAATGCAGAGCACGAAAAGAAGCAAACTAAAATATGTATGTTCATTTAACCATGAGATAAAAACCAAAAATCAATTTAAATTTGTAAATTATAGATATGAAGATAAGGTGGGCATTGAATTTAACATAGACGCTAGAAAAGGTGAGACATTTGAGCTGACTAAGTATATTTCATACTATACATCAAGGGAGTGTGCAGAAGATTGTATAATAGATGAGGCATTAAAAGAAGTTGAAAATGCTAAAAGGATTGGTGTAGATATCATTTTTAAAGAACAATCTGATTACCTAAATGAATTTTGGGCTGATGCAGATGTAGTTATAGATGGCGATATTTCATTACAGCAGGGTATAAGGTATAATGAATTTCAGCTTCTTCAATCGGTGTCTAAAAATGATATTACTAATATATGTGCTAAAGGATTGACAGGTGAAGGATATGAGGGTCACTACTTCTGGGACTCGGACATTTATATTATGCCATTTTTTCTTTATACAAAACCTGAAATAGCCAAGAACTTTGTTATGTTTCGGTATAATTTGCTTGATGCGGCGAGAAAAAGGGCAAAAGAATTAGGTTATAAAGGTGCTCTCTATCCTTGGAGGACAATCGATGGACCTGAATGTTCCTCTTATTTTCCGGCTGGTACAGCCCAATACCATATTAATTCTGATATAGTACTGTCCATTAAAAAATATGTTGAAGCAACTTTAGATTACGATTTTTTATTTAAGTATGGTGCTGAAGTTGTTTTTGAAACAGCAAGGCTATGGATAAGCATTGGCTCTTACATCCCTCTTAAAAACAATAAGTTCTGCATAAATTGTGTTACTGGTCCTGATGAGTATACAGCTTTGGTAGATAATAATGCATATACAAATTACATGGCACAGATGAATTTAGAATATGCGTATTTTGTCGCAAAGGAAATGATTAAAAAAGCTCCAGACGACTATAAAAGAATTTCTGAGAAGATAAGCCTTAGCGATGATGAACTAGAAGAATGGAATATTGCGGCACAGAACATGTATCTGCCTTATTCAGCTGAATTAAATATTATTCCACAAGATGATAGCTTTTTATATAAGGAAAAATTGAATGTAAAAGATTTAGAAAGTGAGAAGCCTCTTTTGCTTCACAGGCATTATCTTAACATATATAGATATCAGATATGTAAACAGCCTGATGTATTGCTATTGATGTATCTTAGAAGAGAACTTTTTAGCATTGACGAAATAAAGCGAAATTACGATTATTATGAACCTATAACAACCCATGATTCGTCTTTATCGCCAGCAATATTTAGCATATTGGCAAATGAAGTCGGCTATTATGAAAAGGCATACGATTATTTTATGATGACGGCGAGGATGGATTTGGATGATTACAATGGAAATGTTAAAGATGGGATACACACTGCTTGCATGGCAGGTGCCTGGAGTGCAATTATAAATGGTTTTGGCGGAATGATGACATATCCTGATGGGCTTCATTTTATGCCTAATATTCCTGTTGGGTGGAGATTGCTATCATACAATGTTAAGTATAAGAATTGTAAATTGCACGTTGATATAACTCAAGATAAGATATCATTTTTATTGATAGACGGCGCAGAAATGAGGATCTACTTGTACGATGAAGAAATATTGCTATCGAATGGCCTAAAAGTTGAAAAAGAGGTGAAAAAACTTGAAGAACAAAGGTATTAAATACAAAGGTATAATATTTGACTTAGATGGCGTTATAACAGATACTGCTGAGTACCATTATCTTGCATGGAAAAAGTTAGCAGATGAACTTAATATTTATTTTGATAGAAAAATAAATGAGAATTTAAAAGGGGTTAGCCGACTTGAATCATTAGAAATAATATTAAAAAATAGCGATAAAGTTTTTAGCGATGAAGAAAAGCATTATTTAGCAGATAAGAAAAATGATTATTATAAGGAAATGATAAAAAAAATAACGCCCCAAGACATACTACCTGGTGTATGCGACTTAATAAATAATTTAAAGGAAAGAGAAATTAAAATTGCCGTAGCATCTGTAAGCAAAAATGCAAAAACTGTTCTTGACAATCTTGGACTTTTAGATTCTTTTGATTATATCGTGGATGCAGAGAAGATAAAGAATGGAAAACCGGATCCTGAAATTTTTTTAAATGCAGCAGACGGCATTAAAGTAGAACCTTGCTGTTGTATTGGCATAGAGGATTCCAAAGCTGGAATAGAAGCTATAAATAGAGCAGGAATGCTATCAGTAGGGGTCGGCAATCCAGAGACAGTGGAGGAAGCAGATATTATACTTAAGGATTTAAGCAATCCTTCAGACTTATTAAATCTCATATAAAGTTGTAATAATAACCGCCCACAGGAATAAATTAATTATAGATTATAGTTGGGAGGTTATTTTTTGTGAAAATATATTTTGTAAAGAAAAGCGTTATTGTCAATTTATTTGCTGTTTTTGTACTAGCATTTATCTCCGTTTTATATTTCAATTATGGGATACCACCTGTAGTGAGGACTTTTTTGAATATTAATAGGCAACTTCCGATTTATAGTGTTGATATACCTGATAGAAGAGTTGCGATTTCATTTGACGCATCGTGGGGCAGTGATAAAACAGAAAGAATATTGCAAATACTTAGGAACAAAAACGTTAGGGTTACATTTTTTTTGACGGGGTTGTGGGTTGACAAGTATCCCGATTTGGTTAAAAAGATATCTGAAGAAGGCCATGACGTCGAAAATCACAGCAATACACATCCTCACATGACTCAATTAAGTGATAGCCAAATAGTCAATGAATTAAAAGTTAATGAAGAAAAGATTGTCAAGCTAACGGGTAAAAAGCCATATTTATTTAGACCACCTTTTGGTGATTACAACGATAAAGTCATTATAACAGCAAAAAGCCTAGGATATTATACGATACAGTGGGATGTTGATTCTCTTGACTGGAAAGATCTCAATACTGAGGCTATAATAAATAGAGTATTACCAAACGTAAAAAAAGGGTCTATAATATTGTTTCACAATAATGGCGATTTTACAGCGGATGCACTTCCTTATATTATAGATAAGTTAAAAGAAAATGGGTATCAAATAGTTCCAATAAGCCAGCTTATTTATAAAGAAAATTATTATATCGATCATGAGGGAAGACAGCATTTAAATCAAAATCAATAAAATTTTATAAAGTTCTATAATAGTAATTGCAAAAAAACAAGATTAATGATATTATTTTATATAATATTGAGGAAAATAATAATGCAAAAGTATTTTGATGCCGACAATAATTAATTTTACATAAGAACTATTTCGTAATATTTCATATTGAGGTTGGGTGATTTGATGAAGTTTGTTTTTTTATTATTTAATATCGCCGTAAAACGATTAAATATTTTAACTAACCTGTCATAAATGCTCTTCATTGATAATATTAATATCATAAGAAGGTACACATGATGGAAGGGGAGAGTAAACAGATGGCAGGAAATATTTTAGGAAATAATATGGTAAATGTAACTGGTAAAATTGTCAATGACTTAGAATTTAGTCATGAGCTTTATGGTGAGCAATTTTACAATTTTATACTTGAAGTACCTAGATTAAGTGATGTAAAAGACATGCTTCCGATTACTATATCAAACAGGCTATTCGAAGGAATAAATTTAGGCCCTGGTACTAGAGTAAAAATTGATGGACAGTTAAGATCGTATAATAGACAATCACCAAATGGGGGGAAAAATAGGTTAATACTGACTATTTTTGCAAGGGATATTATGGTTGTAAGTGATGATGAATACATAAAGAATCCTAATGAGATATTTTTAGATGGATTTATATGTAAAGATCCAGTCTATCGAACAACTCCATTTGGAAGGGAAATATCTGATTTACTTATAGCTGTCAATAGACCATATAGTAAGTCTGATTATATTCCTGTTATAGCATGGGGGAGAAATGCAAGATTTTGCGAAAAATTAAAAGTCGGTGATCGAATAAAATTATGGGGAAGAGTACAAAGCAGGGAATATCAAAAAAGAGGAGAAAATAATGAAATTATAACTAGAACTGCGTATGAGGTATCAATAACTAAAATGGAAAAGGCTAATAAAGATGAATTGATTTCAACAGAGCAATAAACATTTATAAACAAAAGGAGAGATAAGTATTGAAAAACGGTCTCATTCAAATATATACAGGAGATGGAAAAGGCAAGACTACTGCAGCTATTGGACTTGGTGTTAGAGCATTGGGGAGAAATTACAAAATATATATGGTGCAATTTTTAAAAGGACGTGATACTGGAGAACTTCATATATTAAACAATTATGAGAATTTTAAGGTATTTCGCTTTCAATCTAGTGAAAAGTTTTTCTTTCAAATGACTGAAGAGGAAAAAAATATACTTAAGGATGAAATGCATAAAGCATATGAATTTATAGAAGATATTTTAAAAAATAGTGAATGTGATATGCTCATATTAGATGAAATAATGGGGGTAATACATAATAACATATATTCTGTAGATGATGTACTTAAACTTATGAGGGAAAAACCTGATACGATGGAAATGGTTCTGACAGGAAGAAATGCTCCAAAAGAGTTAATCGAGAATGCTGATCTTGTTACAGAGATGAAACTTATAAAACATCCATATGAAAAAGGTATTCCAGCAAGATACGGCATAGAATTTTAAAACCCGGCAAAAACCGGGTTTTTTATCCTCTTAAATCATCTAGAAGTTTAGTTTTCTCTTTTGTTTTTTCATCTTTTATTTTAACAATCTTTGCAGGGACACCAGCAACTACAGTGTTTGGAGGAACATCTTCTGTAACTACAGAACCTGCTGCAACTACAGCGTCATGGCCTACTCTCACACCTTCAAGCAATACAGCATTTGCTCCGATTAACACATTGTCTTCAACAATTACAGGTATGCTGCTGGGAGGTTCAAGTACACCTGCGATAACGGCACCAGCGCCAACATGCACATTTTTGCCGATTATTCCTCTTGCGCCAACAACTGCATTCATGTCTATCATAGAGTTTTCTCCGATTTCAGCACCTATATTTATAATTGCCCCCATCATTATTACAGCGTTTTTGCCTATTTTAACTCTGTCACGAATAATTGCACCAGGCTCAATGCGGGCATTTAAGTCTTTTATATCCAGCAATGGTATTGCAGAATTGCGTCTATCGTATTCCAAATGATAATTTTTAATTTTATCTTTATTTTCATCCAGAAGCTTTTTTAAGTCGTCTAGTTCACCGAAGATTATCTTAAAATCACCACTGCCAAATACTTTAAATGTTTTTTCATCAACGTCGATGTTTCCGCTTATATAAGCTTTTACAGGAGTCGATTTTTTTGACTCCTTTATGAATTTTGCTATCTCATATGGATTTGTCATTTCATCTTTTGAGCTCAAATATTATCATCCTTTCTTGACAAGTGATTCCATATCGTATAATCCGGGCTTTTGATTTACTAGAAATTTTGCTGCAAAAAGAGCGCCATTGCCGAATATTTCTCTGGATCTGGCAGAATGACTGATTTTTATAATTTCATCATGGCCCGCAAAAATTACTTCATGCTCGCCAACAACAGTACCACCTCTTAGAGCATGAATTCCTATCTCATTTTTATCCCGCAAATCCGTCTTGGAGTGTCTGCCATATACGTATTCTTTTTTATCGTTAAGTACTTTATTGATGGTATCAGCTATTAAAAGGGCAGTTCCACTTGGTGAATCTTTTTTCATATTGTGGTGCATTTCCAATATTTCTATATCGAAATCATTGCTTAAAACTTTTGCAGCCTCTTTAACTAAACTGAGAAGCACATTTATGCCTAATGACATGTTGACAGATCTAAATACAGGTATATATTTTGATGCTTCAATAACAGAATTAATTTCTTCATCATCAAGACCTGTTGTAGCAACTACGACAGGTAAATTTTTGCTTACTGCGGCTTTTAGCAATTGTGGCACAGCAGTATGATATGAAAAATCTATGACTACATCTGCATCTTCATTTACTTCATCAAGGCTTTTGTATACAGGAAATCCACATTGACATTGATTTTGGTCAATTCCAGCAACAACTTCAAAGTCTGGGCTTGAAGAAGCCATGCTTGCAACCACTTTGCCCATTTTTCCACAGCATCCGTTTATAATGACTCTTATCATATTATGGCCTCCTTATAATAATCCGTATTCTTTTAATGTAGATTTCAGTATATTTAAATTCTTCTCGCTCATGTCGACTAAAGGAAGCCTCAATGGACCAACCTCAAAACCCATTAAGTTCATAGCTGTCTTAACTGGAATTGGATTTGTTTCTATGAACATGACACTATTTAAAGGATTTAATTCTAATTGCAATTTTCTTGAAGCTTCTATATTTCCATTTAAGAATAGCATTACCATTTCATGTATCTTTTTAGGAATGATGTTTGCTGTGACAGAAATAACGCCGATTCCTCCTAAAGACAAAATTGGCACCACTTGGTCATCATTCCCTGAATATATTTCAAATCTATCGCCCATTATTCGTGCTATTTCAGCTATTTGAACTATGTCGCTGCTGGCTTCTTTTACACCTACAACATTGTCAGCATTTTTGCATATTTCTAGATATGTTTCTGGTTTTACGTTCATACCTGTTCTGCTTGGTACGTTGTATATTATTATTGGCTTATCAACGTTTTTTGCAATTTCCGTAAAATGCTTAACAAGACCCGCTTGAGTAGTTTTGTTGTAGTATGGCGTTATTACTAAAAGCGCATCAGCGCCAACCGATGAAGCATATTGGCTCAATTCAATGCTATGCCGTGTATCATTACTGCCGGTGCCGGCTATGACTGGGATTCTTCCTGCTACTTTATCAACTGCAAATTTTATTGCATCCATTCTTTCTTTTTCTGTCATTGTTGAAGATTCACCAGTAGTACCGCATATTATTACAGCATCTGTACCTTCTTTTATATGCCATTCTAAAAGTTCCTCTAACTTGTTAAAATTAACTCCATCTTCGGTGAAAGGAGTAACGAGTGCGACACCCGAGCCCTTAAATACTGGCATAATTTAACCATCCTTTCTTATTATGAGTGGCTTTATTTTATAAGCAACTCAGCAATTTGAACAGCATTGGAAGCAGCACCTTTTCTAATATTATCTGCTACAATCCATATATTTAATCCGCTGTATACTGTTTCATCACGTCTAATTCTACCCACAAAGACTTCATCATGGCCTGTTGCAATTGTTGCAACTGGATAAATATTGTTTTCAGGATCGTCCATCAGAACCACTCCAGGTGCATTTCTCAAAACTTCTTTTAAATCTTCCATCTGATACGGTTTCTCAAACTCTATATTGACACTTTCACTGTGTGAATTTTTTACAGGTACCCTCACTGTAGTTGGTGATACTTTTATGGAATTATCCCCCATGATTTTTTTTGTTTCATTTATCATTTTTAGTTCCTCTTTTGTATAACCGTCAGGTAAAAATACATCGATGTGAGGAATACAGTTATTTGCAATTGGATATGGGAAACACTGATTTTTTTCACCATTTAATGTTCTTTCAAGGTCATCAACACCTTTTTTACCTGCACCTGATACAGCTTGATATGTTGAAACTACAATTCTCTTTATTTTGTATCTATCATGAAGAGGTTTCAAGGGAACTACCATTTGAATTGTTGAACAGTTTGGATTGGCTATTATTCCTTTATTCCATTTTATGTCCTGTGGATTTACTTCCGGAACTACAAGTGGTACATTATCATCCATTCTCCAAGCGCTGGAGTTGTCAATGACTGTAACACCTTTTTCGGCTGCTATAGGTGCGTATTTTTTGCTTACAGTTGCACCTGCCGAAAACAATGCGATTTTAATATCTCTGTCAAAGCTATTTTCTGTTAGTTCCTCAACTGTGTATTCATTTTCTTTAAATAATAATTTTTGACCAGCAGACCTTTTCGATGCGAATAGATATAATTTATCTATTGGAAAATTTCTTTCTTCTAAAACTTTTATAAAAGTTCTGCCCACAAGGCCTGTTGCACCTACAATTGCTACATTGACTCCCATTATTATCCTCCTTAAATATATGAATTCAATAATATAATGTAATAAAGCACTTTTGTTATATAAAATATATCATTATTATTATATGAAGTCAATAAAATAAGGTTATATAAAAATAACCCCAAAATGAGGTTATTTTTTTGACCCTGAAGCTTTTTCAAGTGACTTAATATCTGACTCTAGAACATTCGATTTAATCTTTGTGATCGTGCTGTCTTTTGCCTGTACTGCCTTTTCCAATTCACTGAGGCCCGAGTCAAATTTATCTGATGCAGTTTTTGCATCTTTCGGAAGTTTTACTTTTAAAGTTTTCCAGATTACTTTTAGATCGTTTATATCTTTCGTTGCTACGTCCCATTTTCCTATGGATGAATTAAAATCAATATCTCTGTTGTAAAACCTAAGCTTTTTAATGTCTGGAGGTGATGTTGTCTTGAAATAATTTTCAATTTCAGATATATATTTGTAAACATTATTGGCAGCAATCATCGTGTCATTTAATAATTTATTTGTAGATTTTGTTGTCAAAGTATTTATGGCGGTGCTTACATTGTTTAATAAATCTGTACTTGCACCTGCTTTTGCTGCTATAGGACTTAGAACATTCCAATTAGTATGTATGTCCTTGACTGTTTTATCAATTGTAATCCATGATTTTTTCTCAGGTGGTTCTTTTTGCTGCTTTTGCTTATTTCCGCCCTTGCTAGTTGATTTGCCTCCTTGCTGCTGATTTTGAGGTGCTAATGCTGATACAGATGATTTACTACTTTGTTTGCTTTGCTGTGATTCTTGTAATTTTTGACCTTCCTTTATAATTGTCTCTATGTCATTTTCTATTTTTGTAAGCTCTTTTGGAGTAGGCATTTTTTGCGTTATATTAGGCTTTTTTTGCGGTGTCGGCTTTTTCTGCTTATTTTTACATGCAGACAATTGAAGTGCTATCATAATAACTAACAAGAAATACATCACTTTTTGATAATTTTTCATACAATCACCTCAAGAAATAGTATTACCAATATGACTTATTAGATTCAATTTCATGATTAGATATTTTTTTAAAATTTATAAGTTTATTAATTTTTGTACGTGCATAAGAAAAATATGGTATAATATAATTATAGCGTAGCTGCATTATTGAAAAACTACATAGAAAGGGGTGGATATATGTGGAATTATAAAATCAAAAAAATCTCTGTTTTGTCAGTCTTCAAATTTACATTTCTATACGGTATCATAATAGGAGCTATATTTGGCTTAATAGGTGGTTTATTAGGGAGTATAGGGGATGCTAGGCTTTTTGGTATGGGGATTTTTGGAGGACTCCTTTTTGGTATAATTTACGGGATTATATTGTCACTTTTCAGTGCACTTGGTGCATGGCTTTTCAACTTAATCTCTGGAGTTATAGATGGCATAGACGTGGAACTCGTTAAAAAGGACGAATGAAACCGTGTCATAAAAATATCATCTTGTTATGCGGTGATTTATGTGCTATAATTTTGTAAAGTCTTATATTTAGATGGGCAATGGTGTCCTCAATAGAAGGGTGAGATGCAACCTTTAGTTGAGTACACCTATTTTTATTTAAGGAGGATGGCTATGGGAAATAAATACAGTGCTGAAGATGTATTGAGAATTTCCAAAGAACGTGGTGTTGAATTTATTCATTTGCAATTTAGTGACATCTTTGGTGTAATGAAAAATGTGTCAATTCCAATAGAAGAATTAGATAAGGCTCTGAATAATGAAATCATGTTTGACGGATCTTCTATTGATGGTTTTGTCAGAATTGAAGAATCTGATATGTATCTGCGACCTGATACTGATACTTTTGTAATATTTCCATGGAGAACTACCAGTGGTGTAGAGGCAAGGCTTATTTGCGATATATACAATCCCGATGGTACGCCTTTTGAAGGCGATCCAAGATATGTCTTAAAGAAAAATTTAGAAGAGGCCAAAAAACTAGGTTACACAATGAATGTGGGCCCAGAGTGTGAATTTTACCTATTTTTAACTGATGAAAAAGGCAACCCAACTACAATTACTCAAGATGCGGCAGGGTATTTTGATATGGCACCAGTTGACTTAGGAGAAAGTGCCCGCAAGGAAATGGTTTCTACGTTAAAAGAAATGGGATTTGCAATAGAGGCGTCGCACCATGAAGTAGGACCTGGGCAACATGAAATAGACTTTAAATACGATGATGCACTTGCAACGGCAGATAATGTCATGACGTTTAAGATGGTTGTAAGAATAATCGCACAAAAACACGGATTGCATGCTACATTTATGCCTAAACCTGTGTACGGCATTGCTGGCTCAGGAATGCATTTGAATCAGTCCCTTATGAAAGACGGTGAAAATGCATTTTACGATCCAAATGACCAAATGGGCCTTAGCAAAGATTGCTATTATTACATTGGCGGACTTTTATCACATGCTAAGGCACTTACATGTATAACAAATCCCACAGTTAACTCCTATAAAAGGCTTGTGTCAGGTTTTGAAGCTCCTGTTTATATTGCATGGTCTGGAAGAAACAGAAGCCCACTGATAAGAATACCTGATAAAAGAGGAAATTCAACGAGGATAGAGCTTAGGTCGCCTGATCCTTCTAATAATCCGTACTTAGCGTTGGCATGTTCATTAGCTGCAGGTCTTGACGGCATAAAAAACAAAATAACGCCACCGCCATCTGTTGACAAAAATATTTATGAGATGGACGAAAATGAAATTAAAGAGTTAAACATAGAAAAATTGCCTGACTCTTTAGAAGAGGCTTTAGTTATTTTAGAAAAAGACGAAGTAATAAAAAATGCGTTAGGTGAACACATATACAACAAATATGTTGAGGCAAAATGGTCTGAGTGGGATTCCTACAGGACTTATGTCACGAGGTGGGAGATAGACCAATACCTTACTAAGTTTTAAGGTGAGGTGTTTTCATGAGTCAGTGGCGCATCATAATAGCTGATAGCAATGATTACAGCAGAAATGCACTAAAAGGAATGTTGTTGTCTAGTGGTCATCTAGTCTATGAAGCGAGAGATGGTGGAAGCGCAGTCAGGCTGTCTCGCTCCTTGATGCCTGATCTTGTTTTGGTAGATATGGGTATTGTGGGGATGAATGCATATGAGGTAGCACATATCATAGATAGCGATAATGTAGCACCGGTTATATTGATGACGCAGACTATTCAAAGAGGTTTTATTGAAGAAGTAAAAAACTATTCAGTATTTGCGTATTTGCTAAAACCAATCGATAAAGCTGTTTTATTAAGTCTAACGGAATTTGTAATTGAAAATCATAAAAAATATTTATCCTTAAAACATGAAATAGAAAGTTTAAAGAAACAAATAGAAGCCCGCAAGAAAATAGAGAGAGCTAAAGGGTTGTTGATGAAAGTAAAAAAATTAGATGAAGATGAAGCTTATACTTTAATGAGGAAGATGAGCATGGACTCAACTCTTCCTATGGAAGTCATAGCAGAAAGGATATTAACTAAATACTCGTAAAAAAACTTAAGCACAAATACAATTTTATATGTGCTTAAGTTTTTTTTTCTAAGAATTAAGAGAACATTAAGATGAGATTAATTTCATAAATTAAGAAGGAATTTTAACAATTTTGTAGAAATAATAAATTGTTTAAAAACTATGTTGAATAATAGTGGGGTGAATTTTGATGAATAAGAAAAATTGTACAGTGAAATACTTCTCTCAAATAGAAGATGTATAAGTATTGGTCTTAAACATTCAATAAACTATCCACTTTATAAAGGTAAAAGGGTGTGTATTTTTAACGTTTCAAGATCATTACTGCGACATATTAAACTTTCAGTGGAGAGAATTACCAAGCTTGTAGAACTTGAACCTGTATTTGTGCCAATGTCAGAATTCGAAAAATCAGGGGCTTGTCTTTCTTGTCTAGTTATGCATCTCAACTGGAGATGATACTATTTTCATTATGAAAAGAGGTTTTATTTATGACTAAACAATATCGTATTCTTATGTTGGGTTATCGCAAAGGTTTAGTAGATGCCTGCAATAAACTTGGTGTACATAGTACAATTCTTATTGATCCGTGGGAAGACATAAGTGAACTTCCAGCTTGTGGTGATAATGAAAAAAGAATATTTGTAGAGAATCTTTCTAAAGATGAAACGACACTTTTTTCATTAATGCGATCAAACGAAACCAATTTCGATGCTGTTATAACAACTGAGGAATATTTTGTTGTAAATGCTTCAATTTTAAGCTGTATTGTTTCTAAGCCATATATTGAACCCTATGTTGCAGTGGCATTTAGAGACAAATTTTATCAAAAGAAGTTATTACGTGGAGTTGTACCAGTGACCGATTCTTGGATGATTGATGATATCGAAAATTTTGTTATTGTGGAGAAATATCCATATCCTGTAGTACTTAAACCAGTTGCAGGTGCTGCTACTTCTTATACTTATATAGCTTATAGCCAAGAAGAGTTAGAAAAATGCATAGAACTTCACAAACAAAAATTGGCCGAAAATCCTGCTGAAATTCCGAGGAGTATGGTCATAGAACGCTTTGTATATGGTGATGAATGGCATATAGATGGATGGGTTTTAGAAGGTAAACTTCAAAGCTTTACAGCATCAAAATACAACTTTCCTTTAATTGGCATAAGAAATGGAGGAATAGTAGGCAGTGTGACTTTACATCCTGAAACCAATAAAAAACTTTATGATAAATTTCATCAATTTGTTGAGAAGGCTTTACAAAAGCTTAGATTAAAAAATAGTGTATTTCATATGGAATTATTCAAGAATGATGAAAATGACGAACTTATATTTAGCGAATGTGCAGCTCGTGTGGGAGGAGGATTTATTTATAAGGCATTTCAATATTTATATGATATTAACTTATATGAAGTTCTTGTTCGATTATCCCTTGGCGAAAAAGTTTTATCTACAACAACTAAAACTCCGCAATGCGTAGGTTGGACTTTTCTTCCCTCTGCCTCCTCTACTATAAAGTCGTTACCAGATAGTTCATTATTAATGAACATGCCAGGAGTTATAGAGGTAGAGTACAGTTGGAATCCTGATCAGGAAATGCCTGATACTAAGCTGGATACTACTCAACGAACAGGGCAGGTTCTAATAACCGGCAAGGATGAGGATGAAGTGTTACGAAGGACTAAAGATGTATTAAATTATTTTACTGATCTTACGAAAAATTAATAAGAATACAAATGTGTTTCTATTATTTTTGACTTCATCTATATTTTATGTTAAAAATTAACTCATTAAGCAATAATTCTCTAGCTTAATGAGTTAATTTAATATAGTTTATTAAGGTGGTGATATATTGAATAATGATGAAATAAAAGAAAATTTGTTAGATATACGATCGCATGAGACAAAACTATTATGGAGACAAAAAAATTTTTTAATTCTATTGTTAGGAGATTTATTAATCAGTTTTGGCAGTAAAGTTTATGAATTAGTATTACCATTATTGATTTATGAATTAACTAAATCATCGATTGTTATGGGAACTATGAAGGCAGTTGAATTTCTACCTAATCTTTTATTAGCAGTATTTATAGGTGTGTTGGTTGATAGAATAGATAGAAAAAGATTTTTAATATATGTGCTATTCATACAAATAATATTATTAAATATACTATATATTTCAATAAAAAGTGGACATAAATATATTTTGCTCTTTTATATAATAGGTTTTTTCTTTATGGCATTATTTTACTGTTATGATAATGCTATGACAAGTATAGTTAAAGATGTTATTCCTTATAATCTGCTTACTTCAGCTAATTCAAAGTTTTCTTTTATCTCAACATTTATAGGAATCATCGGACCTGCGATTTCAGGCTTTATTTTAGCTCTGTCTAACCTTGAAGATGGATTGCTAATTACTATGTTTGCTTTGTTGGGAGGATTTATTGTATTCTTTTTTTTAAATAATAAAAAACAGCAAGTAGAAGCAAAAAAAGAAAATCAGTCAATTTTGGAAGATATTAAGGAAGGGTGGATTGAGCTTAGGAGAAATCATTCGCTTTGGTTGATAACATTAATAGTTGTTTTCACTAATGCTACTAGTGGTTTGTTTGATTCAATGGTAATCTTTTTTGCAGAAGACTCATTTCATCTTAATAGTTTTCAACTTGGATTGGTATTTTCAATTGCTGGACTAGGTGGCTTAATAGGAAGTCTATCTACAGATTATATTTCTAAAAAGCTAATGTTTGGCAAATTAATAGGGATAACCATATTTTTAATTAGCTTTGCTTACTTAATTATGTTTTTTGCAAGTAATATTTTTTTTCATAGCACTTTCTTTGTTTTTAGAAGGCATATTTAATTCGATTTTTAGCATATGCATATATACTTATCGCCAAGAAACAACTCCATCACATCTTATTGGACGTATTAGTGGAATTACAGGGGCAATGTTTATGATCGGAGTACCATTATCTATGTTTGGATCTGGCTGGATTGCAAGTATTATAAACACAAAGTATTTATTTCTTGGTGCAGCAATACTAAATCTATTAATATTTATTGTTTATCGCAAACTTTCTTTGTGGAATTTAACGAAGGCTTGAAAGAAGTCTCCCATCCTCTATAGGTGGGAGATGAATTTCTATTGTTTTCCATAACATTATATGCTATAATATTATCAGGAGTAAAAAGTAAAGACAATTAGGCATAACAGCCTAAGAGTAATATTTTTGTAGGGAAGGTTCCTCCCGAAATTACGCCTATGGAGATTGTGTAAGACCTGCTGTGAATAACAGTAGGCAACGGTCTATGAAGTAGGAAGCTTCATCCTCTATAGGATGGAGTAGGTTCACCATAAAGATACTATAAATTTTTTATAGCAAAAAGGCTATAGGAGAATTCCAATAGCCTTTATCTATTAAGTGTTAAAATACATTAAGTTTTAATTTTTTTCTTCTAACCCAGTGTTTTAAGACTTTTGAAAGCCAAGGCATTACATAGTAGTCAAGGCCAAATGCTCTACCAGCACCACCCATTATTGCTATCGCAGTTATGACGTACCACCAATTGTTGAATGTTGCCATACCTGATAAGTAGAAATTAATATGGAGGAATATGGTTCCAAGTGCAGCAATAAACGTAAATAGGCCAGCAACAAGCAAAAGACCAATGCCTATTTCAGACAAAGTTATTACTGATTGGAAGAATATAGCGTGGGGGAATATGAATTTTTCCATAAACCAACCATACCATGCCGGTACATTTTGCATTGGAGCTGCTGATGCACCAGCGGATAATTTAACTGATGACAACCATCCTTCTTGTATGTGCTGTATCCCACTGATTATCCACATTAAGCCTAAGAAAACTCTCATAAGGGATAGCCAGAACATGTTTGTAGTAACAGCTACATGGTTTTCAATTATGCTTAATTTGCCTTTATCAGGTACATCTATAAATTGATCTCTTATATATTGAGCACACATGCCAAGACCGCTTAAGCCGAAAAGGTAATGCATATTTACGATGTGTTTCATAAATGTAGCTGGATATCCTGACAATCCACCAATACCGGATAGTTCAGCAATAGCGAATTTCCTTCCTACAGATACCATATTTCCATGTAAATTCAGCTTTAGTTCTTTTTTTGGCAAGCCCTTAATTGAAGCGCAAATGTTATATGCAGCAGCATCAGCCGATTGAAGTGCTGATTCCACCAGTGCTGGCATAGGTTTTCCGTCTTCTCCTACATAAGAAGCGCTATCACCAATAGCGTATATATATGGATTAGATGATTCCATGTATTTATTTACGACAATTCTTCCTTTTTTGTCAGTAGTAAGGCCGATATTTGCAACGAAGCTGTTTCCTTGAATGCCGCCTGTCCAAATCAGCGTCTTTGTAGGAATTTCTTCTCCGGATTTTAGTGTTATACCATCGGGTGTAACGCTTGTAATCATAGAATTTGTCTTAACTTCTACACCGTTTTTATTAAAGAAATTTACTACTTTTTGAACTAAGTGTTCTCTGCTTACTGTTGGCAGGATCTTAGGCAATGCTTCTACCAGAGTTAATTTAACTTCGTCTCTTGAAATTTTATATTCTTTGCATAGTCTATTAACCCATTCCATAAGTTCGCCCATCATTTCCACTCCGGTAAATCCACCGCCGCCAACTATGAATGTAAGCATTTTTGCTCTTTTTTCTCTATTGTTTTCGTACTGCGCTTTTTTAAACATGTCGCGAATATGTTTGTTTATAATTTCAGCATCTTTTAAAGACCAGAGAGTGAAAGCATGCTCTTTCATACCAGGAATGCCGAAATAAGCTGGTTCGCTGCCGCAAGCTATTACGAGATAGTCATAATCATATTCTGCTGTTTTAGAATAGATTTTTTTATTTTCTATGTCAACTTTGTTTATCTCATCTTGTACAATCTTTACACGTGTAAATTCTAACGCTTCTTTTAATGAAACCTTGACGCCTTCAGGCTTTATTCTATTTCCTGCTACTTCGTGCAGCTCTGTAAGATATGTTTGACTATCATTTTTTTCTATGAGAGTTATATCGATATCATCGTTAAGTAAATATTTATCAAGCTTTTGTGCGGCAGTAGCTCCGCCGAATCCTCCGCCTAACACTATGATCTTAGCGCCCATATGAGAACCTCCTATGATAAAATTTATATATACCATCTATGATTATAACATAATTGTTTAACAAATAAAAATTTTTCATAATAATTGGTATCTGTTGATTAAAAATAAAAAAACAAATATAATAATTATGATGTGTTTTATTGGATTGGAGGGCGTCAAACTGTCTGCTAAAAAAATTGTTTATATTTCAATGTTAGTATCACAAGCACTAGTATTAAACATTATCGAGAGTTTTATTCCTGTTCCAATCCCTGTTCCAGGGATAAAGATTGGACTTGCTAATATAGTTACTTTAGTAACAATATTGATGTTTGGTTTCAAAGAATCTCTCATTGTGGTTGTTTTGAGAACGTTACTGGCGCAATTGCTTGTTGGAAATATAACAGCATTTTTGTTTAGCGTATCTGGAGGCATTTTAAGTGCATGCATAATGTATATCGTTTATAAAAGGTACAGCAGGTATTTCAGTCTGGTTGGTGTGAGCGTTTTTGGCTCGGTTGCCCATAATGTAGGGCAATTATTTGTCGCATCTATTGTTATTAATAATTTTTTGATATTCTCATATTTACCTGTTTTGGTGATGGCAGGAATAATAATGGGTATTTTTACGGGACTTGTGGCTAATTTTTTTAGAAAATATATAAAAAACATAGAATATAATTCTAGGTGGTAGGTGTTAATTTTGTTTGATAAATATGCCTTTGTAAAAGATGATATGAAGAAAATAGATGATTTTCTTTTATCAAATATTAAGACAAACTCGCCGACAATAAAAAAAGCTGTAGAAGATTTAGTATTGTCCGGTGGAAAGAGAGTAAGACCACTTCTGGTTATTGCGATTGCAAGGCTCGGTGAATACAACGAAGATAAAATTATTCCAATTGCTGCATCTATTGAAATAATGCACATGGCCACATTAGTCCACGATGATATAATTGATGATTCAAAGATGAGGCGAGGCCGTGAGTCAGTTCAAAGCAAATATGGGAAAGAAACAGCAGTATTTACAGGTGATTTTTTATTCAGCCAAGCTTTTAATGTCATAGCAGATATCATTTCTAAGGAAAATTTAAAATTGATTGCAAGAGGAGTAAAGGCTATATGCGAAGGCGAGATAGAACAATTTGACAATAGATATAACTTAGATATAAGCGTATTAAGATATTTAAAGAGAATTTACAGAAAGACCGCTTTGCTTTTTGCGATAAGCTGTGAATCAGGTGCTACTCAAGCAGGATTGTCAAAAGAATTGACAAGGGCCATGAGGCGCTTTGGTCTTAATGTTGGTATGGCATTTCAGATAGCTGATGATATACTCGATTATGAAGGAGTAGAAAAAATTGTAGGAAAGCCACTAGGAAGCGATGTATTAAATGGTATTTATACTTTGCCGATGATTTATGCTCTTAGTACTAGTCATAAAAAAGCTATTGAGGACATTTTGTTGAAGGATAAGTTAAGCAAAAAAGATGTAAACCGTGTAGTCAAAGAGGTGAAATTGAGCGGTGGTATAGACTTTGCTAAAGATCTTGCATTAAAATATGTCAAAAAGGCAATTAAGTTTCTAGATATTATGCCAGATTGTGAACAAAAAGATTTGATGATAGATATAGCTAATGATGCTTTAAAAAGGAATTATTAATTTTATACATATATAAGGTAAAAGGACATTTCTTGCAAGATGTCCTTTTATTCAAACATTCCTCTTTTTACGATCTCATTAAATTTAATCATAAACTGACCTTTTGCTATCACTGAAGAAATATTTAAATTCTTGTCCAAGATGACAAAATCGGCATCAGAATTTTCTTTTATGCACCCTTTTTTTGGATATAACAAAAGCACTTTTGCTACATTTTCAGTTATTATCTTGATTGCAGATTCAAGGGGAAGTATTCCTTGTGTTATGATTTCTTTTAGATCTCTATACAATGTCAACGTACTGCCAACCATGACTTTGACTAGTTTTTTATTTTCATCAAATACAGGTATACTTCCATTGCCGTCAGAGCTCATGGTTACATTGTCAATGGATATGTTATTTTCAATAATTTTTTTTATGGCATTTGCAGGCGTCAAGGCAGTTTTAGAATTTTCGTCAGGCTTTATATCAGATGTCAAGTCAATTCGACCACCCATTTTCAAAAATTCAAGTGCTTGTGAAAAAAGGTGGCTGTTTCTATTTACATGAGTCGGGATAAATTGAGTAATTGGTATTTCAGTATTTTTGACTATATCTATGACAGGAGTCAAACCTCTTATGCCATCGCCTACGTGTAGATGTACGATTCCGGGCTTATTTCCAAGCAAACCTCCAATTCTGGCTTCTGCAGCAAGTTTTGTGAGATCTTCTACCGTCGGTTGAGCAGATCTATGGTCAGATATAGCAATTTCACCGGTGCCTAGTACTTTATCTATTATCGCTATGTCAGACCGTACGCTATTTGTAAGAGTTCGTGTTGGAAGTTCATATGCACCTGTATAGATATACGTAGTAAGGCCTTCTTCTTCAAGGGCTCTCGATTTAGCTAATAGTTCCGACATGCTTCTTGTTATGCCATCAGCGCCTAAAAGTCCCACAACTGTGGTAATGCCTGCTTTTGTGAGATCAGTCAAATTGATTTCCGGAGTCCTTGTGGCAGGACCTCCTTCACCGCCGCCGCCTGCAATATGAACATGTTGATCAATAAAACCGGGTACAATGATATATCCGCTGACGTCTATTGATGAAATATCAGGCAAATCTTTAAGATTGATATTTTTTTCGATTTTAATAATTTTTTCATTGCACGTCAATATATCCATTTTCCCAATGTATTTGGGTGAATAGACTTCACCGCCTTTTAAAAGCAAAAACATTTTATCACCTTCTAAAAAATTAATTTCTTTTACGTATTAGTTTGTTCAAAATTTTCATACCTTATGTTATTATTAGATTGTATCGAAACAAATCAAGAGGTGTTTAAAATGGTGAATTTTACGATAGACAAAAATAAAAATACGCCACTTTATATACAGATTTTTAATCAATTTAAAAAATATATAGAAAATGGCAGCATACCACAAGGCTATAAACTGCCGACTATACGTTCATTGGCAAAAGAGCTTGGTGTCAATAACATAACTGTTATTAATGCATATAAGTTGCTTGAATTAAACGGTTATGTAAACAAAAAGGTTGGGAGTGGAACATATGTTTCTCAAGACATAAAACAAAATGACTTAACTAGAGAAGATATTAAAGCGTTAGAACATGGGCAGATACTTTTAAACAAAAATATGATAAATTTTTCATCTTCTTCTCCAAACCCTGAATTGTTTCCAGTTGATGATTTTAAAATAATTATAAACAAGGTTTTAGAAAGAGATGGAGGATATGCATTTGAATATCAAGATACAAAAGGGTATATGCCGTTTAGAAAATCTATTTGTGAATTTATAAAGAAAGACGAGATAGATATTGACTATGAAGACGTTCAAGTTATATCAGGTGGACAGCAGGGAATTGACGTGGTTTCAAAAGCTTTAATAAATTTTGGTGACTGTGTATTTGTTGAATCGCCAACATATTCATGGGCAATAGCATCATTTAAATCAAGAGGTGCGGAAATTGTCGATATAGCGCTTAATAAAGACGGAATTGACATTGATGAATTAGAAGAAAAGCTTAAAATTTTTAAACCAAAATTAATCTATACAATGCCGGTATTTCAAAATCCTACAGGAATTTCATATAGTGAAGATAAATTGAAAAAGTTGATTGATCTTGCATATAAATACGACACTTATATAGTAGAGGACGATTTTTCAAATGAATTGAATTTCAGCAGTAACAAACATTTGCCGTTAAAGTCGTATGATAAATACGATAGGGTAATATACATCAAGAGTTTTTCAAAGATATATATGCCGGGGCTTAGATTAGGTTTCATAGTATCACCTAAAAATCTTGTAAATTCTTTTGCAGAGGCAAAATATGTTTCAGATTTGTCAACATCTGGCTTGATGCAAAGGGCGTTTGAGATTTATTTGAGAGAAGGCATATGGAAAAAACATATCGAGAGATTTAAAAAGATCATGAGAGAGCGGTTTGACGAAATGAAATATCTTTTATCAGGCAATAAGTATTTTGAAGTTAATATTCCAGATGGAGGATTTTATTTCTGGCTTAAGTTGAATGACGATATTTCTGCGAAGAAGTTGTATTTAAAGTGCATAGAAAGAAATGTTTCAATCGTTCCTGGAAATATGTTTTTTTCAAATAAAGTTGATGATTCACATATCAGGTTAAGTTATGCATCATGTGAAGCTGACAAGATGAAAAGCGGTATTTCAACACTTAATGATATTTTGAAGGATATCCATAATGAAGAAAACAGCGAATATATACCAATTGTTTAAAGGTGCTTTGTGCGCTTTTTTTTTGAATTAAAATGATTCTATTACAAATAATAAAGCTGTAAATATATAAAAAGAGGAGGTAAAAAAATGGCATTAACTCAAAAAGAGCTTGGATATATTTCAGATGAACTTGCTTCAGAGCAATTAATAATAAAAAAATATCAAACTGCTGTAAATCAAGTAACAGATCCGCAGCTTAAAAATTTATTTCAAAAAAATATAGGTATACACCAAAATCATTATAACTCTTTATTAAATTTATTGAGATAGGAGAGATAAGAATGGGTAGAAAAAATACGAATATTAATACTGCTGCTATGAATTCTGCGGCTATGCCGGACATGTCTGGTGGCAGCATAAGCAAACAGATAGATTCGTATACAAATTCGAATTTAAGAAATGCATCATCAAATGCTGCAGCAACAAGCAGCATAAATGTAACAGGAATGCCTAATGATTATGCACCTACAGGTAGCATAAGTCAGACAATTGATAATACAACAAGGCAGAATTTAAGCAGCGCAAACAGTAAAGGCACTGCATATGCTGCAAATAATCCAACAGCAGGACCTGCTCAAACATTAACTGAAAAAGATATAGCAGCAGATTGCTTAAGATCAGAAATATTTCTTTTACAGTCGTATAACAGTGCGTGTATAGAAAGTGCAAATCAAAATGTTTTTTCCAGCATAAAAAATATATTGAACGAAGAACAGGATATACACTATGAAATATTCAATATAATGAAACAAAAAGGTTGGTATCCCGTAAGCAATGCAAACCCACAAGACATCAATAATACAAGAAGCATGTTTCAAGGTTAAAGAGAGGCCCGCTGGGCCTTTCTTCCTTATAAGGAAAATTTATATTATTGAAGCGATATGTTTGCCAATGTTATCATATAGATTGAAAATGGTACAAGGGGGATATTGGCATGCATATAAAAAAGGCTATTTTTATGTTGGTGGCAGCTTTTTTAATACTTTCTTTATTTATATTCAATTTCACTAAAACGGATGCATCAGCAAGAGTAGTATATGCTTATGCAACACATGATTATTCAGGCGATAATAGCTCTTATAATTCGTTTGTCAACAATGAATCACATATCAACTATGTAATAACGTTTACCTACGGAATAGATGAAAATGGAAATCTAAATGGTGAAGAAGATGATGCAGTAAAAGATGAAGCTATAAAAAATAATGTAGTTCCTCTTTTGCTAATTCATAATATAAGAGGAGGTACTTTTGACAATAGTTTGATACACGCAGTTTTAAGTAATGAAACTGCAAGAAATAATTTAATTGATAATATTGAGAATGCTGCGATTAAGGACGGTTATAAAGGAGTAAACATCGATTTTGAGAATGTTGGGTATGTTGATAGACAAAATTATAATCAATTTTTATCAGACCTAAAATCAAAATTAACCAGCGATAATTTGTTGCTGACCGTTGCGATACCGGCGATGACTGCTGATAGTCCTAATAGTCTTTGGGCAGGTGGTTTTGATTATAAGGCTATATCTTCAATTGTGGACAAGGTTATAATTATGGCGTACGATCAGCACTGGTCTGGTGGAAATAGCGGCCCTATTTGTTCGTTTCAATGGCTGCAGAATGTTGCACAGTATGCCACTTCTACAATAGATAAAGATAAAATTGTAATGGGACTTCCGGCTTATGGTTACGACTGGTCTTTGAGTGGTACTACATCTGTAACGGAGGATGAAGTTAAAAGCCTTATAAATACTTACGGTGGAAATGCTATGTGGGACAATACATCTAAAGAACCGTATTATATATACTATAAAAACGGTATAAAACATACCGTATGGTTTGAAAACTCCTACAGTTTTAAATTGAAGCTTGATTATCTTTCATCGATTGGAATTGACGATATATCTTTTTGGAAATTAGGCTATGAGAATCAAGACTTTTGGGAAGTTATAGAGGGCAATACGGTGGACTATTTCGGAGATATATTTGCAAGCTGGGCAAGAAATGACATAAACGATATGGCAAGGCTTAAATATGTCTCAGGATATAGTGATGGTACATATAGGCCAAATAATTATATAACTAGAGCAGAGTTTATAACATTACTATTAAGGGTCAAAGGTATAAAAGAAGAGCCTGGCGAGGGATTTTGGGATACGCAGCAGAGCTTTGCAAAAGATGCAATAGCTACGGCTAAGAAGCTTGGCATAGTCAATGGATATAGTGACGGTAGTTTTAGACCTAATAATAAAATATCAAGAGAAGAAATTGCTGCTATAATAGCAAAAGCATATGGATATGAACCATATGCAGACAGCAAATTTGTAGATATAGAAAATAGCTTTGCTAAAAATGATATTATAGCATTATCTAACCGCGGAATAATATCTGGTTACGATACATATCACTTTATGCCCAAGAATTACGCAACTCGTGCTGAAGCAACAGCTATACTATATAGACTTATAAATAAATAAGGAGCATATTTACTCCTTATTTATTATCTTTTTTCTTTAATTGATTGTCAGCACTATTATTGACCTTTTTATTCATTTTGCACTTTCCTTCAAAAATTGCGCCTTCATCTATAATAAGGTTTTGCACCTCAATATCGCCGTATACTTTTCCATTTGATGTAATCTGAACCTGATTTTTTACTGTGAGATTTCCTGTTATTTCTCCAGAAATGGATATATTATCTGCTTTTATATCGGCTTCAATCTTTGAGTTATCACCAATGATCATACTGCCTTGTACTTCAATTTTACCGGTTACATTGCCGTCAATTCTCATTGTCCCTTGTGACTTTATATTGCCTTCTATTGTAGTATTCTTTCCTATTATTGTATCAATTTTATCAGGATTTATATCTAATATATTTACATCTTTTTTCTGAAACACTTCAACACCTCCTTATGAGTGAATCGGACTGGTGTATACTTTACTTGCCTAAATATTTCAACGGATCCACCGCATTACCGTTTAGCCGTATTTCAAAATGTACATGTGGTCCTGTGCTGCGACCAGTGCTACCCGATTTTGCTATGATATCGCCTCTGTTTACAGTTTGTCCGACTTTTACAAGCAATTGTGAATTATGTCCGTAAACAGAAGTGATTCCATAACCGTGATTGATCATGACCACATTCCCGTATCCTGAAAGCCATCCTGCGTACGTTACAACTCCCTTTCCTGCTGCTTTGACTGGCGTACCATAACCAACAGCTATGTCTATACCGGGGTGAAATTCAGAACTTTCGCCATACGGCGAAGTACGGCTTCCAAATGGTGATGTTATGGGTCCTGTGACGGGATAAGCAGATGGCAGAGAATCAAGATAATCAAGCCTTTTGTTGATATCATCTATTAGCGTTTTATATTCATACGTCTTATTATCTATTTCATTTGAAAGTTCATTTGTTGTTTTTTCATCAAGCGTTAAACTTCTTGAATCACGGCTTATACCACCACGGCTAGTCTCATGACTGCTGAGCCCAACCATCCTTCTGACTTTTTGTTCCAAATCATCAAGGCTTTTCATCTTATCGTTTATTTTTTTTGCGTTATCATTCAACATAGCTATTTTTTTATCTTGAGCCTCATTTAAATCTTTCATTTCAGCGATTTTTTGGTCTTTTAAAGAAATCGTCTTATTTTTCTCAGATATTATGTTATCTTTCTCTTTTATGGTTGCATAAAGATATGTATATTTACCGGCAAAATAAAAAGCGGAAGAAAATATCCCCAATAAAAATATCATTGCTGCGATAATAGCAGCTTTAAAAGTAGATTTTTTTATTTTAATACTTCTTATGTCGCTTTTTGAGTTTGGTACAACCATGATATTTATGTATTCATCTTTCTTTTTTATGTGCATTTACTCCATTAACACCTCCTTCATAAAATAGCCAATTATTAATATTCTACATTTAATTTGAAAATCCTCCTTTGTAAATAAATTAACAATCATCAGAACTGCAATTTTTGCTACATAAAATGAAGCAAAAGGTATAGTTTTGACAAAATGAGCGAAATAATTTTTTTTGAATACAATGATATATAAAGAAGAAATTAAGTTGCATAGGGGGATTTAAGATGGCGACAATTGTATATCCGCCTACGATTAATTTTAGCTGGCTTTTTCAAAGACCGCAGCAGATATTGAGCCGTATGGCTACTAAAAATTATACGGTATACTACTTAAATAAAACGTATGATGCTAATTATAAGAGAGGGATAACGGAATTAAAAGAAAATTTATATTTAGTGAACGGTGTTGGCATTGGTAGCATAAAATTGAGAGAAATTCCTATATTATGGATTTCATATCCTCCCAATTACAGCTATGTAAAGATGTTTAAGAAAAAATATGTAATATTTGACTCTATAGATTATCCCTCAGACGAATTTTCAGAATGGAGGTTTAATTTTGAAGAGGTGCAGAAAGCTGCTAACATAATATTTGCTTCATCTAGAAAACTTTATAATATAAATAAAAGAGTTAACAACAAGACATTTTTACTGCCAAATGGTGCAGATTTTAAACATTTTAATAAAGCGGAGAGAATTTTTTCAAAGAGACCGCCTGATTTACCGGAAGGAAAACCGATTGTAGGCTATATTGGTGCATTGGCAACATGGATCGATTGGGATATTGTGGATTATGCTAGCTTAGCATGTCCTGAATACAATTTTGTTTATATCGGTCCAAATTTAAATATGAAGAAGCTGCCCAAAAGAGATAATATTTTTTATTTGGGGGAGAAAAAATACAGTATGCTTCCAGAATACTTGCAGTTTTTTGATATATGCATAATTCCTTTTAAAGTCACATCTATGACGGAAGGTGCCGATCCTATAAAAATGTATGAATACTTAAGTGCTGGTAAACCAGTTGTTTCTTCAAATTTACCGTCTATACTAAGATGTGAAGGCATATATACTGCAAATGGAAAAGCTGAATTTGCTAATATGATAAAAGAAGCTTTGGAAAATTATGATGACCAAAAGAGAAAAAGACTTGTCGATATTGCAAGGGAAAATTCATGGGAGAAAAGAGCTGAATATGCTGATAGGATTATAAGGTATTATTTGATATGACCTGGTAAACAGGTCATACATAGATATTTTAAGATGTTTTTGCTAAAATATATACATAAGATAATAAGGAGTGTTATTTTGAAAGGGTTTATACTTGGCGTAATTTTATCTATAATAACTCTTATTATTAATATCATTGTAAATGGAATACATACGTCGTATGTTAATTACAGCAATTATTTTTTCATAGTTGGATGTATTGTTGGGCTTGTTGGCGGCTTTTTATATATTTCGTATTGGTTTAACGATAGGCGTACTATTAAAAAGATACTTCGAAATCAAGAACTGCCTGAAAGAAGAAATGATTTTATATATATGACTGAGTGGGGAAGCGTATTGCTTACGGCATCAGCCTTTCTAATATTAATTTCGCTATTGATAGTTATCCTATGCGAATAAAAAGGTTTATTAAACTAATACTAATTATGTATTCGCTATAGGAGGTGTTTTTTATGGGGAAGAAGATAGCAGTTGAGAGTCAGCTTTCTAATGTTAAAAGATATTTGTCTAATAAAGGGTATGATGTAATCAATCTTGAGCAAAATAGTAACTTAAGTGGTATTAGGGTAGACGATTATGATGCGGTAGTAATTACAGGACAGCATAAAGATATGTTGGGATATGAGAATACTCATACAAAATCACCAATAATCGATGCTACGGGAATGACGCCGGAAGACATTGAAAGTGAAATAAGAAGAAGCACAGGTGGTGATTTAAATGGCTAATAGGGAACAATTAAAAGCTGTAGGTGAAATGTGTCCTGATTTTACATTTGATGATTCTTTAAACAAGAAAGCTACAATGTCTACTGAAGAATCTTTATCAAGAAGCTGTGAGATATGCAGCCATTGGGATGTAAGAAATCAAAAGTGCAGAATAGATGTTTTTGATGATGTACTTACAAGTCTTGATCAGACATAGTCTAAAAACATAAGAGAGGATTATTCCTCTCTTTAGTCATTTATATGGATGAATCTATATATTACTTTTTTGTCCCAACCTAAATCAAATGGAACATGATACCTATCTGATGTATGAGTGTTTACAACAGGAATTCCATAAGAATCAAAGCCTGTTACGACTCCAAAATGGACAATTTCTCCTTTTTCCTCATAACAGATGAGATCGCCTTTTTGCAGTTCTCGTATCGCACCGGCTGGGTGTGTATCAGATGGCTTTACCATATTAGTGTATGTGCCTTGTGCGATAAGCCTTCCTTTCCCATTGTATATAAGATAGTTGAATAATGCGGGAGCTTGGGCCCATGCAGTGCTTGAATCACGACCGTTGAAATTCCACACGTAATCCATTTTAAGTCCGCCGCCCTCATGCAGCACTTGTGAAGCAAAATTTGTGCAGTCACCGCCGACACCATTGTAATCTCTGTACTTTTTATTGTATTCATAATTGTTTCCACTGCCCCAAGCAGCACCGGCATATGTATCAGCGTATCTTACAGCACCTTCGCGATCGTAATTTCCTTTTTTCTTATTTTGGCTGTCACCTGCCGGAGTTGAATTTGCAGGCGATATCTCCGGGGCGATACCGTCGGCTGGGCTGATATCTATGAATGCGGAATCTTCATCTAGAGGATCGTAATACCAATCGCGGCGAATGACCCATTTGCCATCAACTTTTACCAGTTGTATTGAATGGCGGATACCTAGTCCCATGTAGTTAATTATGTTAGGCTTTACATTATATTCATATCCCATTTTCATCGTTTCTACCAAATACAGCCATATAGATTGTTCACCTACTTTTATGCTTTTAATTCTGTATATTGATTGAGCTTCAGTAAACTTTAGATTTCTTTTTTCTGACCAACCTTTTACATAATTAATTCGCCTCATCTCATGTTCTAATGCCCATTTTCCGTATGTATTTGCTGTATCGTAGTATTTCTCTATATCTTTAATGTTTCCACTTAGAAGTACATTGCCGCGGGATTCAAAGAACACATCTAAAAAAGGCTTTATTTCCTCCTTGTTATCTGCTACTGTAGATAATGTTTTATTGAAAAATAATATTCCCCAGATGCTTATTAATACTAATATTAGCAAGGGAATTGCTATCTTGTAATATTTGCTTAGTGGCAATAAATATCCCTCCCTGTCTAAACATTCATAATAAATAATATGTCTTAATAAAATAAATAATACTATGCAATTATTAATCTTGAATTATATATAATTGGAGAGTCAAAAATACATGATATGATAGATAAAATAAGTTTTAAAAATTTTCATAATACATTACCACCTGAGTGCATACTGTGATTTGTTTTTTTCAGATTATTCTTATAGAGGGCAGGATATACATTTCAAGCCAATCTTTAAAGAGAAAATATTTTATTACTTATGTCACGAAAAATTTTAAATGCCCCCTTAAAAGATTAATTGGACTTAAAGCACCCATTCCTTCCCATGTAAGCAAACAACCTTGCATGTGACACGAGGAACCAGCTAAAAAGCTGGTAAATAGACTGAGATATGAAGCCAAAATGTGTTTGATGTTTAGAAAAGAATTAGATTTTATCTGATATGGTTAATTGTAAAATATGCAAGTTAAATAGTGATTTCTTTCACTGTTTAATACAATACCAATTATACAAAGGGGGCTTGGTTTTCAATTGTTATTGTGGTTGTAATTGAATAGATTTTGAATATGACAATTGAGGTGATGTAGAGTCGCTTTGGCTGTTTTTGTTTGAAAAACAATAATCTGTCAATTTATGTTAGCAAATATTCACAATAAAATTATTTACAAGTTTGGAATGTGGAGGTATAATAATTACTGTAAACAAGCTTGTTTATATATTTGATAAAATTACCTAAGGAAAAGTTTAAGGGGTGAGTGAATTATGAAAAAATTGACAAGAAAAATTATTAGTTTTATACTTATGATACTGATGGTATCTAATATAGGCATTTCAGCATTTGCAAGTGAAAATGAATCAAGTTCTAAAAATATAAATATTAATAAATGTGATATTGTTATTACAGATGATGGTGTATATATTAATGATGTTTATTATACACAAGAACAGTTTGTTAAACTTCTTGATACTGCAGTAGTAGTTGATAAAACTGAATTAAAAGACGATACTATAAAGAATAATAGTGCAATGAGAAGTGTAGGTGTACAAAGTGCTACAGGAGCTCTTATTGCAGGAACATGGTGGATTCCAGGAGTTGGAGAAGTAGTGATTACTACTGCTGGAGTAGTGATTATAGGTGGTACAGTAATAGCAGCAGGTACTTGGTTGTATAACAAAGTTGTTGATTGGTTTGAAACAAGGACAGAGATTAAAGAGGCGAAATCAAAAATACCATCTAGATTAAAAGATAAAAATGGAGAAGTAGATTTAGGGAAGTTTAATGAGAAAGTTAAAGGAAGAACTGCATATAGAGAAAAAGGTGGATGGGAGATAGATAGAGATTATGCTGGCCATAGAGGGAGCAAATGGAAATTAAAAGACAAGTCTGGCAAAAGAGTTGCATCTTTAGATGAAAATGGAAGGGTTGTGGGAAAGTGAAAAAAGAGATATTGAACTTAATTGAAGAACTTCAATCAAAAGATCAATATTATATTATAACTCCGTTTTCTAAGACATATGGTAAATATTTTGATGAACTAGAAGAATATTTACTAAAATTTTATTTAGATGATTATAGTAATAAAATTTGTCGAATTATAATGAAAGTAATCTGTTATTATGATGCAGAAATATACTTGACAGAGTTTCCTATTGAAAAGGAAGGATTAAATTTTGTAGGACTAGAGTATCAAAATTTGCGAACACAATCTTTAGAAAAATTGCATGAAATTATTTCCTATGTTATAAAAAGAGATGTTTCTTCTGTTGAAATAGTTTTTCCTAAAGAAAAAAGCCTTATTAGTGTTAGTGGTCATTTCCAAGTTGTTGTCTATGGAGATAAATCTGAATTTTTAAAGTTAGTAAAGGATTTATCAAATGCAGAGGGTTTATTCTTTAAAAAGTACACTTAATATTACTTCAAGTTAAGGGTATAGTTATATAAAAATAGAACAAACTGATAAGAAGAAATGGCTTATAATTATAGATAAGATAGAAAATCATATACAAAAATGAAATAAAATTGAACCATAAATCAAAACTAAATAAAGAAACTCAAAGAGGCGAAGCCTTTGGTCAGCTTATGATTGATAGGCTTCGCCCTTTTTGTACACCAGGCATGGGCGATAACTAGGCGGTGAAAGTCTGCTTGTGGGCGAGGTCACGGGAACCACTAGCTGAACCGCAAGGGTGTCCATTGTGAGGTGGAATCTGAAGGAAGCGGTAGGTAAAATCTCGGTCTGAGGAACACGAACCAGATAAGAGGCTGAATTGGAGCGGACAAGTTTGCATGACAAAACGAAGTCCAACACTACCCGAACTCCATACAGTAAACTTAAAGATAGACGAGATGAAGGTTATCGTTCTTACCCGGGGAGGTCTCAAGGACAAGTCATTAAAGTGAACTCTGAAATGACAACCCATACAGTGATGTATGGCTGAACCTTGAGAAGTCAGCAGAGGTCATAGTACTTATCTAGTCATGAATAGATAAGGAAGGACCGAATATTAGGAGGTTTTGGAAATCTTATGAACTCGAAAGATATGCAGTTCTTAAGACAACTCAACAAAGAGACTATCCGCTCCATCAAGAAATGGAATTTCAAGAGGGAGCGGAAGTGCATAGTATATCATCGGCGTCAAAAGAAAGAAGAAACAATGTACAAAGATACACCAGTAATATGCTTGAAATGATACTTGACCGAGAAAACATGAAAGAAGCATACAAGCGTGTAGTTGCAAATAAAGGAAGCCATGGAGTCGATGGGATGGAAGTAGATGAACTTCTACCGTATCTCAAAGAAAAATGGCCGACCATAAAGCAACAATTACTGGAAGGAAAATATAAACCACAACCAGTGTTGAGAGTAGAAATACCAAAACCAGATGGAGGAACAAGACTACTAGGAATACCTACAGTACTAGACAGACTAATATAGAAACCAAATTAAAACTAAAAGTCAATGAAGCAAAAAGTGCTGTAGATAGACCATGGAAAAGAAAGTTCTTAGGATTTTCATTTTATACAAAAGAAAACGAAGTAAGAATAAGAATTCATTAAAAATCCATCAAAAGGTTTAAGGAAAAAGTAAAAGGAATAACCAATCGAAACAAGGGAATAAGCATGTAATACAGAATATATAGACTGAATCAGATAACGACAGGATGGGTTAACTACTTTGGGTTAGCAGACGCAAAAAGCAAAATGAAAACCCTTGACGAATGGATAAGGCGGAGACTAAGGGCATGTATATGGAAGAAATGGAAGAAGATAAAAACAAAGTATGACAATCTATAAAATTAGGATTAGAAAAACAAAAAGCCTGGGCATACGCCAATAAGAGGAAAGGCTACTGGAGAATATCCAATAGCCAAATACTCAGTATCACTCCTACAAATAAATACTTCGAAGACATAAGTTACAAGAGTTTATCAAAAAGGTACCTAATGTACATTAAATCTTAATGAACCGCCGTATACCGAACGGTACGTACGGTGGTGTGAGAGGACGCTGAATAAAATAATTATTCAGCTCCTACTCGATTTGAAAAATAATATTCCCCAGATGCTTATTAATACTAATATTAGCAAGGGAATTGCTATCTTGTAATATTTGCTTAGTGGCAATAAATATCCCTCCCTGTCTAAACATTCATAATAAATAATATGTCTTAATAAAATAAATAATACTATGCAATTATTATTCTTGAATTATATATAATTGGAGAGTTAAAAATACGTGATATAATAGACAAAATGTGTTTAAAGAAGAACTCTCTAATAGTCAACTAATAATAAAAAATTGATTAACTAAGGTGTATGAGAAGTACGCTTTTTTTATTTTGCAATTGGACAAACTATTTGCTCATATATTATAGCAAATAAATTTCAAAGGGGGTTACATAATTGGCTAAAAGCAAGAAAAATGTGGAGAAATCAAATGATAATATACTTGTAGAACATGAATTTAATGATAAAGGCAAAAAACTTAGTGATTTACTAAAACAAATTATTAAGCAGGCTGTAAATTCCTAATAATATATGGTGGTGGTTATCCATGAAGGAGGTTACAGATGTTAAAGAAAAATGTGCTAAATAGAACATGGAATTGTGCTATTTACTGCAGACTTTCAAAAGAAGATTTAAGCAAAGGCTACAGTGAAAGTATTAAAACACAGGAGAAGGAATTAACCAGATATGTTCTTGAAAATAATTGGAATTTAGTCGGTGTTTATATTGATGACGGTGTGAGCGGAACTACATTTGAACGAGATGATTTTAAAAGAATGATTGACGATGTTGAATGTGGACTGATAAACTGTATTATCACAAAGGATCTTTCCCGTCTTGGAAGAGATTATATCGAGACAGGAAGATATCTTGAGAAGGTATTTCCTGAGTATGGTGTAAGGTATATTGCATTGAATGATGGTGTTGATACTTTAAAAGGAGAAGATGACAGCATACCGTTTAGAAATGTTGTTAATGATATGTATGCTAAAGACATATCGAAAAAAATCAGATTTAATCTCCATAGTAAAATGAAGGAAGGACTGTATATTGGTGCGTTTGCGCCTTATGGATATACAAAAGATCCAGACAACAAAAACAGATTAGTGCCGGCCAACGATATTACGACTCAAGCTGTAAAAAGGATATTCTCATTGTACACAGAAGGATTTGGTAAACAAAAAATAGCTAAAATATTGACTGATGAAGGCTATCCTACACCTGCAGAATCAAAAAGAAATTATGCGAATCCAAGTCAAAAGATCAAAATGTGGAACAGTAACGCTGTTCACAGAATATTGACAAATGAAGTGTATATTGGGACAGTTGTGCAACACAAGAGAAAAAAAGTATCGTATAAAGTAAAAAAAGTTAAAGATGTACCTGAGGAAGAGTGGATCAAAAAAACACATATGCATGAGCCTATAATAGATGAAAATATTTTTTGGCAGGTACAGGATATAATACAAGAAAGAGCAAAGCTTAAGTTCAGGCCGGGGCATGTTACTCATCTTTTTTCTGGCAAGGCAAAGTGTGGCGATTGTGGATCGTATATGGGATATTTTTATGACAAAGATAGAAAGGCACCATGTTGGAAACTTATATGCGGAGCTTTTAGAAAATACGGCTCAAAAGCCTGTACAATGCATTCTATACCTGAAGAAAAGCTAAAGCAGATTGTTCTTGATGATCTTAAAAGCATAGCTAATGAGATTGTGGACTTTAATGAATTGACGAAAATTGCTGAGGATTCGATTGAAGAAAAATATATTGAGCAGAAAAAAGAATATGAGGAATATAAAAAGAAATATTTAGAGTTTCAAAACACTTTTAAACAGATGTACTACGATAAAATCAAAGGTCTTATTAACGAAGAACAGTTTAAAATGCTTTCTGATGAGCTTCAAAGTGAGATGAAGATTTATCATGAAAAATTAAATAAAATTGAAGGACAATTAAATTCAAATGATGTAAAGGCAATACTTATACAACAGGCATATGATAAGATAAAAAATATAATTGACATGCAGGATTTAACTAGGCAAATGATTGAAAATCTTATCGATTTTGTAGAAATATTTAAAGATAATAGAATTAAGATACACTACAAATTTTCAAATTTAAAAAATTTCTCATAGTACATCACCACCTGAGTGCGTACCATTAGAAAAAACGAAAAAATGGATAACCACAAATTGTGGCAGTAATTTTAGAATGATATTGCCTTAAAATTCGTGAAAACAGGTTCCAAAAGCTATGAATCATGTTAAAATTTTTTCATGTCTATCCATTGAATTACTCTTCTATTGACTTCACTCCACTTCACATTATTCATGAATGCATCAATATAACCTTTTTTATCTGTTCCGTAATCTATGAAATATGCGTGCTCATAAGTGTCAATAATGAGAAGAGGAATTGTTCTGGTTACAAGGCCGTGGTTGTGGAGGTCTTGCAGGTAGTTGTGGAGCCTTAAATCAATCGGATCAAAACATAGTGCTGTCCAACCTCTGGAAGATATAGCACATGCTTTAAAGTCATTAATCCAGTTATCATAAGAACCAAAATCACAAGTTATCATGGAGGCGATTATCCCAGTTGCAGGACCACCTGCTCCGCCGAGGTTTTCAAAGTAAAGTTCATGAAGTTTAACCCCATCTAGTGCATATGTTTCTTCAAGCTTTAATTCTCTGTATTCGCTGTACGTGGCGTTTGCCTTAACTCGATCAGATGTGATTAGTTTGTTCCATATTTCGTTTGTCTTACTTACATATCCTTCGTAAAGTTTATAATGTTCTCTTAGAGTCCTTTCAGATATACCATTTAAGGTCAAATTATATTTTTTTGGTATGAGCCTTTTCAACTATTCTACCTCCTCTCAATAATCTACTTAAATATAATATGAATTGAGATTTGACTGTGATACAATAAATAAAATACAATTTATAAATAAGTAGTATAATAATAGGTGAATGTGAGGTGTTAAAATTGGATTTAAATGAGATTTCTAAGCAAACTAAAGAAGTTATTGAAGAGTTATTAGATATTGCAAATGTAAAAAGCGGTGGACTTTTTGTATTAGGAGGAAGTACTAGCGAAGTTATAGGCAAGAAAGTGGGCACATCAGGAAGCCTTGATGTTGCGAAGGCAATTGTTGATCCGATTATGGAATCTGTAAAGAAAAGAAACTTATATCTCGCAGTGCAGGGGTGCGAACATTTAAACAGGGCACTTCTTGTAGAAGAAGATGCAATGATAAAGTATAATCTCGATGAAGTTTCTGTTATACCGCAGGTACACGCCGGAGGATCACTACAAACATATGCTTACGGCATATTTGAAAAGCCAGTAATGGTAGAGAATTTGAAAGGCTTAGCACATGCTGGGCTTGACATTGGCCTTGTATTAATAGGTATGCATTTAAGGCCTGTTGCAGTTCCTGTAAGGTTAAAGCGAAATAAGATTGGTGACGCAACAATAGTTGCAGCAAGGACACGACCAAAATTGATTGGCGGTGAAAGAGCCATATATAAAAAAGAATAAGCTGAAGAAGTCGCTCTCAAACATAAAGAGCGATTTTTTTAAAATAAAAATTGATTTTAATCACAGAATTTAATATGTATTTTACTATACTTAAGATGGAGGTGTTTGAATGGAATGTAAATATTGTGCTCAAGTAGTTCATATTTTTAAAGATCTGAATGAAGAAGAGTTAAGGGCAATATCCGGCATGACTAAAGAAGGATTTTATGCTAAAGGCAATATAATTATCAATGAAGGCGATAGAATTGATAATATATATATAATTCATAAAGGGAAAATTAAAGTTTATAAAATAAATTTAGACGGCAAAGAGCAGATTTTGTATATTTTAAAAGACGGTGATACGTTTGGAGAAAATAGCATATTTAAAGAGCAGAAAGCCACATTTTACGCTGAAGCGATGGATGATGTAAAATTGTGTCTTTTATCAAAAGAAGATTTTATGGGAATTATATCAAGAAATCCTGAGATTGCTTTAAAGATTATGAATTATTTGCTAGAAAGGCTTCAAAACATTGAATCACTGGTAAAAGACATAACTACAGAAGATGTCAAAACTCGCCTTTTATCTATGATACTGAAGCTTGCAGATAAAGAAGGAATTAAAAGCAGTGATGGCATCAAATTAAAACTTTATTTAAGCAGAGAAGATATTGCAAATTTATTGGGAACGACGCGGGAAACCATAAGCAGAAAGCTTCATGAACTTGAAGATGATGGAATAATAAAATTTCTTTCAAATAAGGAAATACTATTAAAAGATATAGAAAAATTTAAGGAAAATTGATCCATATCACATAAGCAAAAACTGAAATGTTTTATCATATTCATGAAAATAAAATTGTTTAGGAGATGGGAAATATGATTAAAGATGTAAAACTTAATATAGAAGGCCTTAGCTGCCCTGACTGCAGCAAGAAAATTGAGCAGGCTTTAGCATCACAAGAAGGTGTAAAAGAGGCTAAAGTGCTCTTTACTACAGGTGTAGCAAAAGTAAAGTTTGACGATGGTGTAATAGACCTTGATAAAATCATAAGTGTCATTAATAGTTTTGGCTTTAACGTGTCAGATTAAAATACCAGTCGAGCATTTGCTCGACATTTTTTCAAATAACCTTTTGGAGGTACGAAATGATAGGTTTCAAAGATGATAAATTAATGTCATTAGCAACTGCGGCGGTTTTGATTCTTTTAAGCTGGTTATTTAAGTATCTTGATTACAGAATATTTTCAGATATTTTAATGATATTATCAGCAGCAGTTTCAGGATATAAAATCATAAAAAGTGCCATCATGTCATTAAAATTCAAAGTAGTAAGCATAAATTTGCTTGTTTCAATTGCAGCTATAGGAGCGATAATAATAGGAGAATATTGGGAAGCTGCTGCAGTAACATTTTTGTTTTCCTTTGGCGGATTTTTAGAATCGTATACTTTGAGAAAGACAAGGGATGCACTGAAATATTTAGTTGATATGTCGCCAAAGATAGCTCATGTCATAAAAGAAGGGAAAATTGTAGATGTACCAGCGGAAAATGTTATGGTAGGGGATGTAGTTGCTGTGAAAACAGGTGAAAAAGTACCTGTTGATGGCAAGGTGATCAAAGGCGATGCTTCAATAAACCAAGCGACTATAACGGGAGAGTCGATGCCGGTAGATGTAGGAATTGGCAGCTTAGTGTATAGCGGCACAATAAATGAAAATGGATATATAGAAGTTGAGACTGAAAAAGCTGGTGAAGATACGACATTTTCAAAGATATTGTATCTGGTAGAAGAAGCGCAAGGAGAAAAAGCGCCGACGCAAAAATTTATTGAAAGATTTTCAAAGTATTATACACCCGCTATAATAATTGCATCAATCATAACATTTGTTATAAAGAGAGATCTGATGATGGCGCTGACATTTCTCGTGATTGCGTGTCCCGGTGCATTAGTTATATCTACCCCTGTATCAATAGTTTCAGCTATAGGAAATGCCGCAAGGCACGGCGTAATAATAAAAGGAGGGGAATACCTTGAAAGCCTTGGAAAGGTAGATATTGTGGCTTTTGACAAGACTGGGACATTGACAGAAGGAAAGCCTATTGTTGTAGATATAAAATCATTTGAAATTGAAAGCGAAGAACTACTTAAAATAGCAAAAAGCTTAGAATTAAAATCAGAACATCCAATAGCAAAAGCAATTGTTTCATATGCATGTGATGAAGAGACGTATGAAGTCGATAAATTTGAGGTTATTGCAGGTCAGGGAATAAAAGGCACAATAAATGGCAAGGTTTATTATGCAGGCAATCGAAAATTAATGGAGAAGAGCAGTGTAAAAGTTGATGATGTTTTAAATTTTATCGAAGATGAGCAATCAAAGGGAAGGACACCAATTATAGTTGCAGAAAATGATAATGTAATTGGAATACTGTCAATTTCTGATAAAATTAAGAGTACGTCGGTTGAGGCTGTAAAAAGACTTAAAAAGACCGGAATTAAAAAAAATGTGATACTTACAGGTGACAATGAAAATGCTGCAAGATTTGTGAAAGAAGAACTCGGAGCAGATGAATATTATGCAGAACTTCTGCCAGATGAAAAGTTAAAAAAGCTAAAAATGCTTAAAACAGAAGGCTCTGTAGCTATGGTAGGTGATGGAATAAATGATGCGCCATCGTTAGCTTATGCAGACATAGGCATATCAATGGGATTAAGCGGCACAGATGTGGCAAATGACGTATCAAATATAATATTGGCTGATGATAATCTTAATAAGCTTGCATTTGCTGTAGATTTAAGCAAGGCTGCAATCAAAAATATGAAGCAAAATATTTATTTTTCGGTATTTGTCGTCTTTGCATTGTTGTTAGGCGTGATTTATGGAGAAGTATTTTTAGCGTCGGGAATGTTTATACATGAAGCAAGCGTTTTTGTAGTGACGCTAAATGCAATGAGACTGTTAAATTATAAAGGGCGCGTATAAACAACGCACCCATATTTTTTATTTTTCTACTCTTAGGTATCTTACTAAAATCGATGCTACTTGCGCTCTTGTGAGGTTTTCGTCTGGGTTGAAATATCCATTGATGCCTGTCATTATATTTAAACCGTATAATATTGCAACATATCCTTTTGAAGAATCCTCTATTTTATCAGCGTCTTTATAATAGTCTAATGTATAAATACTGTTTAAGTCAGCGATGTATTTTAGATTAAGGCTTCTTACGATAAACTTTGCTGCATCTTGGCGAGTTACTTTAGAATCAGGTTTTTTCTCATTTTCTGTAATGATTTTGCTGTTAATTGCTACGTTGTAATAATTGTCGTAATTTTCATCTTCATTCGATGTAAGTGGTATTATCACGTTATTTGGCTGTAGTGATTTAACCAGCATCTTTATAAAATCCTTTTGCAAAATATAATCGTTTGGCATGTATTTGCCATTCTTACCATCCGCTATACCATATTTAGACAGCAATAAAATATCTTTTTCTGCCCAATTTCCTGCAATATCAGTAAACTGTGTATTTTCGTTTTTAAGTATAGGCTTACCTGAATAATCTATATAAGCACCGGAGTTTGCGTCTATTAGGCCATTGAAGTTTGTTAATTGGTATACAAGTCTTATGTCTTTTGATGGGGGTTGATAAACCTTATCGGGAGCATAGTAAATTATATAGCTAAGTTGAAAATCGCCGTTATTGAATAACGTTTTGTAAGCATCATCCAGGCCAATTATATTTTTATTGTCAGGCAGCTTTACATCAGTCCAGCTTAAATTATATGTTATTATATCGCCAGTGTACTTGTTGATGCCGATATTTATTGAGTCAAATGGGCATGGTATTCCGTTTACTTTATAGATGTAATTAAATGATGTATATGGCGAATTATCATATACAGATATAGGGACATCTTGATATTCCATTTGCTTAAATTTTTCCGGTTGTATTTTATTGAGATAATCTTCTGCTATACTTTTGAGCTGGTCTTTTGTGTACTTTGGAGTCTTACCTTGTGCATTATTTTCATTACTATCGTTTCGGTAAAATGATTTTAATTCACCGGTTGTTGCATCTACGGCTGCAGATATATAATTGTAGTTGTTGCCCTCATTGTAAGTCCAACTGAAATTCCAAGTTGCACTGTTGGAATTTGAATTATCTTTGTAAAGATTAGAGCTTGTAAGGCTGTATTCGGAACCGATTGTAAACGGAAGCTTCTCCTTTGCTAATTCAATTGCCTTGTCTTTTGAAATGTACATAGATACATCATCTACGGCTTTTTGTTCTTGAGGTGATAATACTTGAGAATTATCTGATTTAGAACCCATTCTGCCGATATACGGACCGTAATAACCCTGGTATAAAATTTTGCCTGTAATAGCATCCACAGGCTGATTGTTGACAAGGCTGTAGACTAAAATAGCTTGTGGTGTAGACTCATTATTGCCATATACATCTGTGTAAACAAGGTTGTACTGCAGATTTAAACTATTGTTGTCTTTATATATTTGAATCGCTCTGTCCTTTGAAATAGCTAATTTTGGATCAGGAAAATTGTAGTCACTGCCCCAAGTTAAATAATATGACTGAACATCTAGAGTGTTTTTATTTACTTCCACAGTTATTTGATTTCCTTGAAATGGGATTCCATTGACTATTCGGATGAAATTGAATGAATAGGCTGTACTGTATGCAATCTTTGGATTGAGCCCAGCATAATCATCAGTTTCTTGCTCTTTTGTTTCTTTAAATTTTTCTGGTACAATTTTGTTTAAAAAGTTTACTGCGACTTCTTTTGCTTCTTCCCTTGTGTGTTTTGGTATAATGCTTACTGGCGTATTATCGGGTTTGTAGAAATTGTAGCTTATTATTTCACCAGTATCAGCATCTACGCTGACATTTATGTTTCCATTTGTGCTGGATGACCATGTTAAGTACCATGTTTTATTGCTGTCGTTTTCGTAGTAGTTGGAATTAAAGTTGTATCCGCTGCTTGGAATATTTAGCTTTTCTTTAGCAATTTCTATTGCCTGTTTAAGCTCAATTTTGCTGTTGGTTTGTGCAAAACCAATTGAGGGAATAGCTACTGTAAATATCAATAAACTGACCAGCAGAAAGGATAAAAACTTTCTCATTGTTAAACCTCCTTTTCTTCTTTAATTTTATACTATTCTCATCTCATATTAATTAGACGGAAAATATATGTAAAAGTTCCCAAAAAAATAAGGAAGCATTAACTTCCTCTGATTATATTCCAGATATTAGGATCTTCTTGACCAAGTCTCCAGACGGCTATGCCGGATAAGTTGTATTGTACAAGTAACGGCAATTTTGCTTGAAAGCTTCTAGCATCTTCAAACCATACGGTGTGCTTCGTTGAGTCAATTGTATATGTGTATGTGGATTCTTGGGCGGTTTCGTCATATATTATTGTTGCACCCAGGTTTTTAGCAGTTTCTATTGCTTGTGAGTAAGATAATGTTCTGGGATAATTAGAACCTTCTGCCCAGTCATAGCCGTATACAGCCATGCCAAGCCAAATTTTTCTTGACGGTATAGCGGTAACAGCGTAATTTAGAACGCTGCGTACAAAGCCTATAGATGCAATTGGCCCTGGATTGGAAAAATGTTCATCGTATGCTAAAATATATGCCTGATCCGTAAACTGACCCAATATGGAGTACTGAAAAGCTCCTGAGAAAGGATGGCGCGGATTGTCTTCTATTTCTGCTGGCAATGAAATTGTCACGATTTTTCTAACATTTTTAAGAGAGCTATACAGGTTTTCCATAAATGCATTTAGATTGTTTCTGTCTTCGGGAGGTACAAACTCAAAATCGATATTTATGCCGGGATAATTGTTGTATACAGCCATAGTCGTTATATTCATTATTAATGTATTTCTTAAGGACGCATTTGATAGAAGGTCATGTATAAGCTGAGATTTCTTGGGATCTGAGTAGTTGTGAACAATAGCAAAGATCGGCAGATTATTTTGTGATGCAATATTCTTAACTTCTTGTGATGACATGTCTGCTAATGTTCCGTCTGATTTAACTCCATACCAGAAGGGAATGAGAGTTGTTATGTCGTGGGCATGTTCATTCAAATCATCAATAGCACCTGGTGCTATATCAAAATACCATTTGTTGTCCATAGATACACCTCCTAAAACATTATATTCTATAATACGTTATGAAATTTTCTTTGTGATTTAATCTGATTCGTTAAATTTCGCTTCCCAAAAACATTTATGTTGAGTATAATTTATAGTAAGTATTTAATACAAAGTAGAAAATTGTTTTGCAAAAGGGGGGTGTATTTTTTATTATACATTGTTTTTAAGCAATAATATTTTGTGTTTTTGTTAATCTGCTAAAAATTATAAAATTGATTTGTGAAAAAGGAGGTCTCAATGTGGATAAAAGATTGTACCGCTCTAGAAATCAGGTTATTATCGGTGGTGTCTGCGGAGGGATAGCTGAGTACTTTGACATTGATGTGACGATTGTAAGACTTATATGGGCTTTAATTGCTTTAGTAGGTGGTACTGGTGTTTTGCTTTATATAATAGCGTGGATTGTTGTGCCTGAAAATCCACATCAGCTTAAAAATAGCGATTTTAATTCTAGCGATGTTAATGAAGTAAAAGATACAGAAAACGCAAAGGTAGTTACAGGTGGAAAGAGAAGTGGTGAAATCTTTGGATGGATTTTAATCGCAATTGGCGTATACCTTCTTGCTAGGACTTTTATCCCATGGTTTTATTTAAAGCTTTTTTGGCCTGTTATTCTCATTGCATTTGGACTTTTGTTTGTGTTTAAAAAATAGTGAACTAAAAATATCGGGTATTCCCGATATTTTTACCATTTATCAAATAAATCTAGCTTTTTGGCAATGAAGTACAACAAAAGTATAATAATCAGCAGTATTAGTCCACCAAAAAAGCCTATTGCTTGTTTTGGCACAACCAGTGTAGATAGAAGAACTGCAATTATTAATATAATAGTAAACCACGGTCTTAAAGGAAAACTATGCTTTTGGCATTCAAAATATTCATGGTTTTTGTCTCTGAGTATTGGTCTGTATTTTATAAATGTGTACAAAATAATTATCCAGTTAAAAAATTGTATAAAACCGGTGGCACTTGTTATATATTCATATACATCTTTTGGAAGAATGTATGAAAGTATGACTGCTATTAATAAACCTACACTGCTAAATAAAAGTGCGTAAATTGGCACGTCTCTTTTTGTCACTTTACTTAAAAAAGTTGGAGCAAATCTTCCCTTTCCTAAGGAATACATGACTTGTGTCACACCATACATGGCACCATTCATAGTAGTCAATGCAGCTGTCAGTATTACAAAATTCATTATGGAGTCGATATACGGTATATGGGTGAACGAAAGAAGCTTAATAAATGGGCTTTCTTTTGTAGAAACTTCATACCACGGGATTACGCCTAGCAGGACGGCAATTGACGAAAGGTATAAAGTCGATAGAAATAAAACGATATATTTTCTGGCTATTGGCACATATTTTTTTGGCTTTTTTGTTTTAGATGCTGTCATTGCAGTGACTTCGACGCCACCGAATGGTATTAAAGACATTAATAGTGCTCCTAAGAAACCTTTTATGCCGTTTGGTGCTAAACCACCATGGATAAAATAGTTTTTAACACCTATTTCACTTTTACTGCCGAAAAATCCCAAAAGCGTCAAGATTCCAACTATGGTTATTATAAATAGTGCAGATATCTTGATGGTGGAAAACCACGATTCAATGGTGCCGAAATTTTTTGTACCTAAAGCGTTTACACACAGAACCATAACAGAGTATATTAAAGCGAAAATCCACAATGGTACATTAGGAAACCAGAACTTGGCGAATATTGCTGATGCTGTTACTTCGCTGGACATTATGAATACTCCTGCAGTCCAGTAAACCCATCCGCTTAAAAAGCCTCCTATGTCACCTAGTGCTTCTTCAGCATAAACTCTAAACGATCCGTCGACAGGATTTGCAACGATCATTTCCGATAATGCGCAAAAAACTTCAGACATTATAAAAGCAGATATTCCATAATCTAACAAAACTATGGGCCCTGCAGTATGTATTGCAATGCCACTTGCTAGAAAAAAACCGGCACCAAGTATTCCACCTACACCTACTAAGACAAGTTCATTTACAGATAAATTACCTCTTTCCAAATTAAATGCACCTCCAATTATATATGAAATTAGACCTTTACATATTACCTTTTTATTATTTGTAAGATTAAGTATTTTATTAACTTGAAATTAATTTATATATGATGTAAAATTTCATTTATCAAATTTATTTCTGGAGGAAGGTTATGAAGTATTATATTTTGGACAAATTCAGCAGATTTGTATTGTATTTTTTGACATTGCTTATTTTAATAAGCGTAGCACTATTGTTTATATACGTATTTGTAGATGTTAATATTAAAGGGTTTAATATTGAATTATCGATTCTCTGGTGGGTGCTGTACATAATTTTATTGATGGTATTGTCTATTATATTATTTTCAATAGCGATTTCTCAAACCATTTTATTGGAGGATTATCTTGTCATATCATTAGGTATTATGGGCTTTGTCAGAATAAGATATGATAATATTGCATACGTAGGTGAAGCAGAAAATAGAAATACGTACAGAAGAGGCATTCATGTTTTTGATAGTACATGTAGCATGATAGTATCTAAAAAGGATTTGCTGGAGATCGAATTAAAATCGCCTGTAAAAATTTATTACTTCTTATTTTTCGAAAGATATGCAACTAAAATTGTATTTTCCACACCAAATTCAAAAAAATTAAAAGAAGAGATTAAAAACAAAATATGAATCATATTTTCACAAATTTTATCATAGATAAAGTAATAGGCGTGTGACGGTAAGTTTTACGCTTTTATTATCGATAAAATTTGTGAAAAGAGGTGTAAAGTTGCAGACAAAAAGAAGATGTTTTATAACTTTAATATTGATTTTTATTTTTGCATTTGCAAACACATGTTATGGTTTTGCAAGCACTATAACAGTAAATATCCCTTCTAGAACGATATATTTTGTTTCACAAAATATATCAAAACTTTATCCCATTGCAGTAGGCAAAATTGTGTCTACATCTCCATTAGGTACATATAGAATTATAAATAAACAGATAAATCCTACATGGATATCGCCATGGAATGGTCAAGTAGTTCCATCTGGTCCTAATAACCCACTTGGGTATAGATGGATAGGATTTTACAGCGATTATGGCATACATGGAAATAACATGCCATCATCTATAGGTACTTTAGCATCGTCAGGATGCATAAGGATGTACGAAGCAGATGTAGAAGAACTTTACGAAATGGTCAATTACGGTGACATTGTCAATGTCGTATATCAAACGATGTTTACAAAGACATCTCCAACGGGAGGTAAAGCGCTGTTTGTGTATCCGGATTTTTACAAGAAAGGTTTAAATACGAAGCAGTCAATTAAGAAAGAATTAAGCGATGAAGGTATAAAGGTAAGCAATGATATTTTTGATGAATTATATAAATACATAAACATCAGCGATCCTTTAGTATTTTCAGATGGGTACAAGGTCATTCACAATAATGAACTTGTAAGCGATGATGTGTATAAATCGGATAAAGGTCAGCTTTACATAAATGTTGACGATATCAAAGATTTTTTCAACATTGATGATGAGAAAATTAAAAGTTTAAATTCAATTTTAATTGATAATAAGAATTATGCAAATATTTATGATATAGGAAATATGACAGGCGTAAATTTCAGCATCGACGACAATACAAAGACGATTAAGATGATGGGTAACATTATTTATTATGAAGGTAAGTTTTTATCCACAACTGATTATGCAGACTATCAAAATAGAGACATTTACATTCCAATTAAAGAATTTTGCAATATAACAGGGCAAAAGGTTGAATGGGCTAAAGACAAAGGTGTAACCATCGATGGCAATCCAGTTAAATATAAAATATATAACAGCAAATCTTATATCAATCAAAAGGACTTGAAAAGTATATATGGACTAAATATAATAGTTGATTCATCATCAAACAAAATATATATTAAGCGTCAGTAGCGCTTATTTTTTTTTGTGCTTTTTGACTTTTCTGATAGAATAAAAATAACTAAAATTTTGGAACTTATCTTTTGTATTTTCGTCATACTTATTGAGGGGAGGTTTTATGATTGGATGAAAAACAGCTCCTTTTAAAGGCACAAGAAGGAGATATTGAATCATTTGAAAACGTATTAAGCACTTATCAAAATTATATATACAATGTCATATACAGGATTGTAGATGTCAAAGAAGATGCGTTGGATTTGACACAGGAGACGTTTATAAAGGCTTATATAAATTTAAAAAAATTCAGAGGCAACAGTGAATTTAAGACATGGCTTTATCGAATTGCCGTCAATGTTTCACTTGATTTTATTAGAAAGAAAAAAGGTGTTGAGGAGCAGTTGGAAGAAATAAGTGATTTTAGAACCCCTGAGGATATCTTTGATGATAAAGTTACTAGAAAGATAATAATAGATGAATTGAATAAGTTGAAGAGTGAGTATAAGATTGTCTTAATACTTAGAGATATTGAAGGACTTACATATAATGAAATAGCTAAAATAACAAACACAAACATTGGAACGGTAAAATCTAGAATATCAAGAGCAAGGAATATTCTTAAAGAAAATTTAAAAAAGATACCTGGTTTTATAAATGCTGTTGAAGAAAGGGGGTAAATATAATGCAGTGCAGTAAGGTCAAGAAATTGATTAACCTTTATATTGATGAAGAGCTAAGCAAAGGACAAATGGAAGAGATAAGTGATCATATAGATTTATGCACAGGGTGCAAAAATGATTATTACGAGTTAATGTCTGTGAAGAAGTTTTTACAGAATATGCCTCCTATAGAATTACCAAACAACTTTAATGATATGCTGCACGCTAAATTGCTAGAAGAAAAGAAAAACTTAGAATCAGGGCAAAGCTACAAAAAATTAGGGAAGAGGAAATTTATAATTGCTTTTGCTGTATTTGCATCGATATTTATATTATCACTTGGATTTAAACTCTTCGAGAATAAAATAAATGACGTCGGCGTTACAGAAACTGCTCTTAATACAAAAAGCGCTGTAAATTATTCTTCACAGACTTCCATAAGCAGTGGTAAAGTTACGTCTGATTTAAAAAAAGATGTATCACAGGCTAATGCATTTGATTTAAATAGAGGATTGGATGCGAACTATGAAAGAAAAATAACTAAGGATGCGACAATTTCCATTGAAACAGACAGTGCAGATGAATGCTACAATAAGATATTAAACATAAGCAAGCAATATAATGGGTATATTGAAAGTTCAAGTGAAAGCAGCACAAGCGATAATAAAAAAACGATAAACGTCGTATTAAAAATACCTTCAAATGATTTTGAAGATGTCATTGCAAGTATTAAATCTTTAGGCGACGTCAAAACAATAAGAACTATCAGCAATGATATAACAGAACAATACTATGATGTGGAGTCTAGAATAAAAAATCTCGAAATACAAGAAGAGAAATTGCAGGAGTTGTTGAAAAAAGCAAGTAATATTTCCGATATACTGCAAGTTGAAGATAAATTAAATGAAGTGATGACACAGATTGATTCATATAAGAATCAAATAAAAATATGGGACAATATGACCAGCATGAGCACAATCAATTTGACATTTGTACAGGTTGTGCCACAGACGAAATTTGGCAATATATTTGGTAGAAGTATTTTAAATGATATTTTGAATTCCGTCTTAAAAAGTCTTAAGATATTTTTTGAATTTTTAAAATATGTATTTATAATATCAATATATTTATTGCCGTTTTCAATATTGGTATATTTAATTTATATAGGATATAAATTGTTTAAAAAATAATTATGGACAATTTACATCCTCTTTTTTTTGCGGTATATTAGATTACAAGAAGTTAAATAGGAGTGAGCGTATGTCAAAATTTTTAATCATAGATGGAAATAGCTTAATGTACAGAGCGTATTTTGCGCTTCCAGATTTAATGAACAGTGAGGGACTGCATACAAATGCCATATACGGTTTTTCAATGATGCTTTTAAAACTGCTTGATGAAGAAAAACCTGATTATATAGCTGTTGCATTTGATAAAAAAGCTCCAACTTTTAGACATAAAGAGTACAGTGCTTATAAAGGTACCAGGCAGTCTATGCCTGAGGAACTTATTGAGCAGGTTGATATTTTAAAAGATGTAATCAATGCATTTAATATAAAGACAATTGAGATTGAAGGATTTGAAGCAGATGACATAATAGGCACTGTATCTAAAATTGCATCTGAAAATGGCTTAAAAGTATTGATTGTCACCGGTGATAGAGATGCACTTCAACTTGTATCAGATGGTGTAAAAGTGAAGATATGCAAAAAAGGCATAACTCAGATGGAAGAATACGATGAAAGGGCAGTCGTTGAGAGGTATGAGGTTACTCCACGCCAGTTTATTGATTTGAAGGGCCTTATGGGAGATAAATCTGACAATATCCCTGGCGTGCCTAATATAGGAGAAAAGACAGCGATAAAACTTATTAAAGAATTTGGCTCTATTGAGAATGTCCTTATGAATACTGATAAATTAAAAGGGAAAATAAGAGAAAATATTGAAAATAATACAGAAATGGCTATGTTAAGCAAAAAACTTGCTACTATAGAGAGAAATGTTCCAATTGAAATAGATTTAAGCGAATACCAGTTGAGGGATTATGATAGAGAAAAATTAATAGATTTATTTGAGAAGTTGGAGTTTACCAGTTTAATTAATGACCTAAAAAAAGATGCTGATGATATTAGAGAAGTCAAAGAGTGGCCTGTAAGAGACTTTAAATATATAAGAGAGCTGCTAAAGAGAGAAGATACACTATCATTTTATCCATTAATACTTGAAGGCGAAGTAAAAGCTGTATCATTTGCCACTGATGATGAATCATTTTTTGTTGAAGTAGATGACTATGAAGTGTTTAAATTATTGGATAATGAGAAGCTTACGCTTATAGGTCATGATATAAAAGACTTTTTTGTTAATCTTTCATACCATGGCATAGAGCTGAATTGTAAATTTTACGATACCGCAATAATGACTTATCTGCTAAATCCTTCAGAATCCAATTACGATATAGGGCGTGTCTTAAAGAAGTATTTAAAAGAGGACATACCTAATATTGAGGATATGCTGGGAAAAGGTAAAAGCAAAAAGAGTTATGATGACATAGATAAGAAGCTTTTAATTGATTATCTGTGTGCTACTGCATCAAAATTATCTAAATTAAAAGATAAGCTAATGTCCTTTATAAAAGAAATGGAAATGGAAGAGCTTCTTGATAATGTTGAGCTTCCACTGGTAGAAGTGTTAAAATCTATGGAGGTATATGGATTTACATTAGATAAAGATGTATTAAAAGATTTATCCAAAGAAATAGGCGAAAAGACAGATAAAATAATAAAAGACATATATGACGCTGCGGGATATGAATTTAATATTAATTCTACCAAACAGTTATCAGAGTTTTTGTTTGATAAATTGAATTTGCCTCCAATAAAAAAGACTAAAACAGGATATTCCACTGATATGGAAGTTCTTGTGGAGCTTATACCGTACAATGAGATAGTTGGCGAGATAATCGAATATAGACAGCTTATGAAGCTGAAATCAACATATATAGATGGCTTCATGCCAATAATGGACAAGGATGACAAAGTTCATTCCACGTTTAAGCAGACAGTTGCGGCAACGGGTAGAATCAGCTCTACAGAGCCTAATTTGCAAAATATACCAGTAAGAGATGAATTTGGCAGAAGAATAAGGAAAGCTTTTATATCCAGCTTTCAGGGAGGATATATTGTATCTGCTGATTATTCACAGATAGAGTTGAGAGTTCTTGCACATCTTTCAGAGGATATAAAGCTTATTGAGTCATTTTTAAACAATGAAGACATACATTTAAGGACAGCGTCAGAAGTGTTTAAAATTGCTCCTGAAGAAGTTACAGGTGAAATGAGAAGGCGTGCGAAAGCTGTAAATTTCGGAATCGTGTATGGTATAAGCGATTATGGTCTCTCTAGAGATTTAAAGATCTCTCGTAAAGAGGCAAAAGAATATATAGACAATTATTTTGATAGGTACAAAGGAGTTAAAAATTACATTGATTCGGTAGTCAAATTTGCCAGAGAAAATGGATATGTGACGACAATTTTGAATAGAAGAAGGTATATACCGGAGATTAATTCAAAGAATTATAATCAAAGGTCATTTGGCGAGAGAATGGCGATGAATACGCCTATTCAGGGAAGCGCGGCAGACATAATAAAAATGTCAATGGTGAAAGTATACAATGAATTAAAGTCAAGATCATTAAAATCGAAGCTAATACTGCAGATCCATGACGAGCTTATTGTTGATACTTTTCCCGATGAAGTTGAAATCGTCAAAAACTTATTAAAGACCATAATGGAAAATGTCATAAAGCTAAGAGTCCCTTTGGTTGTAGATATTGGCTATGGTAAAAATTGGTACGATGCAAAATAAAAGTGTCTGATAGACACTTTTAAATTATATAGACAGGAGGTGCTATGATGGAGGTTATAGGATTGACGGGTGGAATTGCGTCTGGGAAAAGCACCGTATCATCGATACTTAGAAGTCTTGGGGCATTTATAATTGACGCAGATGTTGTTTCAAGAGAGATTATGATTAAAGGTACTAAAACATATAATATATTAGTTAATGAGTTTGGAAAAGAAATTTTAAGAAAAGATGGAGAAATAGACAGAAAAAAGCTTGGTAACCTTGTGTTTGCTGATAAGCAGAAATTAAATAGACTAAATGAAATAACACATCCGGAAATAATAAGGAGGATAAAAGAAATAATAGAAGAAGAAAGAAAAAATGGTAAAGAGAAAGCTATTATTTTAGATGCGGCTCTTCTCATTGAAATGCGGCTTTTTAATATGGTAGATGAAGTATGGCTTGTAGTAGTAGACAAAAAAACTCAGATAAGAAGGCTTATGAAAAGAGATAATTTGAATTACAATGATGCTTTGAACCGTATTAAAAGCCAGATGTCTATAGAAGACAAAATGAAGTATGCTGACTTTATAATTAATAATTGCAAGGACTTTAATGCTATAAAAAAGCAGGTTGAATTATTGTGGGGACGATTTTCAAAATAGAACATCTGGAGGTATTATATTGAAATTTAAAAAAGTCACAGTAATTATTGTAATAATATTTACCATTTTGACAGTTTATGGCGTTAAAACCAACTGGTTTCTGAAACAGCTATATCCTAAAAAATTCAGCCAGCAGGTATACTTTTATTCAAATCAATATGGCGTTGATCCTTATTTGGTTTTTGCTATGATAAAGGCAGAGAGCAATTTTAATCCTGACATTGTTTCCAGTAAAGGTGCTATAGGCCTTATGCAGGTCATTCCTGAGACAGGAATTTGGGTAGCGAATTACATAGGTATAAAAAATTTTAATGTAAATATGCTGTATAATCCCGATTATAACATAAATATAGGGACGTGGTATCTTAAATATCTTTTAAAACAATTTAATAACAATATCACTTTAGCAGTTGCAGCATATAATGGTGGAAGCGGTAATGTTTCAAATTGGTTGAAGGATAAAAGGTATTCAGAAAATGGTAGCAATTTAAAAAAGGTACCTTTTACAGAGACGGATAAATACATCAAAAAGGTGACTAAATACTACAAGATTTACAAGAGCTTGTATAAATAATTTGAAATGGAATTGTGAGGGGGGTTATATGGATTTTGGTGTTGCGCTTCTTTCTATCATGTTATTTTTCAGCATTGTAGGGAAAAATAACAATGTTGCAGCTGCTATTTCAATGCTTTTGCTTATTAAGCTTATGAATCTAGAAATAATTAATCAATATATATCGAAAAATGGGATAAATCTTGGTATAATAATATTGACAATGGGAGCTCTATCTCCGCTTGCGTTGAATAAGGTATCATTAAGCGATTTTATAAATGCCTCGAAAAGCATTGAAGGCCTTATTACAATTATCGCTGGAATAATTGTAGCTGTATTGGCATCTATAGGTCTTGATACGATGAAGGTAGACACAAATGGTGTCGTTGGTGTTTTGCTAGGCACAGTAATTGGAGTAAGCTTTTTTAAAGGTGCACCGATAGGTCCAATGATAGCTCTCGGCATAACAACTATAATACTTAAGATATTTCGATTATAGAGAGGGAGAATACATATGAAAATGATAAAGTATCTTGAAGATCTTAGGGAAGTTAAGGTGAGTGAAAATAGGGAATTTTTTTCTGCAACACATGAAGAAATAAAGAATGGCGCCACGACAGATGTATATTTTTTAAGAACTCAGGATATTTTAAAACACTTAGGAATCGATGGGAAAGTCGTTACAGCAGAGATATTTGCACGAAAAAATGGAATTTTTGCAGGCTTGCCAGAAGTAAAAAGTGTTTTGAAAGATAAAAATATTGAAGTATGGTCTATAGATGAAGGAGAAACATTTGAACCTAAGGAAACAATCATGAGAATCATTGGACCTTACAATGAATTTGGGACATATGAGACCGTCATATTAGGGATACTTGCAAGCTCTTGTGGGTGGGCAACTGCAGCAAGAGAGTTAAAAGAAGCTATTCCAGATAAACCGCTCCTTTGCTTTGGCGCAAGACACGTACATCCAGCGGTAGCACCTGTTATGGAAAGAGCTGCACTTATAGGTGGGGCAGATGATGCAAGCTGCATACTAGGAGCAAAACTTGCTGGAAAAGAACCGAAAGGGACCGTCCCACATGCAGCATTTCTGATTGCCGGTGATACACTGCCTATAGCAAAAGCATACAGTGAAATAACGCCTGATGATGAGAAAATAACTATCTTAGTTGATACATTTAAGGATGAGATAGAGGAATCATTAAGAGTTGCTGAATATCTTGGTGATAGGTTATACGGAATAAGGTTAGACACACCGTCAGAAAGGGGAGGCGTTACAGCCAGCCTCGTTTATGAACTAAGACAGAGGCTTAATCAAAAAGGATACAATAACGTCAAAATTATTGTGTCTGGCGGGCTTACACCTGAAAGAATAAAAGAACTTGCATTAAGTGGTGCAGATGCATTTGGCGTTGGAAGCTATATATCAGACGCTTCACCAATAGATATGACTATGGATATTAAAGAGGTAGAAGGAGAACCTATTGCTAAAAGAGGCAGAATTCCTGGAAGAATAGAAAATAAAAAATTAAAGAGAATAATATAATCAAGCAAGAAACTTCTTCTTGCTTGATTTAATATAATTTATTTTTTGCCGTAATATAAGTTTATGTAGTCGTATAAAAAAGTATTGACACAAATTAAAAAACATTATATAATGACTATTGTGTTAGCGATGAAGACGCGCGGGGGTGGCGGAATAGGCAGACGCGTACGTTTGAGGGGCGTATGGAGTTATCCGTGCGGGTTCAAGTCCCGCCCTCCGCACCAAAATATGAAAAAGAAATATTTTACATAAAAAATAAGCCATTAAGGCTTTTTTTTTATGTTTATTACCACTTTAGCATTATAAGTGACATAAATATAATAGTTATAATAGTTGTAGATGTTATAAATATGGACGCAAGTTTTACGTTTAAATTTCTCTCATCTGAATATATTACTGCTACTAGTGCTGTTGGCATTATTGAGCCTAGCATTATGGCTTTAATTGTCATTGAAGTTGTGCTGAAGAAAAGTGGCAGTGTAATAAACAATATTATACCAGGTATGTACTTTATAATAAGGCCTTTTACAAGTGATACTATTTCGTCTTTATCTAGATTAAAATCAAGGAAGTATCCGATTACGAAAAGGGCTAAGGTAGTATTTGGCAGTGAAATTTGTTCTACAAGATTAACGATCAAGCCGGGAAATTTGAATCCAGCTATATTCAAAATAAACGAAATAATGTATGTATCAAATGGAATGAAGTACAAGATTTTTTTGAAAACTTTTTTTATATCCAATTTATCATTTTCTGAAAATGCATATGCTATAATATAAGCAATCCCAAAGACGTTAAATGAGTTACCCATGTCAAACATAGCAATGTGTAAAAGTCCATTATTTCCATATATCTGTTGAATAAAAGGAAATGCAAAAAGGCCGATGTTATACCCACATAGTGAAATCATAAGCGTGCCTTTAGTTTCTCTTTTTAAGTTTGTTTTTTTTAAAAATTAAAAATCCCATTAGAAAAGTAATAATGCCTAGGATAAATCCAAAAAATGTTAAAACAAATAAATTGGTGTTTACTTTTGTAGTAAAAAAGACTTTTGCAATGCTGGCAGGTAGAGTTATATATATGATAAAGTTATTTAATACCTTTCCAGTCTCACTCGGTAAAAATTTCATCTTCTTTACTGCATAGCCTAAAAAAATTACTATAATGCTTATTGATATTTTTTGAAGTATGATTATCTGACTCATCTGGATCCCCTTTCTGTGTTGTTAAATAAAATTATACTATATTATAACGATTATTTACATAGATTGTAACAAATTTATTAAATTATTATAAAATATATTAAGGAAATATTAAAAAAATCTTAAAAAATTATTATGAAAACATTGACTTTAGTAATAATGTTTGATAAAATAAAAGAAACTTGTACATATTAGCAATCTTGCCGAATCCTATTTAGGTACGGAGGATTTTTCATGTTTTGGGGTTAATCTGCTATAAGCAGTAGGGATACCTTCTTATTCCGCACCCGTCAACTAACTCCGGAGGCAAAAAGGAAGGAGATTAGCTATGAATAGTCGATTAAGTAAATTAGTTTTTGGTGTATCCGTTTTCGGAATGACACTTGTAGGTTCTTCAATGTTGACGCATGTTTACGCAGACAATCTTGGAACTGGCATTGTGATTGGAAATAGTGTAAATATCAGAAGTGGTGGCAGTTTATCATCAAAAGTAATAACTCAATTAAATTGGAATGACGTTGTCACTGTACTTGGACAGGAAAATGGCTGGTACAATATAAAATTATCTAATGGAACTGTTGGATGGATATATGGGCAATACCTTTCTTTAAGATCATCATCTAGCACAGTGTCTAGAGGGGATGTTGATAGAAGCGTTGTTTTAAGGCTGATAGACTTTGGTAAGAAGTTTTTAGGGACTAAATATGTCTATGGTGGTGAATCACCTTCTGGATTCGATTGTTCTGGATTTACGCAATATGTTTTTAAAAGTGTTGGCGTAAATTTGCCAAGAATGGCCGATGATCAAGCGACGGTTGGCACATATGTAGACAGAGGAAATTTACAGCCTGGTGATTTGGTGTTTTTTAAGACATTAGGTAGCAGCATAATAAATCATGCTGGGATATACATAGGAAATGGAGAATTTATGCATGCCTCATCAGGTGCAGGAAAGGTCATGATCAGTTCACTTAAAGATGACTATTACAGCACTCACTATGCGACAGCCAGAAGAGTCATACAATAAACTAAAGTTTTGTTTAAAGATTGAGAAAAGACACGTTGATGTGTCTTTTTTTAGTGGAATATTTGCGAATTTCTACGCAATCATTTTATTGACTATTGAAGTTTATTAATATATTATTATATATTGTATAAAATTTGCATTTATGTGGAAGGAGATAACCTAAATGGGGTTTGTAAGAGATGATATAAGGAACGTAGCTATAATAGCACATGTAGATCATGGCAAAACTACATTAGTAGACGGCATGCTAAAGCAGAGCGGCATCTTTAGGCAAAATGAAAAAGTTGAAGAGAGAGTAATGGACTCAAATGAGCTTGAAAGAGAAAGAGGAATTACTATTCTTTCAAAAAATACTGCCATTAGGTACAATGGTGTAAAGATAAATATAGTTGATACGCCTGGGCATGCAGATTTTGGCGGTGAGGTAGAACGGGTACTAAAAATGGTTGACGGTGTATTATTACTTGTAGATGCTTTTGAAGGACCAATGCCTCAGACCAGATTTGTATTGAGCAAAGCTTTAGAGCTTAATTTAAAGCCTATTGTAGTTGTAAATAAAATCGATAGGCCAGATGCTAGACCTGAAGAGGTAATTGACGAAGTGCTTGATTTATTTATAGAGCTTGGTGCCGATGATGATCAAATTGATTTTCCTGTTGTATACGCATCTGCTAGGGAAGGGGTTGCTAAGTTAAATTTGAAAGATGAGTCAGTGGATTTGCGCCCACTTTTTGATACAATTTTAAAGGAAATTCCGGCACCAGAAGGCAATATAGATGACCCACTGCAACTTATTGTTACGACACTTGATTATGACGATTATATTGGAAGAATCGCTATTGGAAAAGTTGTAAGAGGCAAAATCGTATCAGGTGAAAATGTCGCCATATGTAAAAGAGATGGATCTGTACAAAATGTAAAACTGAGTAATTTATACCAATATGAAGGCTTAAAAAGGGTTCAAGTTGAGGATGCCTTGCTGGGTGATATAGTGGCTGTATCAGGTATAAGCGATATAGAAATAGGTGAAACTATAGCGGATCCTGAAAAACCTGAGCCGGTTGATTTTGTCGAAATAGAAGAACCTACAATTTCAATGACTTTTGGAGTAAATACTAGTCCCTTTGCAGGAAGAGAAGGCAAGTATGTTACATCTAGACACCTTAGAGAAAGGCTATTTAGAGAGCTTGAAACAAATGTTGCATTAAGGGTTGAAGAAACTGAAACGACAGAAGCATTTAAGGTATCTGGACGTGGTGAGCTACATCTATCCATTTTGATAGAAACCATGAGAAGAGAAGGTTATGAGCTGCAAGTATCTAAACCTACTGTTATTATAAAAGAGATAAATGGCGTCAAGCATGAGCCTATAGAGCTTGTGACGATTGATATACCTGAGGACTTTATGGGAGTAGTTATGGAGAAGATGGGCTCTAGAAAAGGGGAGCTTATGGACATGCATACATTAAAACCAGGCACATTAAGGCTTAAATTTAAAATACCAACAAGAGGCCTCATAGGGTATCGCTCTGAATTTCTTACAGATACAAAAGGAAATGGGATAATGACGTCTGTCATATATGATTATGAACCATATAAAGGTGATATACCCACAAGGTCTAGAGGTTCTCTAGTGGCTTTTGAAGCTGGTACAACAACGACGTATGGACTTTACAATGCGCAGGAAAGAGGAACTCTTTTTGTAGGACCTGGTGTTGAAGTGTATGAAGGTATGATAGTTGGTGAAAATTCTAGAAGTGAGGATATAGATGTCAATGTATGCAAGAAAAAGCATGTTACTAATTTACGTTCCGCAACTGCAGATGAGGCATTAAGACTTTCACCGATTAGAGAAATGTCTCTTGAAGAGGCTTTGGAGTTTATCGCCAACGATGAACTTGTAGAGGTTACGCCTAAAAGCATAAGGCTTAGAAAGAAAATATTGAGCGCACAACAAAGGTATAAAAATGCCAAATATAAGCAGTAAATAATAAAAGGGTTGTCACATAACGTGCATGACCCTTTTTTATTTTGATAAATCATCTATGATTTTATTTATATAGTTTACTGTTTCATCATATGGTGGTACGCCACTGTATTTTTCTACTGCTGCTTCCCCAGCATTGTAAGCTGCCAAAGCCAGAGTTGTATTGTTGTATTTATTAAGAAGTTGACTTAACAACTTTGTTCCTCCATCAATATTTTCTCCAGGATCAAAGGGATTGTCTATTCCTAAATATTGAGCAGTCGATGGCATTAACTGCATAAGACCCATTGCACCAGCATTTGATACAGCATACGGATTGTAATTTGATTCGGTTTTTATGACAGCATTTATCAATTCTGGACTAACTCCATATTTCTTTGAAGCTTCATTAATGTAATCAGCTATATTAGCAATTGATGTTTTGTTTACATTAACTGGTTTTACATCTGCTGACTTATTTGCTTCAGTTATATAATTATTTGTATTTACAGAGCCTTCACTTATTAAGTCGTTTAAAATATCCTGAAATGAATTATTCTGGTTTGTGAGGTTTATATTTACAGGTAACCGTGATTGGATTTCATTAAATTTACTTTCAATCAATGAATTAATATAATCCAATTCAAAAACCTCCTTTTTTATATATATTTCGACATGAATTAAAAAAATCCTTTAACTATTAAAAAATGAGAAAATAGTCCTAAGAAATATTTTAAAGTAGTTTAAAAAGGAATTTATGCATTTATGTAGAATATATTTTATAGGTGATTATGGTGTATGCAAAAGAAGAAAACAAGAAAAATGTTAAAATTAGCTTAAAAAAAGCTGTTCTTTTATTATTTTTATCAATATTTGTTTCTGTGTTAATAGGTTTTTTAATAACACAGTTTTTGATAAGACCTTACTTATCTAAAATAAGCAGCAGCACTAAGTACAGTTATTCTCTAAAAATGCCTCAATTAAATTATTATCTTGTTAAAATAGGAGAATACGACAATGAAAGGGATGCAGACTACAATTTAAATTTGCTTATCATGAAAGGAATTTATGGGGAATCAATAAAAAGCAATGATAAATATATTTTAAGCGTAGGATATTTTATTGATAAAGATGAAGCCAATAATTTAAGTTTAAAACTTAATAAAAGTGGTATCATATCGTCTGTTGTTATAAACAATGGTCCTATTTATGAAATATCTTACGAGGAAAATTCAAAAGATGATGTAAAGACTGCATTAGATAATATAAACAGCTTTTATAATAATCTATCGCATTTATCCGAGCTGTCATATAAAATAGCTTTTGGAATTGCCAGTGAAAAAGATATAGATGAGACAGAGTTGTACTTTAAAAAATACAGTGAAGTGCCTTATAATATAAGAAGTGATAATAATTTAAAAAAAATTGTAGAGAGTACAATGGCTATTAATGGTCATATTTTAAACAATTTTAAAGATATTAAAACTTCATTTGAGCTTAATGATGGAAATGCTTATGGCTTAACACAGAAGCTGTTTATTGATTCTATAATGGAATATTATAGTAAGATGAGTTCTTTGAAATAGGGGAGTGTAGCATGAAGCTTGCGGAAGTAAGAGAAATATTAAAAGCAGAAGTTCTTTGCGGACATGAGAGATTGTCAGAAGAAGTTAATACTGCTTGCGGTGCAGACCTTATGAGTGATGTCTTAGCTTCTAAAGATGAGAAATCATTGCTGCTAACGGGACTTACAAATGTACAAGTTGTAAGGACAGCAGAAGTATTAGGTGATATCATATGTATTGTGTTTGTAAGGGGCAAAGAACCTGGACGTGAGATTTTGGAAATGGCTGATTCTGCTTCAATTGTCATTATGAAAACTGATTATCCTCTTTTTATTGCATGTGGCCTTTTATACAAAAATGGACTTAATTGTGGGAGTGATTCTTAATCGTGAAGCCATATATAATGGATTTTGATGTTAAAGCAAGAGATTTTTCATCTGCAGGGGAATCGTCAAGTACATTTAGAAAGACTTTACTGATGCTTTCTGTACCATCAGATATTGTAAGAAGGGCTTCGATAGCAGCTTATGAAGCGGAGATGAATATCGTTATTCATTCATATGGTGGTAAAATGCATTTTGAAATATATTCAGATAAAATAGTTATTATAGCGGAAGATACTGGGCCAGGCATAAAAGATTTAGAACTTGCGATGACAGAAGGATATTCTACGGCTCCAAAGGAGGTAATAGAGATGGGATTTGGAGCAGGAATGGGTTTACCTAATATGAAAAGAAATGCTGATGTAATGGATATTGTCAATCATGATGAGAATGGTACCAAAATCGTCATGACAATTAATATTTAAGGTGGTTGTTTGTAATGTATTTTCATTCCGTAACTCTTGATAAAGATAGATGTAAAGGATGTACAAACTGTATAAAAAGATGCCCAACAGAGGCAATACGTGTAAGAGATGGTAAAGCGAAAATAATTAAGGAAAAGTGTATTGACTGCGGTGAATGTGTTAGAGTTTGTCCATATCATGCTAAAATCGTTGTGACTGATGATACTGAGATGATGAAAAATTACAAATATAAGATAGCACTTCCTGCACCATCACTGTACGGCCAATTTAAAGACATGACAATTGGAGATATACTTGCATCTTTAAAATCATGTGGATTTGACGAAGTTTTTGAAGTCGCATACGCGGCTGATATTGTTTCATATATAACCAGAACTATAGTAAAGATAAAAAACTTTAAAAGGCCTATTATATCATCTGCATGTCCTGCAATTGTACGTCTTATACAACAGAGATTTCCATCATTGATTGACAATATTTTAGATATTATGCCACCTGTAGAAGTTGCTGGGAAAATTGCTAAAGATGAGGCAAAAAAGAAAACAGGTCTTAATGATGAGGAAATAGGAGTATTTTTCATATCACCATGTGCTGCAAAAGTGACTAGCGTAAAGAACCCCATAGGCATTAAAAAATCATATATAGACGGTGTTTTTTCAATGCATGATATATACAGCATGATTTTGGACAATAGAAGATCTCGGGATAAAAGTGTAGAGCATGCTTCATCAATGATTGGTGTTGGCTGGGCAAATGCAGGTGGTGAGTCCTATGGCACATCACTGGAAAACTGCCTTTTTGTGGATGGAATCCAAAATGTGATAAATGTGCTTGAAGAGATAGAATTAGGAAAGTTAAATGATATAGATTTTTTTGAAGGACTGGCGTGTATTGGAGGATGCGTTGGAGGTCCATTAACTGTTGAAAATAACTTCGTAGCGAGAAATAGAATAATGAAGATAAAAGAAAAACTTAATAAAGAAGCTAATATAAAAAAGCATTTAGTAGCAGATTATAGGGAGTTTATGCTAAATGTAGAACTTAAAAAAAGCGATGTTTTAAATCTTGACGATGATATAGACAAAGCTATAGATAAGATGAAATCAATTGATGAAATATACAAAAATCTTCCTGGTCTTGACTGTGGTTCATGTGGATCACCAGGTTGCAGAGCCCTTGCGGAAGACATAGTTAAAGGTTATGCTAGTGAGTACGACTGTATCTTTAAATTGAAGGACAGGATTAAAATATTGGCTGAAGAGATTAATAAGTTGTCAATTAAAATTCCGCCTGTTATAGGCAGTGATAAGGAGGTAAAATCTTGAAAGTAAAAGATATTTTGAATTCGGAATTTACACTTGTGGCAGGAAGCGGTGGAATTGAAAAAGAAATAAGCAACGTCTACGTATGTGATTTATTGAGTTTTGTAATGTCCCATGTTAAAAGCGGCAGTGCATGGATAACGATACAGACTCATGTAAATGTAGTTGCTGTTGCGCTAATGACAGAAATAAGCTGTATAATTATTTGTGAAGGGGAAAAACTTGATGAAAATGCTAAAGTAAAAGCTGATGAGGAAAATATACCCGTTATTTCATTTAGTGGTACATCATATGATGCAGCAATTAAATTGAGCGAGATGATCAAATGAAGTTTTACTACGACTTGCACATCCATTCTGCTTTATCGCCTTGTGCTGATAATGAAATGACTCCGAATAACATAGTGAATATGGCTGTGTTAAAAGGACTTGATGTGATATCAATAACTGATCACAATTCGGCAAAAAATGTGGAAGTTATTTACGAATTAAGCAAGTCTAAAGGGATAAAATTAATTCCCGGAATAGAAGTTCAGACAAAGGAAGAGGTTCATATATTATGTTATTTTTTTGATATTTTTGACTGTATAAGCTTTGGAAAAATAATTTATGACAGCTTAGAATGCATAAAAAATAACAAATCTATTTTCGGAGAACAGCTTATTATGGATGAAGATGATAACATTATTGCGGAAGAAGAAAAGCTGCTTTTAACTTCATGCGGCTTTTCTATTGACGATATTTTTAAAATGATAGATGGGAAAGGTGCTGCTGTGCCTGCCCATGTAGATCGTACTTCCTACAGCATCATATCAAATTTAGGGTTTATACCGAATATTTCCAATCTAAAGACGGTTGAAGTATCTTATGATTTTAGTATAGTAGGAAATACAAGTGAATATCAAAAAAAGTACAAGATAATTTCGTCTTCTGATGCGCACCGACTAGGCGATATAAATGAAAGAATCCATTATATAGAGTGCAATGATTTTGAAAGTATCGTAGAATGGCTTTGCAGTTAATAAAAACATATCAAATTAGTCGGGATTATCAGAAAATAAAAAATTTTATTTTAAACCTGTTAAAAAATTAATTAACATATGATATAATAATCATGTCTTATGATTACATTTAAAAGTTCTAAAATTATTCAAAAGGAGGGTATTAGATGCAAGCAATTTATGAAAAATTTGACGAAGAAAAGGTAAATAAGTTTAAAAAAGTAATTGACGAATTAAAAAATGTCGATGGTTCGCTGATTGCTGTTATGAATGAAGCACAAGAAATTTTTGGATATTTACCTATTGAAGTACAGCAATTTATCTCAGAAGAAATGAATGTACCGCTGACAGAGATTTTTGGTATTGCGACGTTTTATTCTAGGTTTACTTTGAAGCCATCTGGAAAGTACAAAATAGGTTTATGCCTTGGTACCGCCTGTTATGTAAAAGGTTCTGCGATGGTATTGGATAAATTGAAAGAGAAACTTGGAATAAGCGTAGGAGATGTAACAAGCGACGGCAAGTTTTCACTTGAAGCGACCCGCTGCTTGGGTGCTTGTGGACTTGCACCGGTTATGATGATAAATGGCGAAGTTTTTGGAAGATTGACACCTGATGATGTTGATGATATTTTGAAAAAATTTGATTAAATAATATGAAAGAGTTTTCACTTTACATTTTAGATATTGCGCAGAACAGCCTAAAGGCCGGTGCAAAAAATGTTAAAATCGAACTTGACATTGATCATAGTAAGGATTTGCTAACTGTTATTGTAGATGATGATGGATGTGGTATGGAAGAGGAGTTCCTATCGAAGGTTTTTGATCCTTTTACAACAACTAGAAAAGAGCGAAAAGTAGGATTAGGTTTATCGTTTTTTAAAGAGTTAGCTCAACAGTGTGGCGGAGACGCAAAAATCAAATCTAAAAAAGGCATTGGTACTCATGTTGAAGGAACTTTTAAAATTTCTAGTGTTGATTTAATACCAATCGGTGATATACCTTCTACTATAATTTCACTGATTATTTCAGATAGTGAAGTTAATATATTGTTTGTCATTAAAGTAGATGAGAAGATTTTTAAATTTGATACAGTTGAGATAAAGAAAGTATTGGACGGTGTGAAAATTACTGAACCATCTGTACTGAAATGGTTGCTGGAGTATTTGACCGAAAATCTAAAGTGTGTCATGGAGGTGTAAATATGAAATCTATTGAAGAGTTAGAAAAGATTAGAAAAGAAACTTTAGAAAAAGTAAATCTTCGAAAAGATAGAAATGGCATAAGGATAACCGTAGGAATGGCTACATGTGGCATAGCTGCTGGTGCAAGACCAGTGATGATGGCAATATTAGACGAGCTTGGTAAAAGAAATATTACGGATGTCGTCGTAGCTGAGACAGGTTGTATTGGCATGTGCAAGTATGAACCTATGGTGGATGTCTACATTCCAGGTCAGGAAAAAGTGACGTATATAAAAGTTGATGAAAACAAAGCTAGACAGATTATAGCAGAGCATGTTGTCAACGGACATCCAATTAAAGAATGGACTATTAGTAGTGTTGAATAAAGGAGGGCTGTAGATGTTATATAGATCACATGTTATGGTATGCGGTGGTACTGGATGTACATCGTCAAATTCAGATAGGATTGCAAAGTGCTTTGAAGAAGAAATTGCAAATAAAGGTCTTGACAAAGAAATTCAAGTAGTGAGGACTGGATGTTTTGGACTGTGTGAACTAGGTCCTGTTGTGGTTGTATATCCCGAAGGTGTTTTTTACAGCCGTGTTAAAGAAGAATATGTTCCTGAAATTGTTGAAGAACATTTACTAAAAGGAAGAATTGTAAAAAAATATCTTTATGGTGAAAGCGTAACAGAAGAAGGAATAAAGCCTCTAGAAGAAACGGGATTCTTTAAAAAACAGCAAAGAGTGGCTTTGAGAAACTGCGGACTTATAAATCCGGAAGACATAAAAGAAGCAATTGCATTTGATGGATATAAAGCTTTGGCAAAAGTTTTGACAGAAATGACTCCGGAAGAAGTTATATCGGAAATTAAGAAATCAGGCTTAAGAGGTAGAGGCGGTGGTGGGTTTCCTACTGGTGTGAAATGGGAATTTGCTTATAACCAGAAGGAAACACCTAAATATGTTGTTTGTAATGCTGATGAAGGGGACCCTGGTGCATTTATGGATAGAAGCGTCTTAGAAGGAGATCCTCACAGCGTCTTAGAAGCTATGGCAATAGCAGGGTATGCAATAGGAGCTAACCATGGTTATATTTATGTTAGGGCTGAATATCCTTTGGCGGTAAAAAGACTTCAGATTGCTATTGATCAGGCTAGAGAATATGGACTTTTAGGTAAAAATATTTTTAATACAGGATTTGATTTTGACATTGAAATAAGGCTTGGAGCAGGAGCTTTTGTATGTGGTGAAGAGACAGCACTTCTAAATTCTGTTATGGGCAAACGCGGAGAGCCAAGACCAAGACCACCATTTCCTGCTGTAAAAGGTGTGTGGGAGAAACCGACGATTATCAACAACGTTGAAACTTACGCAAATATCCCAGCAATTATATTAAACGGTGCTGAGTGGTTCTCAAGTATAGGCACTGAAAAATCAAAGGGGACTAAAGTTTTTGCTCTTGGCGGAAAGATAAACAACACAGGATTAGTAGAAATTCCTATGGGTACAACGCTTCGTGAAATCATATTTGAAATAGGTGGGGGAATACCTAACGGTAAAAAGTTTAAGGCAGCTCAGACTGGTGGTCCTTCCGGTGGATGTATTCCAGCAGAACATCTAGACACACCTATTGATTACGACTCGCTTTTAAGCATAGGATCAATGATGGGTTCCGGCGGCCTTATTGTAATGGATGAAGATAATTGCATGGTTGATATAGCAAAATTCTTCCTAGAATTTACAGTTGACGAATCATGTGGTAAATGTTCACCTTGCCGTATAGGTACGAGAAGGATGCTTGAATTGCTAAATAAGATTACATCTGGAAAAGGTGAAGAGGGAGACATCGAAAAACTTGAAACTCTTGCTAATTCTATAAAAGCATCTTCGCTATGCGGACTGGGTCAGACTGCACCGAATCCTGTTCTTTCAACGCTTAGGTATTTTAGAGATGAATATGAAGCTCATATAAAAGAGAAGAGATGTCCTGCTGGTGTATGTCAGGCACTTTTGAGATTCAGAATTGATCCTGAAAAGTGTAAAGGATGCGGAATATGCGCTAAAAACTGTCCTACAAATGCTATTTCAGGAAAAGTAAAACAGCCGCATGTTATTGATCAAGATAAGTGCATTAAATGCGGAACATGTATGGATAAGTGTCCATTTGATGCTATATACAAGAAGTAGTAATGAAAGGAGTGCGAAATATGGATAAAGTTCGAATAACGATAGATGGAATTCCTGCAGAAGTGCCTGCTAATTATACAGTATTACAGGCTGCAAAATATGCGAATATTGAGATTCCCACATTATGTTATCTGGAAGAAATTAACGAAATAGGTGCATGTAGACTATGTGTAGTTGAGATAAAAGGAGTTAGAAATTTACAAGCATCATGCGTTTATCCCGTTAGCGATGGAATGGAAATTTTCACAAATTCACCTCGCGTACGGGAAGCAAGGCGTTCCAACTTAGAGTTGATATTATCTGCGCATGATAGAAGCTGTCTGACATGTGTTAGAAGTGGAAACTGTGAATTGCAAGAATTAAGCAGAAAGTTTGGAATTGATGAAATTAGCTTTATGGGAGAAAATATAAAATACCCAAAAGATGATTCATCTCCTTCAATTGTTAGAGATCCAAATAAATGTGTTTTGTGCAGAAGATGTGTCGCTACATGCAATAATGTACAAAATGTTTTTGCAATTGGTATGGTCAATAGAGGATTTAAAACAATTGTTGCTCCTTCGTTTGGTAGAAGCTTGAATGATTCACCATGTATTAGCTGTGGACAATGCATTGAAGCTTGCCCTGTTGGAGCTATTTACGAAAAGGATCACACAAAAATGGTTTACGATGCACTTTTAGATGAGAAAAAGTATGTTGTGGTTCAAACTGCTCCAGCTGTAAGAGTTGCACTTGGCGAAGAATTTGGAATGCCTTATGGTTCGATAGTGACAGGGAAAATGGTGTCAGCTTTGAAAAGATTAGGATTTGATAAAGTGTTTGATACGGACTTTGCTGCTGATTTAACAATTATAGAAGAAGGCAATGAGCTTTTAAAGAGGATTAATGAAGGCGGCAAGCTTCCTATGATAACATCCTGCAGCCCTGGATGGATAAACTATTGTGAGAGGTATTATCCTGAATTTATAGATAATCTATCTACATGCAAATCACCTCATATGATGATGGGTGCTATAATCAAGAGCTATTTTGCTGAAAAAGAAGGAATAGATCCGAAAGATATATTTGTTGTATCAATTATGCCGTGTACAGCAAAGAAGTATGAAATAGACAGACCGCAAATGATGACAGATGGTATGAAGGACGTTGACGCTGTTTTAACTACAAGAGAATTAGCGCGTATGATAAAACAATCTGGAATAGACTTTGTCAATTTGCCTGATAGTGAATACGACAATCCGCTTGGCGAATCCTCTGGTGCTGGTGTAATATTTGGAGCAACAGGCGGCGTTATGGAAGCAGCATTAAGAACTGTTGCTGATATTGTTGAAGGTAAAGACATTGAGAATTTTGAGTACAAAGAAGTAAGAGGATTAGAAGGAATAAGAGAAGCAAATATAAATATTGGCGGAAAGGAAATAAAAGTGGCCATAGCAAATGGAACAGGAAATGCAAAAAAATTGTTAGATAAGATAAAAAATGGTGAAGCTGAATATCACTTTATAGAAGTTATGGGCTGCCCTGGTGGTTGTATAATGGGCGGTGGTCAGCCAATACACAATCCAAATGAAAAAGATTTGGTAAGAAACAAGAGATTGAATGCAATATATGAAGCAGATAAAGATTTGCCAATCAGAAAATCTCATAAAAATCCTATGATAACGAAACTGTATGAGGAATTTTTAATAAGCCCACTTGGTGAGAAATCTCATCACTTACTCCATACTAGTTACAGCAAGAAGGAATTATATCCCATGAATGATTAGACGATTGCGCCCCCAGCTGGGGGCTTTTTTTACCATAAATAACATATTAAAAAAAGATTAGATTGTGTCGAAATACATTATATTTATGATATAATTAAAAGGAAAAGTTTTAAAACGACGTGAAATCAGAGAAAACAAATAAAAGGAGTGGGAAAATGAAGAGAAGCAAGGGACTTGGGACGCTGTTTTTTTTGCTGATTGTAGGTCTTCTTTTAGGCGGATTTGTTGGAGACTTCATTGCTAAATATGTCCAAGTTTTTTCATACCAACAAAAAATAGGAATGAGTAGTCCAATAAATATCGACCTTAATTTTGTCAAAATATCCTTTATGTTGGCATTTAAGTTTAATCTAGGTACAGTGTTAGGTCTTATAATTGCTATATTTTCATATTACAAAGTGAAATAATTGTCATTATGAGAAAGGAAAGTAATTATATATGAAGATTGTTCTTGCATCAAATTCTCCTAGGCGACGCGAGATACTTTCAAACATTGGTCTTGACTTTGATGTGATACCTAGCAATATAGCAGAAGAAACTAAAGAGAAAGAACCAAAAAATATTGTTATGGATTTGTCGAGAAAAAAAGCATTATGCGTTGCTGAGAAATTGGATGATGATTCAATCGTTATAGGAGCAGATACAGTTGTTGTCATAGATGGCGAAATACTAGGCAAACCTAAGGATAAGGGTGAAGCATTTTCCATGCTTAGGAGGCTATCTGGAAGATGGCATAAGGTATATACTGGAGTCTCAGTGGTTTCACTAAGAAATCGCAAATTTATTAATGATTATGAATCGACCGATGTTTATATTAAAAATCTCAGCGATGACATGATCTTAAATTATATAGAAAAAGGTGAATGTTTAGATAAAGCAGGTTCATATGCAATACAAGGCTATGGGTCACTGATTGTAGAGAGAATTAATGGTGATTATTTCAATGTTGTTGGACTGCCTATATCGAAATTGTACGATATATTTTTAAATGAATTTAACATAAACCTGCTATAAGGGGGATAAGTGTGGGAGAGGAATCACGTATTACAATAAAAGATTTACCTGAGGATGATAGACCAAGAGAAAGATTAATTAAATATGGTCCTTCGGTATTGTCAAATGCTGAACTAATGGCTATAATTATAGGGACAGGAAATAGAGATGAGAGTGCGATAATGCTTTCACAAAGATTGCTTAGTGAAGGTAATGGTCTTAAATATCTTCTTGATACTGGGGTAGAAAGGCTTTCAGAAATCAAGGGAATTGGATTGGCGAAGGCTGCAAAAATAAAGGCAGCTATTGAGCTTGGTAGAAGATTGGCTCTTGCGGGGTACAGTGATGGCTACATTATAAAAAAGCCTGATGATGTCATAAGTTTACTGATGGATGAAATGCGATATCTAAATAAAGAATATTTTAAAGTGGTTATGCTGAACGTAAAAAACAAGGTGATTGCGGTTGACACTGTTTCAATAGGAAGTTTAAATACTTCTATAGTGCATCCAAGAGAAGTATTTAAAGCTGCTATCGAAAGATCCGCATCTTCTATAATCATGGTTCACAATCATCCAAGTGGTGATCCAACTCCCAGCAGAGAAGATATTGAAGTGTCAGATAGGATTTTTAAAAGTGGCAATTTGTTAGGAATCAAAGTTTTGGATCATATTATTATTGGTGATGGAATAGGTATAAGTTTGAAAGAAAAAGGTTATTATGATTTTGATAAATAAGGAAGGAGTTATAAATAGGATGAAAGGATTTTCTAGGGATATAGGTATTGATCTTGGAACTGCAACAACACTTGTTTATGTTCAAGGAAAGGGAATAGTTTTAAGGGAACCTTCTGTTGTAGCAATAAAAAATGATACACATACTGTATTGGCTGTAGGCGAAGAAGCTAAAAAGATGGTGGGAAGAACACCAGGGAATATAGTTGCTATAAGACCTATGAGAGACGGAGTTATAGCCGATTTTGATATAACGAAGATGATGCTGGATCATTTTATAGGTAAGGTGAATCCAAGAAAGGGACTATTTAGGCCTAGAGTAATAGTTGGAATTCCTTCTGGAGTTACAGAAGTCGAAAAAAGAGCAGTAATTGAAGCATCGCTTCAAGCAGGAGCAAAAGAAGCTCATACCGTAGAAGAACCAATGGCAGCAGCTATAGGTGCTGGTTTGCCTGTGGAAGAGCCAACTGGAAGCATGGTAGTTGATATAGGTGGCGGTACAACAGATGTAGCAATTATTTCTCTTGGTGGTATTGTAACAAGCAAATCATTAAGAGTCGGCGGAGATGAAATGGACGAAGCTATTATAAATTATATAAAGAGGGAATACAATTTGATGATAGGAGAAAGGACTGCTGAGGAAGTAAAGATTCAAATTGGATCGGCTTTTCCGAAGGCTAAAGAGGAAACTATGGATATAAGAGGAAGAGATTTAGTATCTGGACTTCCTAAAACATTAAAAATTACTTCCACCGAGATACTGGAAGCTTTGAAAGATCCAGTTTCAAGTATATTGGATGCTATTAAGTTGACACTTGAAAAAACACCGCCTGAGTTGGCAGCAGATATAATGGACAGAGGGATAATGCTTACTGGTGGTGGAGCACTATTAAGTGGTATTGATAGGCTCATAAGGCAAGAAACAGGTATGCCTATACAGATAGCAGATCAACCTTTAGATTGTGTTGCGTTAGGTACAGGTAAAATTTTAGAGGAAAGTTCTTTGTTTAAAAGGGTGCTGACCCCAACGAATAAGTTAAATTGAGAGGAGTGGGAAAGTGCCACGATTTCTCAAAAATAAGCAATTTATATTTGTGATTTTAATAGCCGTGGCACTTATATCCGCCATGGCATATACTTATGGTGGGGGACGCAATATAACACCTATGGAATCAGCTATAGGCAGCATTTTATCGCCTGTAGAAAAAGTTTTTTATTCACTAGGAAATAATGTATCTAACTTTTTTTCTTCCATAAAAGAGATTGGAACATTGAGAGCTAAAAATGCAGCTTTGGAAAAAGAGATTATTAAATTAAATAAAAACGACATAATGCTGCAAGAATACATTAATGAAAATAACAGACTAAGAGATATTTTGAATTTTAAAGATAATAATAAAAATATAACTACTCAACCTGCTAATATTGTAAGCAAAAATCCCGGTAATTGGTTTAATACATTTAATATAGATGTTGGATCAGATAAGGGGATAAAGCCAAAGATGGCTGTTTTAGATGAAAAAGGAAATATGGTTGGAATAGTAACAGACGTTGGGAAAAATTGGTCAAAAGTTCTGTCAATTATTGACGTAGATAGCTCTGTAAGTGCCATTGATGTTAGAACAAGGGACAATGGTATTATCCGAGGAGATTCCAATGGAAACCTAAATATGATATATATTCCAATCGATTCCAAGATAAGTAAAGGCGATATAATTACAACATCAGATATGAGCATGTTTCCAAGAGGGCTAATTATTGGTAGAGTAGAGAAAGTAGAAAAAGATGAGGGCTCGCTTTTAAAACAAGCAATCATAAAGCCTGAGGCAGACTTCGAGAGGCTTGAATTTGTACAAGTTGTGACAAACATGAAAACTACGGGAGATTAATTATATTAGTCTATGTACTTTGCGATGATTGACACAGAAACGATGGAGGTTAAAATGAGGAGCATATATAAATACCTGTTAATTATATTTGTTATAATACTTCAAGCTACATTATTTAGATATATTGCTATTTTAGGCGTTAAACCTGACGCCTTATTAATTTTGATTATTGCTTTTTCACTTTTAAACGGGCCAAACGAAGGTATTCTTTTGAGCTTGTTTGGAGGAATTCTTGTAGATGTGCTTTTTAATAATGCCATTGGCTTTGTAACTATTTCCCTTCTTTCCGTGGCTTATTTAACAGGGTTGCTGAGTAAAAATGTATTTAAAGAAAGTACATTTGTAGCATTTGTCTTTGTGTTTTTAGGAACAATTCTTTACAATCTAATAATGGTATTTTCTATGCTCCTTATGAAATATGACATCAATCCACCTTATTTATTTAATGTCATTATTGTGCAATCTGTCTACAATTCTTTTATAACTATTTTTGCTTATAGGTATATTGTGATGTTTAACAGCTATATAAATACAAAAAAATTTTTTTTTAAGATTTAAAGGTGGTCAAATTGAGTGAAGGTTTAAAAAAGAGATTCAACATATTTGGATGGGTAATAGCCATAATGCTTGTTACTCTTGTGGGCAGACTGGTATATTTGCAGCTTATAAAAGGTGATTATTATAAACAGCAGTCTTTAGGCAATGCTATAAGATCTATCACAATTACAGCTCCAAGAGGTGATATAGTTGATAGAAACGGTATTAAACTTGCGACAAACAGGCCTAGCTATTCCATCGAGCTACTGCGAAGCGATGCCAAAAATGTCAATTTAAATGATGTCATTTTAAGATTATTAAATATCCTTAATAAAAACGGAATTAAGTATAAAGATGATTTGCCTATATTTCTAGACAATAAAAACATGCCATATTTCAATTTTCAAAATCCAGATGAAAGCAATGTATCTCAAACAGTTTTAAAACAGCGTGAAGTACAATGGAAGAAGAACAATAATATACCTAAAAATGCTACAGCATATGAAACGTGGGAAATATTGATAAACAAATTTAAAATATCAAAAGAACTACCTCCACAAGATATAAGAGGTATAATGGCGATTCAGCAGTTGATGCTTGAACAAGGATATACCCAGTACAAGCCTGTAGAAATAGCGACAGATGCGAATCAACAGACAGTAGCCCAAATAGAAGAAAATCATCTAGATTTGCCAGGTGTAATTATAGATGTTAAACCTATAAGGCTTTATCCTTTCAAGACATTACTTTCCCAGACATTAGGATATATTGGACGTATGACAGCGGAAGAGTGGAAAAAGTACAGCAAAGAAGGTTATCAAATAACAGATTTAGTTGGGCATTACGGTTTGGAAAGTTATCTAGAAAAATATTTAAGAGGTACAGATGGAAAGCAGCAAGTGGAAGTAGATAACTATGGTAGATTAATAAAAAAATTGGATGAGGTTAGCCCGAAGCCAGGAAATACTGTGTATTTGACTATAGATGAAAAACTACAGCAAGTAGCGGAAGAATCACTAGAGAGAACTATGGAAAATATAAGAAAAACAAAAAGAGGTCCTCATGGTGAGTATTTACCAGCAAATATAGGAGCTGTCGTTGTTACAGACATAAATACTGGTGAAATTTTGGCACTTGCCAGTGTCCCGGGTTATGATCCTAATATTTTTGCATCAGGTAATCCTCCCAGCAGCATTGTAAATGAATTATTTAAAACTAGGAATGCAACTGTTGATCCGAGTCCAATTTTCAATTATGCTACACAAGGTGCCGCGCCGCCTGGTTCTACATTTAAGATGGTAACTGCACTGGCTGCTCTAGAGTCTGGAGTCACGACAGTAAATGAGAGATACGTCGATACCGGCATATATGCTCCTACAGGACAAGAAAACTGGCTGTATGGCGAATATGGAAGGACGCAAGGTGCTGTAAATGTGTCAGATGCCATAAAATACTCAACAGATACCTATTTCTATGAGATGGGGAGAAGGATGGGGATCGATAAGATCGATGAATATGCCCATATGTTAGGCCTTGACCAAAAGACAGGGATAGAGTTATATGAAACAACAGGAACAATATCCAGCAAGAAGTTTAAAAGGGATTATAATTTATCAATATTAAAATCAATGGTTAAGTCTGAATCAAATCCAGAAGGCAAAATAACTCAAGAACAGTATGATAAAATAGTAAGTTTGATTGATAAAGGTAATTTTAGCGATTATTCTACGTTTTTAGAGCTAAAAAAAATGGGCATAACTGATTCAAAGTTGCAGATGACTATATGGCAGTTGATGGATGCGACTAAGTGGACATTAGTTGATACGACAAATGCGTCTATAGGACAGGGTAGCAATCAATTTACGCCTATAGAAATTGCAAGTTATTTATCGACGCTTTTAAATGGTGGAACAAGATATAGATTGCATTTGGTTGATAAAATAATTTCTCCAGATGGAAAAATAGTAAAAGATGAAAAGCCCGATGTATTGGATAAAATAAATATACCTCAGAAATACCTAGATGCTATAAAATTAGGAATGAAAGGTGCAACAGAAGAAGGTGGTACTGCCAGTGCAGCATTTCAAGGCTTTCCAATACCTGTTGGTGGTAAGACAGGCACTGCGGAAGTAGGATCTCATGGCACGAAAGTCATGCAGAATTATGCGTGGTTTGTGGGATTTGCTCCGTATGACAAACCACAAATATTGGTTACAGCACTGATATATCAAGGCGGTTCTGGTGCTTATACTGCCCAAGTAGGAAGAGATATTATGGACGCTTATTTTGGATTTACCAATTCAAACAATAAGACTCAGACAAATAATCAACAAAGCAAAACTACTAATAATCATTAATTATTATTAAGATTTGTATCATTGTTGTATGAGAGGATTTTTTGTCCTCTTTTGTTTTTTTAGAAGGAAAAATCTAAGTTATGGAGAATATTATAAGTAAGACTATATTGGGAGGGCAAAAAATGTTAAATGACTATGTAAAAATCCATGGCTCAAAAGATGGATTGGTAATTATCGCCAGCGATGTTTCTGATATAGATGTTTTAAGGGAAAAAATAATTAATAGAATAGAACGTTCACTAACATTTTTTAAAGGTGCACAACTTACAGTAAAAGTTCGCAATTTAAATGTAGATGAGAAAAGTTTGGATCAGTTGAAAGAGCTTATTTTGGAGAATTATGGAGTGAATGTTAGATTTAAAAAGATACAGGATAGGCACCTAAAAAATGTGACAGGTGAAAATGCAATTTTTGATGGACTTGATGAGGGAATGACCAAATTTTACAATGGAACTGTAAGATCAGGTCAAGTTGTAAAATATTACGGGAATCTTGTCGTTCTAGGTGACGTAAATCCTGGCGGTATTGTACAAGCATCTGGAAATATTGTTATAATGGGGACTTTAAGGGGAATTGCTCATGCAGGTATATCTGGGAATATCGATTCTATAATTGCGGCATCTAAGATTAATGCCATGCAGCTTAGAATCTCTAACATAATTTCACGTTCACCCGATAATGATATTGAGGCTGTATATCCCGAAATTGCTTTAGTCAAAAAAAATAAGATAATAGTTAAACCACTTTACTTATATGGAAAAATATAGTAAAATAAACAATTAGAAGAAATTCGAGAATGGAGTGAAAATGTATGAGTGAAGTTATAGTCATAACATCTGGTAAAGGCGGAGTTGGAAAAACCACAACTACAGCAAATATAGGTACATATTTGTCAATGAAAGGATTTAAAACGGCATTGGTAGATACTGATATAGGTTTGAGAAATCTTGACGTAGTTATGGGGTTGGAAAATAGAATAGTTTACGACCTAGTTGATGTGGTAGAGGGACAGTGCCGTCTGAAGCAAGCTTTAATAAAAGATAAGAGATTTGATGGACTTTACCTTTTACCGGCTGCTCAAACAAGAGATAAAACTGCCGTAAATCCGGAACAGATGCGGGCAATTACTGATGAATTAAGACAGGATTTTGATTATATATTGATAGATTGCCCTGCAGGAATCGAACAAGGCTTTAAAAATGCCATAGCAGGTGCTGATAAGGCTTTGGTGGTTACGACGCCAGAAGTATCTGCAGTGAGAGATGCCGATAGAATAATAGGGCTTTTGGAAGCATCGGATGTACGGGATCACATGCTTATTATAAACAGGATAAAGATGGATATGGTAAAAAGAGGAGACATGATGAATATTGACGATATAATGGATATACTGGCTATAGATTTGCTTGGTGTTATTCCAGATGATGAAAATATAGTCATTTCTACAAATAAAGGTGAACCGATTGTTGCAGATGATAAATCATTAGCTGGACAGGCATATAGAAACTTGACACAGAGATTGATAGGCGAGGATGTCCCGCTTATAAATCTTGATATTAATTACGGTATTTTGGACAGGTTGAAAAATTTGTTTAAAATTTCTTCGAGTCGGTAGTGCCGGGAGGTGTAATAAATGGACTTGTTTAAATCTTTTGGTGGGAAAAGCAATAGTAAAAATGTTGCAAAAGAGAGATTGCAATTATTGCTTGTTCATGACAGAGCAGACGTATCTCCAAAATTTTTAGAGTTGATGAAAGGCGAAATAATGAATGTGATCTCTAATTACGTTGAAATCGACGAAGATGGTTTGAATGTAGAAATAACCAAAGAAAAAAAGACAGATGATACATTTGTACCAGCATTACACGCCAATATTCCTATAAAGAAAATGAAGAAAAATATCAGATAACCGGTTAAAGCCGGTTATTTTATCTTTTAAAATTTCATATATTGTAAAAATTTAAGCTTCTATAAGATATAGTGAAATGCTGTGTTGTATGATATAATACTAAATGTAATGATGATATATAATATTGTTTTAGAAGGGAACTAGTAGATTAATGTTTAACAAAAAGTTATGGAAGAATTTTGATTTTGGTTTGTTTATTACGGTTTTATTCATATGTGCATTTAGCGTTGTCGTCATATCAAGTGCATCACATGCAGTAGAAACGGGATCGTACAAAAATGTAATAGTTCAACTTATAGCAGTTTTGTTTGGAATAGTTTTTCTGTTTTTTATAACATTGTTTGACTATAATCAGATTGCTAGGCTTTCAAAGATAATTTACGTTTTAAATATTTTAATTCTTATTTCTGTTCTTTTCATAGGGAAGGTAAGCAATGGCGCTCAAAGCTGGATTCACATAGGACCAATTGATGTGCAGCCATCTGAGTTTTCAAAAATTGCCCTTATATTAACACTTGCTAATCTTTTTAATGAAATGGGGGAAATAAAGAGTTTTAAAGATTTGGTCGGTCCCTTGATTCATGTTGGTATACCATTTGTAATTGTAATGCTGCAGCCGGATCTGGGAACAGCTTTAGTTTTTTTAGCAATCTTTATTGGAATGCTTTTTATATCAGGTGTAAGGCCAAAAATTTTTGCAGGATTAATTGCAATGGGTCTGGCGATGCTTCCTATGGCATATAAGATATTGAAACCATATCAAAGAAATAGGCTTTTATCGTTTATAAACCCGAACCTTGATCCAATGGGTTCTGGCTACCACGTAATACAGTCTAAAATTGCAATTGGCTCTGGAATGTTTTGGGGAAAAGGGCTTTACAACGGCAGCCAGACACAACTTTATTATTTGCCTGAAGCATGGACAGATTTTATTTTCTCTGTTGTTGGTGAAGAATTGGGATTTATCGGTGCAACGGCATTAATAATTCTTTATGCGTATATGTTGTATAGATGCTGGAAGATAGCTGTTATGGCTAAGGATAAATATGGATATTTAATAGCCGTTGGAATAATATCGATGTTTACATTCCACATATTTGAAAACATTGGAATGACTGTTGGAATAATGCCTATTACAGGTATACCATTGCCTTTTATGAGCTACGGAGGCAGTTCAATGGTAGCTAACATGATTGCACTTGGATTGTTATTAAATGTAGGTATGCGAAGGCAAAAGATTAATTTTTAAACTTAGAGAGGATGGTTAATTTGAATATTGCATTAATTGCACATGATATGAAGAAATCTTTGATGATAGATTTTGCAATAGCGTATAAAGACATTTTAAAAAAGTGCAATATATACGCTACAGGGGCTACAGGCCAATTGGTTGAGGAAGCTACAGGGATTAAAGTTAACAAGTTTTTGCCTGGGCCAATGGGTGGTGACCAACAAATTGGCGCTATGATTGCAGAAGATAAGATGGATTTAGTCATATTCTTAAGAGATCCATTAACTGCACAGCCCCATGAACCTGATATATTGGCTTTGTTAAGGGTATGCGATGTTCATTCAATACCGCTTGCTACAAATTTAGCTACTGCTGAGGTGCTGATTAAAGGACTTGATGCTGGACTTTTAGAATGGAGAAATGCCGTTAAATAAAAATATCATAAACTTCCTTCAGATGTAATATAAATATAGAAAGAAGGAGGTTTATCAAATGAAACCCAACAAATGGCAATCCGTTAATTATTCTAAAAATCGTTTAAATAATTTAAAGAAGTATTTTGGCATGTTTGAAAACCAGTTGATAGTGTGTTTTTTGCTTTTAGGTGTTGCGATGCTTTTTAAGGCTATTAATGTTCCGATGACGAATAAAGCAGTGGCAGAAGTAAAATCTGTACTAAATTACAATTCAAATTATGAAAATACTAAAAAGGGACTTAAACTAGTTATGAGCAAGATACCATCATTGAAAAATGATGTTGTAAAAGTATTTTCGAATAAAACCGAAGATGTGAAGGATACAGTCACGCAAAATGCTAATACGAAAATGATAAAGCCAATTAGTGGTGATATTGTATCTGTATTCGGGACAAAAGTTGATCCAAATTCAGGAAAAGAGATAAAAAATGATGGCATTGATATAAGTGTTACCAACAATGAGCCAGTAGAAGCTGTATTAGATGGAGAAGTTATGATAGCTGATAATTCTAATCCCGATTGGGGTAAGGTAGTTGTAATAAGGCATAATGGCGATGTTCGTTCTGTTTATGCGTATCTATCTGAAATAGACGTAAAAGTTGGTGATAAAGTATTACAGGGCCAGATAATAGGAAGGATAGGAAGCGACAAGAATAAAAGCACCGCTCTGCATTTTGAAATATGGGAAAACGGGAAACCTGTAGATCCAGAGTCAAAGATAAATTTTAATGTTGTAAAAAGTGATGTGCAAAATGAAAATTGATGATCTTAAATTAAAGATAAACCCATTTACGTGGGTTTTTATATTGCTACTCATTATTACAGGTTTTTATATTGAGCTGATAAACATTATTTTGACTGTTGCAATTCATGAGATAAGCCACTACTACGTTGCCAAAAAGCTAAATGTGAACATGATACAAGTTGAAATATTCCCTTTTGGTGGAGCTGCAATTTTTGAAAGCGAAATTTTTATACGGCCTGATTTGGAGATTGTTATTGCATTGGCAGGTCCTTTGTCTAATCTTGTCTTTATTATGATATTGGTAATTTTAAGTGAAGTAACAAGCATTTCTTTTGACTACCTCATTAAAATAAATGTTTTAATGTGTGCATTTAATCTTTTACCAGGTGTTCCTCTCGATGGTGGCAGAGCTTTAAAGGCTGTTTTATCCAGTTTTATAGGTATCACGAGAGCCAATAATGTAGCAGTTAAATTTTCTTATGTGATATCATTTTTGCTTATTTACAGTGGTATACTTATGATTATTAATGGCAATAAAAATTATGTACTTATAATTACCGCTGTATTTCTTATTATTTCTGCAAAAAAAGAAAGAAAGTTGTCTGCATATTTTAATCTAAGGGATTTGGCTTATAAAAAAGAAGAATTTTACAAGAGAGGTTGTATGAATGTAAAACAAATAGCAGTTCTTGAAAACCAGAAGTTAATAAAGATAATCAATTGTTTTTTGCCATTAAAATATCATATAATAGTTGTGTTGGATAAAAATTTAAGAGAGAAAAAAAGACTTACTGAGACTGAACTTTTCGATTTTGCAGTCAGTAATGGACTATATTTATCGATAGGTGATATCTTAAATAAGCTGAAATAGGAGGTAACAATGTTAGATATTAAAAGCAAGTTAGATAATTTATTGATGAGAGTGAATAAACCTGCCCGTTATACAGGCGGTGAAATAAATTCTGTAATTAAAGATGCAAATAGTGTTGACATCCGGTTTGCCTTTGCATTTCCTGACGTTTACGAAGTCGGAATGTCGCATTTGGGATTGAAAATACTTTATCATCTAATGAACGATAGAGATGATACATATTGCGAAAGGGTATTTGCTCCATGGGTAGATATGGAAAACCTAATGCGAGAAAATGACATACCGCTTTTTTCACTTGAAACTAAAACACCTCTTAATATGTTTGACATTATAGGATTTACGCTGCAATACGAATTAAGCTACACAAACATATTAAACATGTTAGATTTATCTAAAATTCCAGTGAGAAGCAAGGATAGACATGGCTATCCATTAATCATAGCTGGAGGTCCTTGTGCATACAATCCTGCTCCCCTTTCTGATGTTGTGGATTTATTTGTCATAGGGGATGGAGAAGAAATTATCAATGAACTTTTAGATTTAGTCAAGGTTTGTAAAAAAGATGGAACACCAAAAGAAGTGCTTTTAAGGCGTGCATCTAAAATTCAAGGTGTATATGTTCCATCGTTTTACAGGGAAGTATACAATTGTGATAATACTATTCGCACTATAGAGCCATTAAATGAAGATGTGCCTGCTAAAGTAAAAAAGCGCGTAGTAAAAGATTTGGATAAAACGTATCATCCAGATAGACAGATTGTGCCGTTTATAAATACAGTGCACGACAGAATCATATTGGAAGTTTTTAGAGGTTGCACAAGAGGATGTAGATTTTGTCAGGCTGGAATGATTTACAGGCCTGTAAGGGAAAGGTCAAAAAAAACTTTACTGGAGTTGGCTGACAAATTAATAAAATCAACCGGATACGAGGAGATTTCTTTGACTTCCTTAAGCACTTGTGACTATTCAGAAATAGAAAGTTTGATTTTTGATTTAATTGAAAAGTATAAAGATAGAGGTGTCGGAGTAGCATTGCCGTCTACGAGGATTGATGCCTTCTCTGTAAATTTACTTAATGAGATACAGAAAGTAAGGAAGACAGGACTTACACTTGCACCAGAGGCTGGCACGCAAAGACTGAGAGATGTGATAAATAAAGGTGTTACTGAAAAGGACTTAATAAATTCTACGAGAGAAGCCTTTAAAGCAGGATGGAGGAGTGTAAAGCTGTATTTTATGCTAGGGCTTCCTACGGAGACGATGGAAGACGTAAAGGGGATATCAGATCTTGCCCATTTAGTAGCTGATGTATATAAAGAGGTGAATGGCAACACAAAGGGACTTAAAATAACAGTAAGTACTTCAACTTTTGTTCCAAAGCCATTTACTCCTTTTCAATGGTGTCATCAAGATGATATGGATACAATAATTAAAAAGCAGAATTATCTAAAAGAGCTACTAAAAGGAAAGATTTTCCACTACAATTGGCATGAGCCGAAGATGAGCTTTTTAGAAGCTGTAATTTCTAAAGGCGATAGAAAAGTAGGACAAGCATTGATTAAGGCATGGGAAAGTGGATGTAAGTTTGATGGATGGGATGAATATTTTAAATTTGATAATTGGCTTAAAGCTTTTGAAAGTGTAGGAATCGATCCAAGATTCTACGCTTATAAAGAAAGAGATTTCAAGGAGATATTCCCATGGGATGTGATTGATGCTGGTGTGAAAAAAGATTATCTTGTAAGAGAACACAAAAACGCGTTGGAAGGAAGACTTACAAATGACTGCAGGTTATATTGTACAGGCTGCGGAATAAAAGATCTTGATGAAGGAGTTGTATGCTTTGAAACTGAGAAGCAAATTTGAAAAAGATGGTGATTTAAAGTTTATCTCTCATTTAGATCTCATGAGGGCGATTGAAAGAGCTATGAGAAGAGCTCAAATAAAGTTTTCGCTTTCAAAAGGCTTTAATCCACATCCGCTGTTGTCTTTTGGACCGGCATTGATGATGGGTGCAACGACTCACGGCGATTATTTTGATGTAGTTTTAGAAGATGAAATAGATCCCCAGAAATTTAAAGATGATATGAATAGAGCGCTTCCAAATGGATTAAAAATAATAGATTGCTATAGAGTTGATGATAAGGACTTGCTGTCAGATAGAGTTGTAGAGGGTGAATATACAATAAATATTGATTTGCTAGACTATGAAAAAGACATAGGAGATATTATTGAAAGATTTTTAAATAGAGATGAAATATTAGCAGAAAAGGATACAAAAAGTGGTAAAAAGATGATTGATTTAAAAAAATACATTGAGGACTTTAAAATATTAGGTATCCACGATAGTAAAATGAATTTATATCTACGGTTAAAGATTTCTGAAGGTTCACCAGGTCCGATTCATGTTTTAAAAGCTGTTGACGACTTTGGAGGACATATGTTGGACTTAGAAAAAATGAAAATAGATAGAAAAAACCTTATATTAAATTGAGGTGAAATATTTGAAACGGATTTTATTTGATATAAGTGATAAATTTGATCAAGTAGCGTATTTAGAAGATGGTACATTGGTTGAGTATCACGTAGAATATTCTGATAATAGAAGTATAGTGGGAAATATTTACAAAGGGAAAGTCAAAAACACCATAAAAGGGATGCAAAGTGCCTTTATAGATATAGGTATAGGTAAGAATGCATATTTATTTATAAGTGATGTAAATAAAAAGGGTAAAGCTGATGAAAATTGCTCAATTACAAAGCTCATAAAACCTGGTCAAGATATAATTGTTCAGGTATCAAAAGATTCTATAGGGCTTAAAAACCCAAAAGTCACAACAAATATATCTCTTCCTGGGAAATATGTTGTTTTGTTGCCTGAAACAGATTATATTGGGATTTCACACCGAATTGAGGATGAAAAAAAGCGTTTAGAATTATTAAATATAGCGAAAAGGGTTAAACCAGATAATTTGGGTATTATCATTAGGACAGCAGCACAAAATGTAAATGAGGTTGAGTTCGAAAAAGACATTTTGGATTTATGCTATTTGTACGATGAAATAATTAAAAAATATAAATATGTCAACTCCCCTGAATTAATATACGAAGAAGAGAATTTTATTGTAAAATATATAAGAGATTTGTCATCATTTATGGTTGATGAAATTGTGATTAATGATGTGGAGCAGTATGAGAAAACTTTGGATTATATAAAAAAGCAGGGACAAAATATATCTATAAAATATGAAGAAGGAGACTTAATAAGCTTATATGGTATTGAAAAGCAAGTTGAAAGGCTTTTAGGCAAGAAAGTATGGCTCAAAAGTGGTGGTTTTATAATAATTGATAAAACTGAAGCATTGACTGTTATAGACGTAAATACAGGAAAATATGTAGGGAAATCTTCACTTCAGGAGACAATACTAAAGACAAATATAGAGGCGGCTAAAGAAATAGCACTTCAATTAAGATTAAGGGATATTGGCGGTATTATAGTTATAGATTTTATTGATATGGACAATGAAAGTGACAGACAGAAACTTTTAAGCGTTTTTGAGGAATCTTTAAAAAGCGATAGATCGAAATGTAGTGTCCTGGGATTTACCCATTTAGGATTGGTTGAAATGACGCGGAAAAGAGTAAGATCAAATGTAAGTGAGTATTTGCAGGATAAGTGTGAGTGCTGCAAAGGTACAGGGTATGTTATGTCAAACAATATGCTTGTGCTTAAAATTAAGCGGACGATTGAAAGAATTTTGAGAAATACTAACGCAAAAAAAATTAAAATAACTTCAAATAGAAGAATATTAAATTTAATTAGTCAAAATGATTTAAAGAAAAGCTACAAGGAAAAATTTGGAGCAGAAATAAATACAGTTTTAAATGATAAGCTTGACATAGATGAATTTCAGGTGGACTATGAATTATGATTGACAATTATTTATTATTATGCTAGAATACACTTTGTAGCCGCTCGGAACGGGTTTTTTAATGCTTCCATTGGAAATACCTTTGGAAGTACCTTGATTTCGGCGAGACTGGTAAAGAGGAGGTGCCCTAATGTACGCAATTATAGAAACAGGTGGCAAACAGTACAGAGTTCAAGAAGGCGATATTCTCGAAGTTGAGAAACTTGGCTGCGAAGCTGGCAGTGTGTATTCCTTTGATAAGGTGTTGGCTGTAGCAAAGGACGATGGAACTGTAGATTTTGGCAAACCATATCTTAAAGATGTAAAGGTTGATGCAAAAGTTCTTGAACATGGAAAAGGCAAAAAAATCATAGTTTTTAAGTATAAGCCAAAGAAGAATGAAAGAAAGAAGCGTGGACATCGTCAGCCATTTACGAGAGTTCAGATTGAAAAGATTATGTAAATAAAATGATTAGGGTTAATATATTTAGAGATGTTGATGACAAAGTACAAAAATTCGAAATTAAAGGACATGCTGGTTATGATGTTTATGACAGAGATATAGTATGCGCCGGCGTTACTGCAGTGGCGCAGACGGCTGTCCTTGGCTTAGAATCACTTAAGACAGCGTCCATTAAAAAGAAGATAAATGATGGATATATGTATGTTGAAATAGAAAGTTATGGTGCGAATGATGACAGCATTAGGTTGTGTGCTATTATTGATACAATGATTTTAGGACTTAAAGATATTGAGAAAGATTATCCTGCGTATGTAAAAGTATTTGATAGGAGGTGTAATTGATGAGGCTACAGTTATTTGCTCATAAAAAAGGTATGGGAAGCACCCGCAATGGTCGTGACAGCGAGTCAAAGCGGCTCGGAGTAAAAAGAGCAGATGGCCAGTTTGTATTAGCGGGAAATATACTTGTAAGGCAAAGAGGCACAAAGATACATCCTGGAGTTAACGTGGGTAGAGGTAAAGATGATACATTGTTTGCACTAATTGATGGATATGTTGCTTTTGAGAGAAAAGGAAAAGACAAAAAACAGGTAAGTGTATATGAAAAAAGAAAGGAAGTCCTGGCGTAAGCCGGGATTTTTCTTTTTTATACAAAGTTATGTGGTATAATATATATAAATTATTTATTTGTCTTGGGAGTGATACAAATGACAAAAAATGATGAAAAATATTTAATAGAATACATAAATCTAAAGAGGCATGAATATTTAAATGATCTTCAAGTTTTGCTGGGGTATGCTCAGCTTGGAAAAATGGATAAGATTTTTGAGTATATTCAGAAAGTTATTGATAAATGCAATGATGAGCGTACTGTATTCAATAGCGATATGGATAGTATTATGAAATACATTAAAAATAAGATTGAAGATAAATAATTTAAAGTAGGTGATGGTGTGTTTATAGATAGTGCAAAAATTTACATAAAGTCAGGAAATGGTGGCAATGGTGTTATTTCATTTAGAAGGGAAAAATATGTGGCGTACGGTGGACCAGATGGGGGTGACGGCGGTAAAGGCGGCGACGTGGTATTTATTACTGACCCCAATATGTCGACATTGATGGACTTTAAATATAAAAGAAAATATGTAGCGCCTAGTGGTGAAAATGGAAGCGGCAATAATAAGTACGGTAAAGATGCAGATGATCTATACATAAAAGTGCCTGTTGGCACACAAATAATTAGAGATGATACAAACGAGTTAATTGCTGATCTTACGAAACCTGGTCAGAAAGCTATTGTTTTGAGGGGTGGCAAAGGCGGAAGAGGTAATGCAAAATTTGCTTCAGCCACATTAAAGACTCCTAGATTTGCAGAAAGTGGTGAAGAGGGAAAGGAACTTTATATTCGCTTAGAATTAAAGCTATTGGCTGATGTTGGACTTGTTGGTTTTCCAAATGCAGGTAAATCAACTTTGCTGGCAGCTTGTACTAATGCTAGACCAAAGATAGCAAACTATCCTTTTACTACTTTATATCCAAATCTAGGTGTAGTTTATCATAAAGGGAAATCTTTTGTCATGGCTGATATACCAGGTCTTATTGAAGGTGCTCATAGAGGAGAAGGACTTGGATATGACTTTTTGAAGCACATAGAAAGGACGAAATTGATACTGCATATTATTGACGTGTCGAATCCATTGTCAGATCCTATAGATGATTTTAAAAAAATCAATGAAGAGATGTACTTGTATAATGATAAGCTAAAAGAAATACCTCAGATAGTTGCATTGAATAAAATAGATGCATTAGATGCATCATTAATTGATTTAGACGATATAAGCGCAAAAATTCAAAGTTTTGGGTACGATGTTTTTAAAATATCTGCAATAACTGGTATAGGCATTGAAAATTTGCTTGATAAGACTATTGAAATCCTTGATAAGTTTAAACTAGATGTTGAAGAAAATACAGAAGATGTTATTATTTATAATATGCCAAAAGAAAAGGAAACCGTAGATATAGATATTAAAAATAGTGTATATTATTTAAGCGGTTCTAAAATTGATAGATTATTGAAAAGAGTTAATCTACAAGATGAAAATTCTTTAAGGTATTTTGAAATGATATTAAAAAAATCTGGAGTAATAGATATGCTGAAGGAAAGAGGTTTTAAAGATGGTGACACTATAAATGTACGAGATTTTGAGTTTGAGTATTACGAATAATCAAAATATCCATAAAACTTGTTGAATGTTGTCAGTAAGTGCTTATTATTGTATAATTACGTATATAATAAGCTGGTTAATTGAATTTTAAGTGGAGGATTTATTTAGATGGAAAATAGTTTTCTTAGGCTTGGCATTATGGGTGGTACGTTTGATCCAATACATTTTGGACATCTTGTAACAGCAGAGGCTGTTAGGGATCAATTTAATCTTGATAGAGTAATATTTGTTCCATCAGGTAATCCACCTCATAAAGTCAAAAGAAATATTACAGATAAGCATATAAGATACTTGATGACGATTCTTGCTACTGTTACAAATCCATATTTTGAAGTATCTGCTATTGAAATAGAGAGGGAAGGATATACTTATACAATTGATACTTTAAAAGAGTTTAAAAAGATATATGGGGAAAATACGCAGATATTTTTTATAACTGGCGCAGATGCAATACTTGAAATTTTGACTTGGAAAAATGCTGAAGAACTTTTGCAAATGTGCAATTTTGTTGCAGCAACAAGGCCTGGATATGCTGGTGATAGTATCAGTGAAAAGATAGATTACATTAAGAAAGTTTATAATAAAGACATATTTCAAGTAACTGTTCCATCATTGGCCATATCATCGACAGATATACGCAATCGCGTATATGAAGGTAGACCTATAAAATACTTGTTGCCTGAATCTGTAGAAAGGTACATTGAAAAAGCCGGGCTTTATAAAAGAAGGTGATACCATGAATCTTGAATTTTATATTGATGAATTGAAAAAAGTATTAAATGAAGAAAGATTTAAACATTCCCTAGGCGTGATGGAGACAGCGGAGAAATTAGCTATAAAATATAATGCGGATATTGAAAAAGCGAAAGTAGCAGGTCTTCTTCATGATTGCGCAAAAAATCTCAGCGATGAAGAACTTATTTCATTAGCTAACAAATACAACATTCAATTAGATGATGTTTTGTTAAGGTCACCATCTTTGTTGCATGGACCTGTTGGAGGATACCTTATCGGAGAATATTTTGGAATACATGATGAAGAAATAAAACGAGCTATTATGCTGCATACAACGGGAGATAAAGACATGACAGTATTAGATAAAATAATATTTTTAGCAGACTACATTGAACCCAATAGAAATTTTGAAGGAGTAGAGAATTTGAGAAAAGCATCATCGAGCGATCTTGATGGAGCTGTCATAATGGCACTAGACCAGACTATAAACTATGTCATTAAGAAGCATCAACTATTGTATATAAAAACAGTGATTGCTCGTAATGATATGATTATTAAAACAAATTCAATATTGCAAAATATAGATTTTTGAGTTCGGAGGTATTGCATTGGATAAAGATAGTGCTGAATTAACATTAAAGATTTTAAAAATACTGGATGATAAAAAAGCATTGGAACTAAAAGCTCTTTTTGTGGGAGAATTAACCACAGTAGCTGATTACTTTGTGATAGCTAGTGGTACATCAACTACTCATGTTAAATCATTGTGCGATGAGGTGTTAGAAAGGCTGGCGGAAGAAGGTGTTACGGTAAACCATATTGAAGGGTATAATTCAGCTACATGGATTTTGATGGATTACGGCAGCATTGTTGTGCATATTTTTACAAAGGATGAGAGAAACTTCTACTCTTTGGAAAGACTTTGGGGTGATGCTAAGGAAATTGCTCTTGACAACGTAATATTTGATTAGTATAATATCTTTAATATAAACCTCCAAGGCCTGCACAGGAAGGCAGGGAGGTTTTTTTCGTAATTTTATATTCAATAAAATATTTAATGTTTAAATTAGTTTAATTTATATTTTGAAGTTTTAGGGGGGATAAAAGTGCCTACAAAAGTGCATCCGATTTTAAAAAACATGTTACCTATTGTAGATAGTATTGCAAAAACATTTGGGAAAAATTGTGAAGTTGTTCTCTATGATTTTTCAAATTTACAAAGTTCTGTAATTGCAGTTGGTAATGGACATATAACAGGTAGAGAGGTTGGAAATCCTATACCAGAGGCAATTTTGAAATCACTAAAGGCCAATAAAACTGAAAATGAAGTTAATTTTAAAACAAAGGGTAAAGATGGTAAAATACTCAAGTCTACTATTGTGTACATCAAAGACGATACTGGTAAACCTATAGGCTGTTTATGCATAAATATTGATATTTCTGAATATATAATGGTTAAGAATACGTTGGACGACCTTTGTGAAATTAATGATGGTGGGGAAACACCTGTAGAGCCGTACGGAGGAAGCGTAAATGACGTTTTAGAGAATATTGTAAATACTACCATAGAGAACTATGGAAAACCAGTTAATTTTATGTCAAAAGAAGAAAAGGTTAATATGGTAAAAATGTTAGACGCTAAAGGTACATTTTTAATTAGAGGTGCAATAGACTACGTCGCAAAAATATTGTGCGTATCCAGATATACTATATACAATTATCTTGATGAAATAAGAGTAGGCGATGATCTAAGTAAATACTGATGTTAATGTAATATTGAAAAAATTTTACGTAGGAATGTGCTGTGTTGCATTCCTATAATATTTTATTGCTATTTTCATGCATATATAATATATTCTATATTAAGAAGTATATTGTAATTAAAGGTGGCGTATATTTTGAATATTGTATCTATAGAAAAGTGTGATTCCTACTCCGCGGATGAAGTAAGAAAAGCTATAGAAAGATCTTATAAAAATCTTGGTGGTTTAGAAAAGTACATAAAAAAAGGCGATAAGGTCTTTTTAAAGGCAAATTTGTTGAAGAAAAACAAACCTGATGATGCCGTGACAACACATCCAGCAATAGTTGAAGCTGTTGCCAGTACTATAAAAGATATGGGGGCTATTCCTATTATTGGTGATAGTCCTGCAGGACCATTCAGTGAGAGGGCTTTAAGATCAATCTACGAAACAACAGGTATGATAGATGTTGCAAAAAGGACTGGTGCTGAACTGAATTACAATACTGAAGAGATAGTGGTTAAAATATCTGATGGGAAACTTATTAAACAAGCGACTTTTATGAAAGCACTTATGGAATGCGATTCAATTATATCACTACCAAAATTGAAAACACACGGTATGACAGTATATACAGGAGCAGTTAAAAATCAATTCGGTGCCATACCAGGACTTGTGAAGGCTGGGTATCATCTGTCAATGCCTGATGTAAAAGACTTTTCAGACATGCTGATTGACATCAATGTCTTTTTAAAGCCGGTTTTATCGATTATGGATGCTGTCATTGCTATGGAAGGGAACGGACCATCGGCGGGTAAACCAAAAAAAGTAGGACTAATTATATCATCTAACGATGTTTTTTCACTTGACACAGTGGCAACGTTGATAATCGGACTAAATCACGAAGACGCACCGACGGTTTTTATGGCACAAAGAAGAGGGCTTGGACGTTTTGAAGATATAAAAATAATTGGAATGAATATTGATGATGCTAAAGTCAGTAACTTTGATATACCTACTTTGAGAGGGTTTAGTGTCACTGAAAAAATACCACCATTTTTAATGAAGTATTTAGATAAGCATGTAAAGCCGTATCCAATTTTTGATTATGATGTATGCAAAAGTTGTGGAATATGCGTATCTAATTGCCCTCCTAAAGCATTAAAAATGATAGATAAAAAACCTACTGTTGACCTTAAAACGTGCATAAGATGTTTTTGCTGCCAGGAATTATGTCCACATAAAGCAGTAAGCATAAAAAAACCACATATTGCAAAATTATTTTACAGATAAAAAAAGGGGTATGCCACCCTTTTATTTTATAAATATGAATCTGTTTTTTGCTCTTTTTCTTCGCCAAAGTACAACTGAAACTAAAATTGCAAATAATCCCAATATCAATTCAATATATGATCTTATCGTGCCGTAATCTTTTATTATTGTAGTTCTGTTGCTATTGTAATAGGTTCCTAAGTAATTTTTGTAGACTGATTCATCTGCAACAAGCTGCACACTGCCAATACTTTTGCCATCAAAAGTGAAATCGATTTTGCCCAATACAGTACCTTTCTTAATAGGTGCTTTAATATTATTATCTAATGTTATGCTTGATTTAATGTTGTTTTCTTCACCTTTGGGTACAGCGTAATAGAAAGAATCTTTTGCTATTAGAGGCAATTTAAATTTCACTTCTCCAACATCTGCATATGTTACAATAGAATCTTTCTCAAGAGGATTGACCAGTGTATAATTGTTAAATCCGTAATCAAGCAAATTTATTGTATCTGACCATATGTTAGTTCCCTCATCTCCCATTATGACAGATATTAGCCTATGACCATTTCTTGTGGCAGAACCGACAAAAACTTGATTTGCAGCTATAGTGTAACCTGTCTTTACGCCATCTGCTCCATCATAGTGGAAACTTGAAGGTTTTATAAGTCTATTGCTAATCCATAAATCTCTTGGTTTGTCAAACTTATTGGTAGGTAGTATCTGATAATGTATTGTGCTTACAATTTTTCTAAATGTCGCATTTCCCATTGCGTATCGCGCAATTAATGCCATATCGTATGGTGTCGAATAGTGATTATTATCTGGCAATCCATTAGGGTTGACAAAATGACTGTCATTTGCTCCTATCTCTTTTGCTTTTTTATTCATCATATCAGCAAATGCCTGTACACTGCCACCAATATGATCGGCAACTGCAATTGCAGCGTCATTGGCAGATTCAAGAAGCATTGCATAAAGCAGTTGTTCCAACGTAAGCTTTTCTCCTGGAACTAAGTAAATAGAATTACCATCGATATTTTTAACATCGTCGTTTACAGTTACTACATCGTTTAGTTTTCCTTTTTCTATAGCTATGATTGCAGTTAAGATTTTTGTTGTGCTTGCAGGATACATCTTTTGATGCATATTCTTATCGTAAAGCACCTGTCCTGTAGTGAAATCCATTAATACTGCGGTCGGACCTACTATCTGAGGTGGACTTTCAATTGCATACACATGAGGAATAAAACTTATTAAAATTATAAATGCCATAATAAAAGTAAAAGTTTTTTTCATGCTTTTGCCTCCACTTTGCGCTTATAATTTTAGTATAACAAAAAAATATAAAATTTAAAAAGGAATTTATATAAAAATGTAGAAATATTTATATAAATAATTATCGGTGAGAGGTGAAACATGTTTAAATTAACTAAAAACCAACAGTACGGAATAATTATATTGCTTGCTGTAGTACTTTTTACAACAGGATATTTTATTTTTGAAAAATATAAAAACAATGACAGTAACATTGATATGAGTTTAAAAAGCACTGATTCGGTCTTAAATGCAGGTAATACAAATGAAATAGTAAGCAATGAAAAGCCCAAAGAAATAAAAGTCTATGTGACAGGACTTGTTAAATCACCTGGTGTATATACAATGAAAGATGGTGACAGGGTTGATGATGCTATAAAGCTTGCAGGTGGTGCTTTGGAAGGTGCAGATCTTTCCAACATAAATTTGGCCGAGAAAGTGAAAGATGAGCAAATGATAAAGATACCAAAAATTGGAGAAAATAATAGTTCCACAGGAGGAATCGGTGATGTTGAAAAAGCTGATGGCAAGATAAACATAAATAAGGCTACAAAAGAAGAGCTTGATACATTACCGGGGATCGGTGAAGTCACTGCACAGCGTATAATCGACTTTAGAGAACAACATGGGAATTTTCAAAAAATAGAAGATATTATGAACGTTTCAAGGATTGGTCCAAAATTATTTGAGCAAATAAAAGACAAGATAACAGTAGATTAAAAGTGTAAATTTGTTCCATATAGAACATTATGGGGAGAAATTATGAGGAAATATATATCGATAATACTAGTTTTTTGTTTAATAGTTTCCGAAATTACAATAGTTTATTCTGACCCTGCATCTGACTTAAAAAATGCCCAATTGGAAGAGCAAAAAATTGTTCTCGAATTGTTTAATTTAGACATGGAAAAAGCCAGATCATTAAGGCTTCTTGACCAAATTAATATGGAAATCATCAATACTAATGAGAAAATCGATTCTATGGAGAAAGAAATATCCAGCTTAAATCAAGATATTGTAAAAGAAAGAAATAACGTAAAAAGTTGGTTCAGATTCTTATATATGAATGGAACAAATACCATCTTATCGCTCCTATTAATGTCAAATAATGCATCAGAGCTTTTGCATAGGTTAATATACATAGACATAATTACTAATTATTTTTACAGTAAATTAGATCACATAAACTATCTTTTGAAGAATAAAAAATCTGAAGAAGAAGCATTAAACAATCAGCGCAATGATTTAAAAAAGAAACTGGATGAACAAAAAAATTTGGTATTTAAGATTGAACAGTTAGAATCTAGCAAAAGAGCAATGCTAGTCAATATTAAAAGGCAAATTGGTGATTATCAGAAAATATTAAGCTTAAGTGAGTCGTTGGAAACTAGTATACCATCTCTTGACTTTTTGCTAAATAATATTTCTAAACTGCCTTGGGATAGTTTACAGCCTGACAACATAAACATCCAGTTTGATGCTGTGTCAGCTTCTTTCAGCGACGTATCGATAAGCAATATGATTGATAATTATGATGTCATGCTGAAAAATGTTAAAATTGCATTCGATGATAGTGGCTTTACATTAATTGATGGAGACAATTATACTTTAAAAGGTATCTTTAAAGTAGATGGAGGCAAAATAAATTTTAATATTGAATCAATTACTATTAAAAGTGTGGAAATAACTGGAGAATATTTAAATAATCTCATTAAAAATTATAAAACTGTTTTGAATTTTGAAAGCCCATTGAAGTCATATAAATTAGATGGTGTTGAAACGACAAATGGAGAAGTGAAATTTACATTGATAAGGCAGTAATTATTTAGTGATAGCACAAAAAAATATTAAGATAAAAATTCATGTGATGGTGAATTTTTCTTTTGCGCTGATTAATATGGTAAAATAGTAATAGATTTTAAGTTAGGAGGATTAATAATGAAGGAAATAGTTTTAGCTGGAGGGTGTTTTTGGGGTGTTCAAGCTTATTTTGACACTATAGATGGTGTTGCTGAAACCAAAGTTGGCTATGCAAATGGAAACAAAGAAAATCCAACATATGAAGAAGTCTGCACAAATACAACAGGCTTTGCAGAAGCTTGTTATGTAAGGTACGATGAAAACATAATATCCCTGGAAGATTTATTAAGAAATTATTGGAAGATTATAAATCCAACACTTAAAAACAGACAAGGTAACGATATAGGAACACAGTACCGGACAGTCATTTACTATATTGATAGTGATGATGCTGACATCATAATCAAATCGAGAGATGAAGAACAGAAAAAATATGATAAACCAATAGTGACTGAAATTGAGCCATTAAAGAACTTTTATGATGCTGAGGAATACCATCAGAAATACCTTGAGAAAAATCCTAATGGCTATTGCCACATTCCAAGAGAGTTTTTTAAAAAATAATTAAATATTGGGGCTCTATATTTAAAATAAGCCCCTTTTAATGTTTAGTTAGATTTTCCACTTTTAATTGAGTGAGCTATTCTAGAGCAGGCGGCTGCTACTATTGCGGCAACCAAATCATCTATGAATGTATTGCATCTTTCATCTTTATGTTCATTCAAGATTCCTATTATGCCAAGTTTGACCTTGTCTAAATAACCAAAATTTGTAAGTCCTATTGAACCGTATATATTAGTAATACTTAATGCTAATATTTCATCAATACCATAAAGTGGCTCATCTCTTTTAAGGATTGAAAGCAAAGGTTCTTCAAGCATATTTTTTTCTGCCAGTTTATCAAGGGTTATACCTGTTAAAACAGCATTTTGAACTTCTCTTTTATCTAGCACAGAATTTAAGCTTTCGATACATTCTTCTCTTGTTAAATCATAATATTTCTTTTGAAGCTCTAAGACAAGATCTGCCATATCTTCAATAGTAACTCCTCGTTCTTTAAGCAAATTTACTATTATATCCTTCATGACGCACCTCCTAACATTAAAAATTCGGTATGTAACCATATAATATGACGAATTGTTGAAAAATATTATATATTACAGTATAATCTAAATTAGTTTAAAATCCAATAGACAGTTGAAAGGGATGTTTATATGAGGGATGTTAGAGTAAGGTTTGCACCAAGCCCTACAGGCAATTTACATATTGGCGGTGCAAGGACTGCGCTATTTAATTGGCTTTTTGCAAGGCATAATAATGGCAAAATGATTTTAAGAGTTGATGATACAGATTTAGAGCGTTCAACAGGAGATTCAATGAAGGCCATAATAGATGGGCTGAAATGGCTGGGAATTGATTGGGATGAAGGACCTATATACCAATCCAAAAGGTTAGATTTATATAAGAATTATGCGGATAAGTTAGTAAAAGAAGGTAAAGCCTATTATTGTTTTTGTACAAAAGAGGAACTTGACGAAATGAGAAAAGAAGCGCAAAAAGCAGGTAAACCTCCTATGTACTCCGGAAAATGTCGAAATTTACCGGCAGATGAAGTGAAAAAATATATGGATGAAGGCAAGAAATATGTTGTAAGGCTTAAGGTGCCGAAAGAAGGGAAAACGACCGTACATGACATAATAAGAGGCGATGTTGAATTTGACAATTCAACGTTTGATGATTTTATTATAATGAAATCGGATAATATGCCAACTTATAACTTTGCAACTGTAATTGATGACTATGATCTTAAGATAAGCCACATAATAAGAGGAGAAGAGCATCTATCGAATACGCCTAAACAGATTCTTATATATGATGCACTAGGATTTGAGAAACCAAGTTTTGCGCATGTTTCTATGATATTAGCACCTGATAGAAGCAAACTCAGCAAAAGGCATGGTGCTACATCTGTACAGGAGTTTAGAGATTTAGGTTATCTTCCGGAGGCAATCATAAATTATATCACGTTACTTGGATGGATTCCCTCTGACGGTGAAGAAGTATTTAGTACAGAGAAGAGCATAAGTGAATTTACATTAGATAGAGTATCTAAAAATCCCGCAATATATGATACGAAGAAACTTACCTGGTTAAATGGTATTTATATAAGGGACTGCGATATTGATAGATTGACAAAAGAAGTCATACCGTTTTTGATTAATAAAGGATTAATAGGCGATAACTATGATTACGATTATATTAAAAAGGTTGTAAGTGCTGTAAGAGAGAGAGAGAAAACTTTAAATGAAATCGCTGAGGCAATGTCTTACTATTTTAATGATGAATTTGATTATGATGAAAAGGGTGTAAAAAAATATTTTGAAAAAGATGGTGTTGATAATATACTTAAAGAAGCCATTGAAGTATTAGACAAAGTAGATGATTTTAATTTAGTTGAGACTGAGAAAGCATACCGAGATTTAATAGAAAAATTGGATATAAAAAGCGGAGATTTGTTTCATCCAACTAGGCTTGCTATATCGGGAAAAACATTTGGCCCGGGCTTATTTGATATAATGGAGCTATTAGGCAAGAAAAAGACGATTGAAAGGATAAAAAAAGCTATAAAGTACATTGAAAATATTAAAGGTAAATAAGAGGACATTTCGTTCTCTTATTTTTTTAAAGTTTAAATATAATTTTTATGGTAAACTTTTTACGATATTAATTCAGCAATTTAAAAGGAGGCCATCTTATGGGAAAACTATATTTGGCATATGGAAGCAATATGAACTTTATGCAAATGTTGAGAAGGTGCCCTAAAGCAAAATTAATTGGTCCTGCAATCCTTAAAAACTGGAAACTTATATTTAGGGGTAAAGATAAAAATGCCTTTGCTACTATTGAGCCATCAGATAATAGTGAAGTTCCGGCTATTTTATGGGAAATAGAAAAGACAGACGAAGATGCTTTAGACAAATATGAAGATTATCCGATTCTTTATCATAAAGAAATTGTAGAAGCTATATGTGAAAATAAGCCAATAAAAGCAATGGTTTATATAATGAACCCTGGAAATGATATAGGAAGACCTAGTAAGAGATATTACAATATTATAAAACAAGGTTATATAGACGCAGGGTTTGATATTGAGCTGCTTAGATCTTAAAAAATTAACATAAACGTAACATGTACTTAATATCAACATAACATTTCTCTTGTAATATCCTGACTTTTGCAGCAAAGAAGGATAAAAAAAGTCCTTAACACCTTTAAAATAAAGGGTTTTGTACTTTTTGATTTTGCCCAAAAGTTGTAGTGAAAATTAACTTTTTTCGTTTCTCCCAAAATTTTTTTAATCTCTCCAAGTGTCATAAACTTTTTACTAAAATCTATCTTTAACTCTTTGCCTATGCCTTTAAGTACATCATTGTAAAAATCAAAAACATAATAGTTTTCTTTAATTTGACTGCATGATGCCTTGTTTAGGCATTCAAGTATTTCTGTTACCAAATATTTGCCTTTCAATCTATATTCTAATATCCTTACAATTACAAGAGCTATAAAGCATATCAAAAAGTGAGCGCCTATATGCTCCTTCAATGACAAATAAACAGATTTACTTTCAAAATCACTTTTCGTTACTTTCAAAGACTTCTATATCTTCCAAAGCCCACAATACATGCCAATTATTTTTTCAGGTGTATCTTTGTGCTCACTGGTAACTATGGCATAATAACCATCAAATTTCTCTTCTTCACGTAATTTTTCTTCATCAAAAATCAAATGCTGACGCACACTCTCAGATATTTTCCATGTATCAGCATTAAAAACAAGATTCTTTACATATTTAGCCGCACCATGTGATATAGATTTATTGTACTTCCCAGGATTTTTAATCATATCCATTGCTTTAGCTATTGAAGCAGTACGATCCATCCTGGCCTTTGATGCATATTCAGGGCTATAGAAAATAATTTGTCTCTCATCTACCAGCTTTGCTTAGAGTTGCATAGCAAAAATTCTTACGAGCATTGTAATTTAAATCCATAGATTCATCTAAAGCAAATTGGAGATTAACAGAAAGTTTTTCTCATTTTTTTTCATTCAACATTTATGTTAGAGACACTTTTATTATAATGTCTAATTTGACTATTCGATAGGATAGTATTATAATTATATAATGAATGTCATAAATTTAACAAATAGGAGGTTATAAAGATGTGGGAAACAAAAATAAACCCTAGTAAAGTTTTTGAGCTACGCTGTAAAAATACGACTTATTTTGGAATAGGTAGCATACAAAAAATAAAAGATATTTTAGAGGTTCTCAAAAATAAAGGTATTGATAATGTTATTTTTATAACAGGAAAGGGTTCTTATAAAGCCAGCGGTGCTTGGGATGTTGTGAAACCTATACTGGATGAGCTTGATTTAAAATATTCACTTTATGATAGGGTTGGTCCTAATCCTACTGTTGACATGATTGATGAGGCAACAAAAATTGGACGCGAATCTGGAGCAAAAGCAGTTGTAGGAATTGGTGGTGGCAGCCCTATAGATACTGCTAAAAGTGTAGCTGTACTTTTAAAGTATACTGATAAAAATGCAAGAGAACTTTATGAGCAGAAATTTATACCTGAAGAGGCTGTTCCTATCATAGCTATAAATCTTACTCACGGCACTGGCACGGAAGTAGACAGATTTGCAGTAGCCACAATACCAGAAAAAAATTATAAACCGGCTATTGCTTATGATTGTCTGTATCCTATGTATGCAATAGATGATCCTGCACTTATGACTAAACTTGATAAAAGGCAGACAATAGCAGTAACTGTAGATGCATTAAACCATATTACTGAAGCTGCTACAACACTTGCTGCATCCCCGTATAGCATTCTTACTGCAAAAGAGACAGTAAGATTGATAGTTCGCTATCTTCCTGCTGCTGTAAATGATCCTTTAAATCTTGTAGCAAGGTATTATTTGCTGTATGCCTCTGCTTTGGCTGGTATTTCTTTTGACAATGGTCTTTTGCACCTTACTCATGCTTTGGAGCATCCTTTGAGTGCTGTAAAACCTGAGATAGCTCATGGTCTTGGACTTGGAGCAATATTACCTGCAGTGATAAAAGCAATTTATCCTGCTACAGCAGAAATTTTGGCTGATGTATATAGCCCTGTGGTGCCTGGCTTGAAGGGTTTGCCTTCTGAAGCAGAATATGTATCTCAAAAAGTTGAAGAATGGCTCTTTAACGTTGGATGTACTCAAAAGCTAACAGATTTTGGATTTACAAAAGAAGATATTCCGACTTTAGTTAATCTTGCAAAAACAACACCTTCTCTAGATGGACTGCTATCTATAGCACCGATAGAGGCTACAGAGTCAGTTATTGAAAAGATTTATGTGGAATCTCTTTAAAAATTAAAAAGTGAGTTTGAATATTACTGATATTTAATTTAGAGAATAGACTAACTATTGCTTTTGTCGATAAAGTTTAAAAAATATACAAAGTATTTGACAATAAATATATAAATATATAATATATCATTAAATAAAAGAATTATGTCTGGTGTACAACCAGACATAATTTTGTTACACTATATTATGGAGGTGTTAAAAACACAATGAATGAGATTTTAGAGAAGAAACAATTAAATCCGACTGTAAAACTGATGGTTATAAATTCTCCTTTAATGGCAAAAAAGGCCAAACCAGGTCAATTTGTCATAGTGAGAGTCGATGAAAAAGGTGAACGTATCCCTTTGACTATTGCTGATTACGATAATGAAAAGGGTACTGTCACAATTATATTTCAGGAAGTTGGTATGAGTACAAAGAAGTTAGGTAGATTAGATGTTGGAGATAAATTGCATGATTTTGTAGGGCCATTGGGAACACCTGTAGAATTTTCAAAAGATACAAAAAGAGTATTAGCCATTGGCGGTGGAGTAGGAGTTGCACCACTTTACCCTAAAGTAAAAATGCTTAATAAAAATGGCGTATCAATAGATAGCATAATCGGAGGAAGAAGTGCGGAGTACGTCATACTTGAAGATGAAATGAGAGCTGTAAGTGATAATCTCTATATAACAACAGATGACGGAAGCAAAGGACGCAAAGGCTTTGTTACTGATGTGCTAAAAGAATTAATAGAAAAGGGCAACAAATACGACGAAGTAATAGCGATAGGACCATTGATAATGATGAAGATGGTATGTAGAATTACGAAAGAATACAACATACCTACAATGGTCAGTATGAATCCTATCATGATAGATGGAACAGGAATGTGTGGAGGATGTAGAGTCACAGTTGATGGCGAAACAAAATTTGCCTGCGTAGATGGACCTGCTTTTGACGGGTTTAAAGTAGACTTTGATGAGGCGATGAGGCGTCAGAACATGTACAAAGACATGGAGAAAAAAGCGTTAGAAAAATATGAGCATGAATGCAAGTTAGGGGGCATCTTAAATGGCTAATATGTCACTAAAAAAAGTACAAATGCCTGAACAGGATCCAAATGTACGAAACAAAAATTTCAAAGAAGTTGCACTGGGGTATGAAGAAAATATGGCTGTTGAAGAAGCAGAAAGGTGCATTCAATGCAAAAATCAGCCATGTGTCAGCGGCTGTCCTGTGCATGTTCAGATACCAGATTTCATAAAGCAGATAGCAAACAGAAACTTTGAAGGAGCATATCAAAAGATAAAAGAGACAAACAATTTACCTGCCATATGTGGAAGAGTATGTCCGCAGGAAAGCCAGTGCGAATCAGTATGTACAAGAGGCAAAAAAGGAGAACCTGTAGCCATAGGAAGGCTTGAAAGATTTGCAGCAGATTGGCATATGAGGAACAAAGAAGACAAAGTAGAAGCACTTAAAAAAAATGGCAGGAAAGTTGCAGTAATAGGCTCAGGACCTGCAGGACTATCATGTGCTGGCGATCTAGCTAAGATGGGATATGACACAACAATCTTTGAGGCATTTCATACACCCGGTGGAGTTTTAATGTACGGCATCCCTGAATTTAGACTTCCTAAGGAGATAGTTCAGAAAGAAATAGACTCATTAAAAAAATTAGGAGTAAAAATAGAGACAAACATGGTTATAGGCAAAATACTGACAATTGATGATCTATTTGAGATGGGATATGAAGCAGTGTTCATAGGAACAGGTGCAGGACTACCTAAATTCATGGGTATACCGGGAGAAAATCTAAATGGCGTATACTCAGCAAATGAATTTTTGACGAGGATAAATCTCATGAAAGCTTATGACTTTCCTAATCACCCTACACCTGTCAAAGTAGGCAAGAAGGTTGCCGTAGTTGGCGGTGGAAATGTAGCAATGGATGCTGCAAGATCTGCAAAGCGTATGGGAGCAGACGAAGTGTATATTGTATATAGAAGATCGGAAGAAGAAATGCCGGCAAGGCTTGAGGAAATACACCATGCAAAAGAAGAAGGAATCATATTTAAGCTATTAACAAATCCTGTGAGAGTAATTGGAGACGAAAGTGGCAATGTAAAAGGAATCGAATGTGTGAACATGGTTTTAGGTGAGCCTGACCAATCAGGAAGGAGAAGACCTATAGAAGAAAAAGGTTCAGAGCACGTAATAGAAGTAGACACGGTAATCATAGCTATAGGTCAAAGTCCAAATCCGCTTATAACATCCACGACTGAGGGACTCGAGAAACAAAAATGGGGTGGAATAATAGTCAATGAAGATACGCTTGAAACAAGCCGCAAAGGTGTATTTGCAGGTGGTGACGCTGTGACAGGAGCAGCAACGGTTATACTTGCAATGGGTGCTGGTAAAAAAGCAGCAGCATCGATACACAAGTTTTTAAGTGAAAAATGATTGACTGAACAGCTTTGTAAAAAATGTTGTTTTGAAATTTACATCATATTAAAAAAGCAGGATAAAATATTCCTGCTTTTTTAATATATACGATTTACGATACAATGATTAAACTTCCGTGCAGTAGGAAAAATATTTTAGCTATTAGATAATTCCATTTTAGTCTAAATTCAAATAACTGAACTTGAAATACATATTAATAGTTAAATATGAGATCTGACTTGAGTATAACAACTAAAATAAAATAATCGTCCTTCCTGACAGAGTTGAAGTTCACTTCAACCTCTCGGTAGACGATAAAGTTTGCATATAGATGGTAGCCTTAAGGGGAGTCGAACCCCTGTCTTCGCCGTGAGAGGGCGATGTCCTAGGCCACTAGACGATAAGGCCACATATTGGCTGCCGAACTAGGATTCGAACCTAGACTAGATGATCCAGAGTCACCGGTGCTACCGTTACACCATTCGGCATCAACTGACAGAAGTTATTATAGCACGGCTTTTTATTTTTGACAAGAGGTTTTTTTAATTTTTTTGTTCGTCTGCTTATGTCTATTTGACAAAAAAAGCTTATTTTCATTTGAGAGATTAATAAGATCTCAACCAGAGACAAAATTTGAAATGGTTTTGTTGTAGATAGATTTCTCAAATGTTGTTCGTTCATTATCAAGCCCTGTGGATAGATTATATTCAAACTTTGTATTTGGATATAACTGTGGCTTTAACGTATATTGGGTTTAGTACCATCCACATCAACCTTTAGCAGATTTTTAAACCAAATATCTAGGGAAGACTTCACCCAATCTGCTATATGGGATATGAACTTGTATATTGGGGTAAAATGATGATTATTTAAAATTCAGTTGTCCGTATTTGGATTTCTTCTTGCGTATAGGGTAGGATGGGATATAAGTTTAGGTGCAATAGTTTCAGACGTATCTGTTACACTATTATTAATTCCTATAGGTGTCATATTTTTTAAGAAAATATTCCAATAGCAAATTTGATCGGTATATTGTTTTGCATTATTGGATTAATATTAATTAACCTGAATTATTAAATGAAAAATTTGAGAGAAATTATTTTTCAAAATTTATCGAAAAGTACTTGCTATTTACATTATGAAATTGAGGTAATGTTTCCGCAAAACACTTTGAAATATTACATCTATTATTGCTGTTCCTGCAAGTCCACTTCCACCTAGTATCAAAATATTGTGCATAATAATTATAGTGTTTACATATAGTCATAAATGCTATATAATATGCATTGAAGTATATACTGTATACATAAAAAGGGGGGAAACAATAATGGCACATATTATAACAGATGAATGCATTAGCTGTGGTGCCTGTGCTGCAGAATGCCCTGTAGAAGCTATTCACGAAGGTACTGGCAAATATGAGGTAGATGCTGATACATGCATTGATTGTGGCGCATGTGAGGCTGTATGCCCAACAGGAGCTGTAAAAGCTGAATAAAATAAACAAAAAGTCCCTAAAGGGACTTTTTGTTTAAATTGACTTTAAATTGACTTTAAAATTTTAAAGTGGTATAATCTACAATAACATATTTAGAGAAATTAGGAGGAGTCAATATGCCTGTAGTATATCTTAATGGCGAGTTTGTAGATAGGGAAAAAGCAGCCATTTCTGTTTTTGACCATGGCTTCCTTTATGGTGATGGTGTTTTTGAAGGAATCAGAACATATGATGGTGTTATTTTTAAACTTGATGATCACTTAAAGAGGCTTTACAATATGGCAAAAGCGCTTCTTCTGGATATCCCTTTAAGCAAAGAGGAAATGGCTGAGAAAATTTGTGAGACAGTAAGGCGCAACAATTTAAAGGATGCATACATAAGGCTTGTTGTATCAAGAGGAAAAGGCGATTTAGGTCTGGATCCTTATAAATGTTCTAAGCCGACAGTCGTAATAATTGCGGATGAAATTTCTTTATATCCAGAAGAGATGTATCAAAATGGACTAAAAATAATTACATCCACATATAGACGAAATTCAATTCAGACTTTAGATCCGCAAATAAAGTCTTTGAATTATTTAAATAATATTCTAGCAAAAATCGAAGCAGTTAAAGCAGGTTACCCTGAGGCGCTTTTATTGAATTTAGAGGGTTATGTTGTGGAATGTACAGGAGACAATGTATTTATAGTATCGGATGGCGTTTTGTATACGCCGCCATCTGCTGCGGGAGCGCTTGGAGGCATAACAAGGGCCACTGTAATTGACATAGCAAAAAAATTAGGAATACCATTTGAAGAAAAGTATTTTACGCTCTTTAATGTATATACAGCGGATGAATGCTTCTTAACTGGTACTGCTGCAGAAGCTATTCCTGTAACTGAAGTTGACAATAGAGTAATTGGAAATGGGAAGCCTGGAGAAATTACGAAAAAAATCATTGAAGAATTCAAGAAAGTAAGAACTTTGTACGGAACAAAAGTATATTAAAGAAAACGCATGGTTTGACCATGCGTTTTAAGTTGTTAGGAGGTTAAACGATGGAGAGAATGTACTATTATGACAGCTATAAAAGGTCTTTTACTGCTAATGTTATTGATGCAAGTTTTGTAAATGGATATTATGAAATAATTCTTGATGAAACATACTTTTATCCTGAAAGCGGTGGACAACCTGCAGATACTGGAACTATAGATGGAATAAAAGTTGATAATGTCGTTTTAAAAAATAATAAAGTCATTCATATGTTAAAAGAAATTCCTAAAAATAAAAGTGTATTTTGTGAAATAGATTGGGAAAAAAGATTTGACAATATGCAGCAACATAGCGGCCAACATCTTTTATCAGCAGTATTTTATAAATTATATAATGCAGAAACGGAAAGTTTTAGCATAGGAGATGATTGTTCGCATATAACATTGACGAACAACAATCTTAGTGAAAGTGAACTTGCAGTAGCTGAAGAGGAAGCAAATAAGATAATATATTCAAATTTGCCAATTTCGACATATTTTGTAGACAATGAAGAGTTAATTAAATTGCCTTTAAGAAAGAAACCAAAGGTTAATGAAAACATTAGGATTGTAGAGATTAAAGATATAGACTATTCACCTTGTGGAGGTACACATGTAAAAAGTTTAGGTGAAATAGGATTAATAAAAATTAGAAATTATGAGAAATCAAAAAAAGGTATCAGAATAGAATTTTTATGCGGTCTCAGAGCCATTAAAGATTATAATGTCAAGAATAATTGTATTAATATGTTAATATCATTATTATCTGTAAAAGAAGATGAAATTTTAGATAAAGTGAATAAATTATTTTTGGAAAATAAGGAATTAAAAAAGGAATTAAACAAGATGAAAGAAAATATACTTTTATATGAGGCAGAAAAATTAATTAGTGAATCAATTGATTTAAAAAAATACAAATTGGTGACAAAGACTTTTAATGACAGAGATTTAAAAGAATTAAGGACTTTATCTCAAATTGTCACAAAAGAAAAAGGGATTGTTTGTATTGTATGTAGTATTTCAAAAAACGCTAATATAGTTATATCGAGATCTGAAGATGTTAATATAAATATAAATTCGTTTTTTAATTCAGTATTAGATATAATAGATGGAAATGGTGGCGGAAATCAAAAAATGTGTCAAGGATGTGGAAAAGTAGAAAATATAGATAGAGCATTAGAGAAAGCTATTGATATCATATCAAATTACTGAAAAAATTTTAACTATTATGCAGGAAAATAATAACATTTATAGAATATATAACAATAATTAGAATATTCTATAGGAGTTGAATTAAAATGGAAAAAAGAGAAATATCATCAGTGGAATTTTTGATAGAAAAAATAAAGCAAAAAATTTCAAATGACGACATATTGGGAAACATCTTAAATGGAGAAATATTGACAATTAGAGAAGGATGTGAAGATTGGGAGATTGAATACGGGAGAAATATAGTAGATATATATAAAAAATTGTCAAAATTAGTGGAAAAAATTAGATAAAATTTCTGCTTTATCCTATTGAATTTTTTGGTTCCTAATGATAAAATTGTATATGCGATTTTTAGAAAAGGGGAACTAATGATGTACAATAAAATATCTATATTAGAAGAACAGATAAGCAATTTACGAGATGAACTTGATGACTTAATAAAGCAGGAAGAAGTAAAATATGATATAGTGCTTGATTTGAGTCGAAAACTGGATGATTTAATCGTATTATATGTGACGACTAAAGCAAAAAAATATTTATCAAATGGTGATATTGTGCAATAAATATGTTATAATTATATCTAAAGGGGAGTAACTCTTCGTTAATCAGTCGTCAATACGGTGAAAACACCCGGCTGGTTAAGCAAATTTGCGAGTGAGACCTTTATTTTGTGGAATAATACAAAATAAAGGTCTTTATTTATATTATACAAAAATTAGGAGGAATACGATGAAGGAAAATTGGATTCTTGATATTGATGAAATTTCAAGCAATTTAAAGACAGATGTAAATAACGGACTTTCGACAGAAGAAGCTAAAAAGAGACTAGAAAAATACGGCCCAAACAATTTAAGTGAAAAAAAGAAAAGAACCGTCCTTTCAATGTTATTGGATCAATTTAAAGATTATATGGTAATTATTTTAATAATTGCTTCTATAGTTTCGCTTTTTCTAGGTGAGATTACGGATGCAGTAATAATTTTGTTTATCATTTTGTTGAATGCCTTCTTAGGAATGATACAAGAAAATAATGCCGAAAAATCTCTTGAATCTCTCAAAAAATTGTCTGCACCGGTATCTCGAGTATTAAGAGATGGGAAAGTTATAGAGATAGAATCACAGTATCTCGTTCCTGGTGATGTGGTGTTTTTAGAAGCTGGAAATTTTGTACCGGCAGATGGCAGAATTATAGAATCTGCAAATTTGAAAATTGATGAATCTGCTCTCACTGGTGAATCAATTGCATCAGAAAAAATAGCAGGTAAATTATCGGATAAAAATTTGAATATCGGTGATAGAATTAATATGGTTTATATGGGGACAATTGTAACCTATGGTAGAGGATTATTTGTAGTGACAGAGACTGGTATGGATACTGAGATGGGTAAAATTGCAAAAATGTTGGACAATGAAGATAAAGTAAGGACACCACTTCAGATTAAATTAGAGCAGTTAGGAAAATATCTTGGTACAGGAGCTCTTATTATATGTGCGATTATATTTATAATCGGAGTAATGGAAAAAAGGCCTGTATTTGATATGTTTATGACATCAGTAAGTCTTGCTGTTGCTGCTATTCCTGAAGGATTACCTGCCATAGTGACAATTACTTTAGCTTTAGGCGTTCAAAAGATGATTAAGAGAAACGCTATAATAAGAAAACTTCCTGCAGTAGAGACATTAGGAAGTGCCAATGTCATATGCTCTGATAAAACAGGTACTTTGACACAAAATAAAATGACTGTTGTTAAGGTTTATACTGATTTTAAAGAGTTAGATTTAAATGATCAATATGACAATAAAGCTGATTTTTTATTAGAATGTTCAACTCTTTGTACTGATGCATTTATAGATGATAAAGGTAAAAGTTTTGGAGATCCAACTGAAGTTGCAATAGTATCTGTATTTGAAAAGAATCTTTCGAAAAAATCGGATTTGGAAAATAAATATCCTAGAGTAGCAGAAATCCCTTTTGATTCTGACAGAAAGATGATGACGACGATTCATAAAGCCCATGACAATAATTACAAAGTCATAACAAAAGGCGCCTTTGACAATGTTATAGAAAGGTGTAAATACATATTAAAAGACGGCAAAATAGAGAATTTGACTGATGATGATAAATCAAAGATTAAACTAGAAAATGAGAAGATGGGAAATAACGCATTAAGGGTTTTGGCAATATCTTATAAAAATACTGATGATATTCCCGAAAGGCTAAGCAGTGATGATGTGGAGAAAGATTTGATATTTATTGGGTTACTAGGGATGATAGATCCGCCTAGAGAAGAAGTCAAAGACTCTGTTAAGATCTGCAAAATGGCAGGCATTAAGCCTGTTATGATAACAGGTGACCATAAGATTACTGCTATGGCTATTGCAAAAGAATTGGGGATTTTAAATAAAGGTGATATGGCTGTAACTGGTAGAGAATTAGAAGCGATGACTGATGATGAATTGTATAAAAAAGTAAAAGATATATCTGTGTATGCCAGAGTTTCCCCTGAACATAAGATGAGGATTGTTAAAGCATGGCAGAGGAATAATGCAGTTGTAGCCATGACCGGTGATGGTGTAAATGATGCACCAGCATTAAAACAGGCAGACATAGGTGCTGCAATGGGAATAACAGGCACTGATGTAGCAAAAGATTCTGCAGATATGGTATTGACTGACGATAATTTTGCGACAATAGTTGCTGCGATAGAGGAAGGAAGGACTATATATGAAAATATAAAAAAGTCTATTCACTACCTTTTATCATGCAATATAGGCGAAATACTTGTTCTTTTAATTGCTACATTAGCAGGTATGCCAATGCCTCTTAAACCAATCCATATTTTATGGGTAAATCTTGTGACAGATAGTCTACCAGCACTAGCGTTAGGTGTTGAGCCGGCTGATAAAGACATCATGACCAAAAAACCAAGGCCTAAAAATGAAAACATCTTTGCTGATGGACTCATGTTTAGAATACCCATTGAAGGTATAATGATAGGATTAGTGTCTTTTATAGCATTTTTATTTGGGTTAAGAGAAAATCTTACTAATGCAAGAACTATGGCATTTGCTGTATTAACTTTTTCACAGCTTTCTCAAGCGATGAATGCAAGATCCAACAAATCCATATTTAAAGTTGGCTTACTTAAAAATAAATACATGGTATTGGCTTTAGCTGTTTCTATATTCCTTCAACTTGTGGTTATATTGACTCCTCTTAATGCTATATTTGACATAAAAAATATAAACATATACGATTGGGATATTATAGTTTTATTATCGCTTTCGCCTATTATAATTATGGAGATAGTAAAGGCTTTATTCTTCAAGACAAAATAAAATATTAAAACCAACCTTATCTGATATGCCACATATCAGTAAACAGCTTGTTATTTTTACTGTCTACTATACGGGCATATCAGTTAATAAGGTGGTTTTTACGTTACAATATGTGGATATAAAACAGCAGAGATAACTTGTATTACTACTGTTGCTAATATCAGTATTAACCAATCAAAACTAGCTCCTGAAATGCTGCCGTTTATAAGGTATCCTCGCAAAAGTTCAACAACATAACTCAGTGGATTTATTTTAGCTATGATTTGTAGCCAATGAGGCATTATTTGTATTGGATAGATGGCGTTGCTTGCAAAAAATAATGGCATTGTAATAACCTGGCCAATTCCCATAAACCTTTCTCTGCTTTTGACTATAGCAGCCAAAGCCATAGATAGAGAGGAAAAGAATGCAGCACCAAGTATTATGGTAAATATACTCATGATTATGTTTAGCAAACTCCACTTGATATTTAGGCAAAGCAAATATGATAAAAATAATATTATGATTACTTGACTTATAGCCCTTACTCCTGCACCAAATGCTTTACCTGTAACAAAAGCTGCTCTTGGGACTGGCATTGCTATAAGCTTTTGAAGTATGCCTTGATCTTTATCCCATATTATGCTTAAACCGTAAAATATCGATATAAACATCATAGATTGGGCCAAGATGCCAGGTGCCATAAACGTTTGATAATTTACATTTCCTGTAGGTATTGCACGTATTCTGGAAAATGCCTGACCAAATATTAGAAGCCAAAGAACTGGTTGAACTGCTCTTGTAAGCAATTCTGTAGGATCATGCCTTAGCTTCCTAACTTCCATCTCTGCTATAGTGAATGAATTGAATATATAGTCAAGAATAATTTTCAGCGGCGATTTTGTCTTAGCTGAATCTTTGGATTCTTTTGCGTAATTGACTTGTTTCACGATAACTACCTCCAGATTCTAGTTGATTTTTAGTGAAAAATGTAAATACATCTTCTAGGGTGGCATCGGGGTTTCCGGTTTTTAATTTTAATTCTTCTGGCGTACCCATTGCTGCGATTTTACCACTATTCATTATAGCTATTCTTCCACATATAGCTTCCGCTTCTTCCATATAGTGAGTAGTTATTAAAATAGTTAAACCAGTTTCTTTTCTCAGAGTTTCAAGCACTTTCCAGACATTTAGCCTTGCAACTGGGTCTAATCCTACTGTTGGTTCATCAAGTATTAAAACTTCAGGTCTGTGTATTATAGCCTGGCCGATTTCCAACCTTCGTATCATTCCACCAGAATATTCTTTTATAAGGCGGTTTTCTGCATCTTTAAGATTCAATATATTGAGTATATAGTCAATTCTTTCTTCTCTTTCTTTTTTGCTAAGTCTTAGGAGTTTAGCTACAAAGAGGAGGTTCTCATAACCAGTTAGAGTAGAATCAGCAGAAAGGGCCTGTGGTACATATCCAATGTATTTTCTTATTGTTGCACCGTATTTTTTTGCATCGTACCCTGCAACAAATATTTCTCCTGATGTAGGTGGCATCAAAGTAGTAATCATGCGAATAGTTGTGGTTTTCCCGGCTCCATTTGGACCCAGTAAGCCAAATACTTCTCCTTTTTCAACGTTAAATGTAATTCCGCCGACAGCTTCAAAGTCTCTAAATTTCTTTTTTAAATTTTTTATTTCGATTGAAAAATTCATCAAAATCACCTTCTTAAATTGTATCAATATTGTTTGACGTTTTTAACAATGTTTCGAGATTTTTATTTAACATATTTAAGTCTATATCTTTTGTACATTTAGTGACTATTTTATTAAGAACCAATGTACGGTATTCTAAAATTTCATTTAGCAGATTAGAGCCTTTATCAGTTAATTTCAAAAAGACAAGACGCCTATCTTTAGTGTCTCTCCACCGAGATACTAAATCATCAGCAACAAGATTATCGATTAGCCCTGTAAGGGTGCTTGGAGATAGTAGAAGTTGCGATTGTAGCTGTTTCATAGTA